>JBLFXY010000138.1:0-10364 GCA_047611645.1 Glaciecola sp.
GGGTGACACAATCGCGCCAACCCCACCTGCTCGCTGATATCGGGAGATTTCATCGCTTTCCAAATCACACTCCGCGAAAATATCGGGTCCGCATTCCATGGCTTTCGGGGCAAATAAGGCGTCCGCATTCTCCTGAGTCAACAAAGGATCAGCCGCCGCTGAAGAATACGCAGCCCGACCTTCGCTCTCGCCCTCGATGAGGGCTCGGACCAGGTCCAATTGTCCATGCGCCGAGGCCAGTGCCGCCCTGTGCCATGCCACCTCCCTCGATAAACGGATAGTGGGCTCGGCCCCAAAGCGACCCCACCAACGTGTGAGTGCTTTCTCTGCAACGGACGGCCCGTTCCTTACCCAGCCCAGGCGAATCACCCACAGCCGAATCCAGGCCCGGCTCATACGCCAATGCGGAGCCAATGCCAGAATATCTGTCGCCGCTGAATCCCAGGTGGCTCCCGGCAAAGGAAGGCAAGTGTCGCTAGGCACGGTAGCCCGTAATTGAATCCAAGCTTCCTCAACCGCGCGGTTCGCCGTGCTTGCTTCAACTTGTGCACCCGACGACCCCATGGGGAACCACGCCGACTCCGGCCAAGTTCCAAATCCAACAGATTCTCGCCCTGCCGCGGGCATGCCGAGAAGTGAGTTCATTATCAAATCCAAGCAATTCTGAAGCTCTCTATCCTGCATACAGCAAAGAGCATTTCGTGCTGCAAGCAAAGGGAGGTCGGCTGCTGGTGACAGATCCTTTTGAGCACTCAGTGCAAACAGCCGCATGCCGTGCACTAATTGCCTTGCGCCTTCTTTCTCCTCGTCCGGCACCTGATCGAGAAATGCCTCGAGCATGTCTGGAGATCCCATCACGACAACCCCTGCCCAGAAAGGGCGTGATCCCCCGGGTCGTTTGGTTCCTTTCGTGCGCCCACGATGTCGCGCAATCCGCGTGTGGCGCCTTCGCTCCAGAGTTCAGCGACCGACGCCGATCTCCGGCAGGCGGATTCCAAGGTTCGACGCTGTAGGACCAGCGCATGAAATGCCCGTCGGGCCTCGGCTGGCATTCGGTTGAACCTGTCGCATGCCCGATTCAACTCCACTTGACTGATTTTGAGTACCCGTGCGAGCTGCGATAGGATTCCCCCCCGAGAAAATCCGGCCACCGGAACCTCCAGTCTCCCAGCTACGCAATCATCGATCACCTGGTCAACAGTTGATTGCACCAAGTTGCGCACGCCCATCTCGGAGGCACCAGTCCCCACCTTGACTTGTCGAAGCTCTTTTATTGGGTGCTGCGTTGCTATGCTCGCGAGAACCAGCACCGACACGCCGTGGGGATCCAATAACAAGCACCGCTCCCTCAGTCGGCGAGCCACCTGGGTCCGCACGCCCAGCGGGTCGCCAGGAACGACCTTGAGCAAGAGATCTGTGGCAGCATCCAGGCTCCCTCCTGGGCACGAAACCTCGGCTTCTTGCTGGTCCAGAGGCTGCTGGAGGGGCAATGCGGCGGGGGTCGGCGCCTGGCGTTCAGATAGGATTGTCATGGGCAGATCGGGGGAAGTGGTTCTTCTGAAACAGGATTTCGAGAGTCGCATCTCCAGCGACTCCACGGTCTAGGACCCAGATCCCTACCCCCTGGGACAGGCTTCCCCCAAATCCGTTGGCAAGTGCCGCCCCCCCCGCGCTACACTTCGCTCCTCTATCGTGGCTCCGGCAGGCAACAAGGCCTGCCGCCGTGCGTGGGGCTACCGCAAATATGGATACATTTCTCAAAGGCAAAACCGGCGTGGTTCTAGGCGTCGCAAACAAACGCTCCTTGGCATGGGCCTGCGCCAAGTCCATGGCCGACGCTGGTATGCGTGTGGCTTTCACCTACTTAGGTGATCGTTTGGAAAAGACCGTGCGCGAACTTGCCGCTGAAATCCCGAACTCACTGGTTCTCCCGTGCGATGTGACCAAGCCCGAGCAAGTCACTCAGCTATTCGAATCCCTGAAAGAGGAATTCGGCTATCTGGACACCGTGCTACACGCCATCGCATTCGCCAAGCGCGAAGAGCTCCAAGGCGATTTCTACAATACGACCAAAGAAGGCTACATGCTCGCCCACGAGGTGAGTGCCTACTCCCTGACCGAGATCACGCGCGCCGCCTTACCCCTCATGAAGGGCCGTGAGGGCAGCATCGTGACCCTTTCCTATATTGGCGCCGATCGTGTCGTTCCTGGGTACAACGTCATGGGAATCGCGAAGGCCGCCCTGGAAGCCTCCGTGCGCTACCTGGCCGCCGACCTAGGCCCCATCGGAATCCGCGTCAACGCCATCAGCGCGGGCCCCGTCCGCACCCTGTCCGCTTCCGGCGTCAAAGACTTCGGCAAGCGCATCGAGGAAGTCGCCGCTCGCACAGCCATGCGCAGAAACGTCACAGCAGAAGAGGTCGGAGACGCATGCCTGTTCCTTGCTGGCCCGCACAGCAGGGGAATCACTGGAACCGTACTCTTCGTTGACGCCGGCTTCCACATCATGGGCTGAAACCCAAACGCCAGGAGGCCCAAGCCCTCCAGCTGACATAAAAAGCCCGTAGGTCCTCCTACGGGCTTTTTTTCGTTTTTCTTGTAACGAAATGCAGCGCCAGGGGAAGTAAGGGCAGAGCCTGATGCGCGAGTGGTTGACTGTTTTCAGTGACCCGCTTCAAAAAACGCACTACGACCCCCTCACAAGGCCCAGGGTTCTATCTCAATATCACCAAATAGGGCCCCTGGACTGCCCAATTCGGAGACGATGCGACTCGAAATGTAAGTAATCGAAAAAAAGTGGCGGACCCCTTCCAGGCGCTACGTCTTGATAAATGAACGAGCCTGAATGAACTGGCTGCAACAATTTTCAATTAAACGGAGACCTTGACCTACCTTGGAATCCACCCACAACTTTTCATATAGAAACCCGCCCCGGGGACCTTCAAACGCTCCTGAAACCCCGGGGCATTTCATTCCCTCGCGTGGTTTGCCTCCCCTCGACCGAGGGGAATGCAAAACAGGCCGGAAATCAGCACCAGTGCGGTCGCGCCCCACAGGCACCAAACGAGCCCACGAAGCGGCTCTCCGGCGCCCTGGTACAAGGCTCCAGAAAGGATCGTTCCGAGCAAGCGACCGATCGCGTTGGCCGTGTAATACACGCCCACCTGCATCGACACCCGATCCCCGTCTGCATATTCGATGACGAGGTAACTGTGCATGGCGCTGCATGTCGCGAATACGATTCCGAAGATCGCCAAGCCCGCGATCAAAAGCGGCACAGGATGACCGGACTCCGGCCAAGCCAGAGCCAAAGCCAACCCCACCAAGGGCAATAGCAATCCGAATGTCCATGCGCCCAAGCGACCCGCGTTGGGCCCCTTACGTGCACCACGCGCCCCCACATACCACGGGGATGCGGCCTGAACAAAGCCATACCCAACCACCCAAATCGCGAGGAACGCCCCCACGCGACCGTGCGACCAATTCAAGTGAGAGGTCAGGTACAGGGGTAATGCGAGCACGAACCAAATATCTCTAGCAGCGAAGAGAAACAGCCGAGCCGCCGAAAGCCAACGCAAGCGCAGATTCCCAGCGAGCATGTCGGACAGCTTGTGGGTTTTGCTGGCTTTTCCAACCCCCTGGGGAAGCAGGGCCCAGGCCAAGACCAACACCACGGCAATGATGCCCGCCATGCCCAGGCATGCTAGGCGAAAACCCCAAGTCGAGAGCAGGATACCGCCCAGGAAGAAACCAACGCCTTTGAGCGTGTTCTTCGACCCGGTAAGCCACGCGACCCAACGCATCAACCCACGCGAATCGCCGGCAGGAACCACGGCTTTGATGTAACTCTTCGAGCTCATCTTGGTCAGGTCCTTGGCGACTCCCGACAGGGCCTGAGCCAGCATGACGATCGGCAGGGTGAGCGAAGCGCTCAAGGCCCCCAACAATCCACACGCCAAAACCTGGAAGAGAAGCCCAAGAATCAGGGTCACGCGCAACCCCGTGCGCGCACCCAGCCAGCCCCCCACAAAGTTCGTCACAACACCGAAGAACTCGTAGAACAGGAACAGGGATGCGATCTCCAGCGGACTCCGACCCAAGCCGTGCAGGTACAAAAGCACCAACATGCGCAAGGCCCCGTCGGTCAGCGTAAAGACCCAATAAGCGGCTGTAATAACCGAATACTCGCGAACGGAAGATCGTTTGGCCCCCATGGTTACCCCTGGTACGCCCCTGCCACCATCCCTGCCAATTCCACCATGCGATTGGCGTAACCCCACTCGTTGTCATACCAAGCCATGACCTTCACCAAGCGCTTGTCGATCACACGCGTGCAGCCAGCGTCCACGATGCCGCTGCGTTTGTCCCGCGCGTAATCCGAAGACACCAGAGGGCGGGTTTCAAAGCCCAGAATGCCCGCGAGAGGGCCTTGCTCGGAAGCCTTGCGCAGCAACGCATTGACCTCATCCACGTCCGTGTCCCGTGATACATGAAACGCGCAATCGACCAGGGATGCATTGAGGACAGGAACGCGAACGGCAATGGAATCGAGTCGGCCCTCCAGCTCGGGCAAGATACGGGTCACAGCATAGGCCGAGTTTGTACTGGTCGGAATCAGGTTGATCTGGGAAGCGCGCGCTCTCCTGGGATCTGAATGCGGCGCGTCGTGAACCGATTGCGTGTTGGTCGGGTCGTGCAAGGTCGTCACCGATCCGCGCTCAATCCCAAGCCCGTCGTGCACGACTTTCACGATGGGCGCCAAGCAATTCGTCGTGCAGGAAGCCGCTGTTATGATCTCATGCTCGGAGAAATCAAAGTCCCCATGATTGACGCCAACGACGATGTTAGGGGGCCCATCGGAAACCGGCGCGGACACCACTACCCGCTTGGCTCCTTGCGCCAAGTGCGGCCGAACCAAATCCGTTTTGCGAAAGCGTCCGCTGCACTCCAAAACCAAGTCCACCCCCAATTCCCCCCACGGCACATCTCCAGGCTCGGAGAATGCCGTGAAGCTCAGATCCCGGTCCGCGATTCGGAGCGTGTCCCCGGAACCCTGGCAAGCCTGATCCCAGCGCCCCTGCACGCTGTCGAATTCCAACAACAACGCCATATTCCCCGCGCTCGCGGCCGGCTCGTTGATCGCAACGAATTCAATATCGTCCCGGTGCCATCCCGCGCGCAGAGCCAATCGCCCCACGCGCCCAAATCCGTTGATTCCTACTTTCATAACAATTGTTGCGTGCGATTCACGCAGGACAGATCCTAAAGGGCGACTTGCGCTAACCATGTTAATTTGCCCATGAAATGAGGCGGCGGCGGGGCCTACTTTTCCGGAAGGTCTTCCTTGCCCCGCTTCTCGACCTTGTCCTTGGCCTTCTTGAAGAGATCGTCCAGGTCGGATTCCCGCGATTGCTCGCGTCCCAAGGCATTGTCGAATGCATCCCCACCGCGCTGACCTCGGCCGGAGACCTTGGTTTTAGCCGAATCCCAGCGATTCTCATCCAGGATGATCTTCCCGGTCGCATCCAGCTTCTCGGGGGGGGCGTGCTTGAGCACCTTGGCGGTAAGAACGTCCACAACCAGCAGGGATTCGCAGCAAGGACAACGGACTTCGATTTGTTTGGCGCTCATACTCCGCATTCTAGCGGGAAATCGAATGAGCCGGGAAATCCGAAGCCCGGTTGGGTAGGGTGCCACTTCGACAGCCATGCAACCCCAAAAGCCTGCTCCCCAGATCCGCCAAGACCTGACCCAACGCCACAAGCGGCTTGGACTGCGCACGGTTTGGATCTCGGCCATGACCCTGGTCAGCCGCATCCTGGGGTTCATCCGCGAAGCCCTCTCCGCGGCCCTCTTTGGCGACAAATCGCTGGTCTTCGACGCGTTCATCACCGCCTGGCGCATCCCGAACGTATTTCGACGCTTCTTAGGCGAGGGAGCCCTCTCCACTTCCTTTCAAACCGCCCTCACCGAAGTCGACGCGGAGCGTGGAGATCTGGCGGGCGCGGCCCTATTCAAGGCCACCGCAGTACGACTTCTGATCGTTCTGATCCTGCTGACCACGGTCATGATCGCCCTGGCTTTGTGGGCCCCCGACACCATGCCAGGAACCGGCTGGGCATGGCTCGGCGCTGATCCAGAACCGGTTCGCGAGCTGGCCGCACGGGTCATGCCTTACCTGATCCTAATTTGCCTGGCTGCATTGGTCAGCGGAGGCTTGCAGGTTCGAGGGCATTTCACAGCGCCCGCACTGGCCCCAGCGGTCATGAATGTGGCGTGGATCAGCACGCTCTTAGTCATCGCATGGCGCTTCGGTTTTACGGAATCCGCCGACGAGGCGGCCACGGCCGCGACGCATATGACCATGGCGCGCTGGCTTGCCGCAGGAGTTCTCATCGCGGGTCTCGTGCAGTTGGGAGTCCAGGTTCCCGCGCTTTTCAAAACCGGTTTGCTCGGCGTGAATACGAGCGGCGAGATCATCAGCAAGCAAGCGGTGCGCGCAGTCCTTTGGAGCAGCCTCCCCATGGCTTTGGGAGCCGCTGTGTACCAGATCAACGTGATGATCGACGGGCTTATGGCCTTGGGTCTACTGCCCAAGGGCGGACCCACCTTGCACTACTACGCCAACCGCGTGCAGCAATTCCCGATGGCGCTGGTCGCTGTCGCAGCCACCAGCGCGGTCTTCCCCGCGCTCAAGGCTTTGGGACACAAGGGCGATTTGGCCGCCGTACGCAAACTGCATGACACCACCCACCGCAACGTGGCGTTTTTTGCTCTACCCGCATCCATCGGCCTGTTTGCACTGGCCGAACCGGTCATCCAGGTTCTCTTCCAACACGGAGCTTTCGGCGAGATCGGAGTCGAACGCGCCTCCTCCGCGCTGCGCATGCTGTGCTTGGCCATCCTGCCCGCAGGGGCAACGGGGTTGTGCGCTCGCACCTACTACGCCCTCGGCGAATTCGCCCATCCGGTACGCATTTCGATCGTGATGCTGATCACCAACGTGGGCCTGAACCTGTTGTTCATCATGAAGTACAACATGGACGTGGATGGGCTATCCCTGGCCACTGCCATCTCCAGTTGGGGAACGCTGCTGCTCATGTTGCCCGGCCTCTCCAAGCGCCTTCCGAAGCCCGCCGGCGGCACGCTCCAAGGCATCGCGGTCATGCTGATCCCCACCCTGGGCTGCGGCCTGGCCGCCCACTTCGCCTGGATTCCCCTGGCGGCCCTGCTACCGAATGCCATTGCCCTGGCTGGAGCCATCGGGGCCGGAGGCCTTGCGTACGCAGTCATCGCCATCGCCCTGCGCCTACCCGAAGCTCGGCGCCTCATGAGCCGGGGCAAATAGGCGCGATCTATTCGGCGGGTAAGATGTCCGCAAATTGAAACCCATCGCGTTCTAGACGTTCACCCATTTGGATCGCAATGGGTGCACGGAACATGGGGCCGGCGTGCACGAAAGTGTGGAATTCGCCATTTTCGCCGCAGGGATCTACGGTGTCAGGTAAGTCCTTGAGCAAGGCCGCGTCGAAGGATCGCCCGACAAAATCAGCGGAGCATTGGCGCGGGTCTACGCAAGTGAGTCTGGCTTGCAGACCGCCCTCGATCATGGTCCGAGCCAGGTCGCGGGTGTTGCGTTGCCATAGCGGAAAGAGGGGCTCGATCCCGGTGGGCTCCATGTTCTTCTCCCGGTACTCGCGAATATCCTCCAGGAAAAGATCACCGAATGCCACGGCTTGAATACGGTCGTCCTGGGCGCGCTGCATGGCTGCGGCCATGGCCTCCTGGTACTGCTCATTGGTGCACGGGGAGGGAATGTTGACCTGGATGAGCGGCAAACCCGCACGCTCCGCTTGGGTTTCCAGCAAGGTCTGCCGCACCGCATGCATGGCCACTCGGCCGTGGGTTTCGTTAACCGTGGTCAGCAAGCCACACAATTCGATCGAAGGGTCACGCTGTAATTCCAGCAAGGCCCAAGCGCTATCCTTGCCACTGCTCCACGACATCCAGGTGCGTTTCTTCATGAACGCCAGAATAGCGGGAAACCCGGCGCTGCGACCACTTACTAGAAACTAATGCGCAGGCCGACATAGGGCCCGCCGATCTTAAAATTCGCTTCGATTTGACTCCCACCATCGTCGTAGGACAAGTCCATATCGAAGCTCCGGTAGCCGACCATACCCAGCAGAATCAAACCTCCCTGCTTGCCATATAGACGCACATCGACACGACCATCCACATCGAGCACGCTCGCCGTCGCCTCTGGCGCCGACAGGCTGATCCAACCGAGGTTCAAACTCCCCGAAACCGGACTCTGATCGTTGGACAAGCGCACTCCGATCAACGGCAAAGGAAACTGCTGGCTGCTCTCTAAGCCCAGGGCGCCGCCGGTTTCATTCAAGGCCACATCCAGGTCGACCCACTCTAGGCCAAAGCCCAAACCCAAAACGGAGTTGCCAAAGCGCGCCACATCCCAGGTCAATACTCCGCTGTAGGCTCCCATTCCAAACTGGCTGTCCACCGGAGTTCCTGCGACCAAGGTTGAGCCGTTCATTGTCATCGTGGCCTCCATTACACCTTGGCCTGCATAATCCACCCGAAACCCGCTCAATTCGATGGCCCTGCGCCCATCACGGAGGAAAATCCTCGGCAGCAAGCTGGTTTCGTCCTGCTCCAAGCCCAGGGATCGCATGCTGGAGGTCACCACCGTGCCGCTGTCCGTTGCCCCAAAAGCGCCGCTGCTAGAGAGCCGAGCCACACCCAATCCCGCCGTAATCGAGGGGGCGCTACATGCGCTCATAAAAACCATCAGGGGCAGGCTAGTTAGGAGCCAACACACCCGGGGAGCGCGGCGTATGGAAGTAAGAAGGGTCAACATAGGAGTAGAAAGCCATCGAGCAATCGCACTCCCCGTCTGGAGTCCCATCCAAATCCCCCCCTGGAAAGCCCAGGAATGGCCCATCAGGATCGATTCGAAGCCTTTTCCTCCCTGAAAAGAGGGGGTCTAGTCAGGAGGGCCCCTCCCCGGTAGAGTCCCCCTTGCGCTGCGCCTTGAATCGAGACGCGTCCCCAATAGTTACACCCCATGAAACCCATACAAATCCTTCTGGCTGCCATATCGATGGTCGCCGTCTCCACACTCTTGATGGCCAACCAAGAACCCGCCGAGGCTCCTGCCACGCGACAGATTCCTGCCGACACGGAGATCCTGACCACCGAGTCCGGTCTCAAGTACTCGGTCCTGCAGCCGGGCAACGGCAAAGAATTCCCCGGCTTCGGCGACAAGGTCAAGGTCCACTACTCGGGCTGGCTCACGGACGGCACCATGTTCGACTCGTCCTACAACCGGGGCGAGCCCACCGAGTTTGCCATCGGCCAAGTCATCGAAGGCTGGAACGAAGGCCTGGCTCTGATGAGCCCCGGCGCCAAGCTAAAGCTGACCATCCCCTTCGACCTCGCTTACGGCGAAGCCGGCCGCCCGCCCCAGATCCCGGCCAAGGCTACCCTGATCTTCGAAATTGAGCTGATCGCGATCACCGCCAAGGCTCTGCCCTTCGTGGAGTGGTCCGAAGAGCGCGAGACCGTCACCATGGAAAACGGAGTCACCTACCAGGTCATCGCCGCTGGCGAAGGCCTCTTGGGCTCGGAAGCCGACTCGGTGAACTTCGATTTTGCTCGCTACGACGCAGAGAAAAAGATCACCATTTCCTCTTCGATGATCGGCGTCCAAGTCGGTCCGCCGAGCAACCCTGGCATCCCCTTCCTGAAGTCCATCATGGGCAAAATGAAGCCGGGTTCCCACCTGCTCATCCGCGTGCCGAAAGCCGAGGACATCCGCACACCCGGCAAACCGGAAGATCAGCCCGAGATCACCGTCTGGCAGATCAAGCTGAACTCCGCCCAAAAGTTCGACGCGCCCGCATTCTCCATGCCCACCGCTGAAGAATTGACTACGACCGCATCCGGTCTGCAGTACCAAGTTCTGCGCGCAGGCGATGCCGACGGAGCCATGCCCACCAACGCCAACAAGTGCACCGTGCACTACTCCGGTTGGCTCACCGACGGCACCAGCTTCGACTCGTCCTACACGCGCGGCCAGCCCGCCACCTTCGGCGTGACGCAAGTCATCTCCGGTTGGACCGAAGGCCTCAAGCTCATGAAAGCCGGCGCCATGTACAAGTTCGTCATCCCCGGCAACCTGGCCTACAAAGAGCGCGGCTCCCCGCCCAAAATCGGCCCCAACGCAACCCTAGTCTTCGTCGTTGAACTGCTCAGCGTCCAGTAAGCCCACCCGCTAGGGTTTCGACCCAACCCAAAAGGCGGGGGGGCCCCTCCGGGGCCCCCCCGGGTTGTTGGGGAGTAAA
>JBLFXY010000139.1:0-10315 GCA_047611645.1 Glaciecola sp.
AATGCAGGGGCCGTTTCTAGAAAAGACTTTTCAGCGGTGGTACCAAGCCGTTCGAGATCCTTGATCCACTCCTCGTTCATGCGACCCGAGTAGTTTTCGCGCTCTTCCTCCTCTGCCGCCTCTCGAATTGCACGCTTTTTGGCTGGGTCCGTCACCACAACGAAAGTCCAAGGCTCCTTGTGGGCCCCGGAGGGAGCGGTGCCCGCCGTTTGGATGCAGCGGTCAATAACCTCTGCTGGAATCGGGTCGGATGAGAAGTGCCGCACGCTACGGCGGCGCTCTGTTTCAAGGAGCAGCGCCTGGGCCCGACGTTGCATTTCGTCGGGCGCCAAGCGCTGATGGTCCAGGGGCTTAAATCCTGAGGTGGTCACTTTGCTGACTACTCGGTTTTTCCGCGAAGGGTCATGGAGCACCGGAATGTCCACTTGTCATCCGGGATGTCTTCGGCCTTTAGAGGCTTCGATGTTCCGATCGTGAACTTCGTAACCTTGACCTGCTTATAGCCTTCCTCAAGCTTGAACATGAAGTTGGCTATCTGCGTGCGCTGGAAGGTCGGAACCTTCTTTTTACCGGCCCCCAAGTTCTTGGGGATAACGGCATAGACGCGGTCCGTATAACCCCGGAGGCTCTTCACGCCGCGCGAGGAGGGGTTGACCGACACACTGCCTAGCGCGATTTGACGGTTGCTCGCAATGCCTCGGATGTAGGAAGCGGAGTCTTCACTCGCGCTACGATCCTCACCTTCTAGCCGCTTGTGCAGTTCGGTGTATTGGCGCGCCTTGGTTTGTATCTCCTGGACTTGCAGCTCCAAGAGGCTTTCTTGCGCGGCCAAGGCTTCGTCTTGGGCGTTGATGGCCAGCAATTCGCGCAGTTCGCCTGCCCGTTGATACTTATCCAAACCCAGCCAGCCGAGTACACAGGCACCGACCAGGCAGAGGGCGATCATGTATTGCATCGCCGTTAGTTTCTTGAGTGAACTCATGATGGTTACCTAGTACTTAGAGCCCTGAAATGACTTTGGTGGTGTCCACGCCGATGGTCAGACCTTCCACGATGATTCCATCCCCCGAGGCCAGTTCCTTGGTGGGTTTTTCATCCAACTTGACGAACCAAGCATCCTGATTCTCAAGTTCACTCCGGAACTGCTCGTAGGCCCGTGTGGCCTCCGCAGAATTAGATCCGTAGAAGACGACATCCATACGGATGTCAACCCAACCGTTCTCATTGGCGTTTCGGCCATCGATGAATTCGCCACTGATCTTGTGGATACTCGTACGCCAGCGACTGGAGTTGGCCCGCAGCAGATCAAAGACCAGGTTGCTGGCAACGAATGCCGATTGGGGCTGCTTGATCGAACCGGTGTCGCCAAGTTCCCCCTTCAGATTGTTCAAATCCTGATTCAGGAAGCTCAGCGTGTCCGGGAAGGCACTCTCGATGGGTCGTGAGTAGGCGCGGCCTTCACCCTTTGCAGGGCGAAATTGCTTGGCGAACTTCACTATATTTTTGGACGGCGGCACCATGGTGGCTTGGGTCAATGCCCCAGGTGTGCCCACCAAATAGTTGAAATTGCTTTTCACCAGGAATTCGATAGAGCCCTCCAAGCGTTGCACTTTTTGGCGCTCCATCATGTAGAAGACCGCTCCCAACATAGCGAGCAACATGGCCGCGACGGCCATGGGGAACTCTATGCGTTCCCAAGTGCCGCTGAACGCCAATTCCTCTCGACGCAGTTTGGGTTGCATGATTCCGCCACCCAGTTGGGTCACCGCGGCACCGTAGGCTGCCACGAGTTGACCAAAGCCATCGGCAGGCTGACCTTCGTCCTCATCAAAGCAATCGAGGATGTAGACCGGAACGTCCATGATCGCCTCGCCTACCAAGCCTGGCATTTCGATACCGCAAACATGGATGGCTTCGATCGGGAAAGTGGTCTTGGCTCCGGACAAAGTGCGTCCTAGCTCACGACGGATGCGCTTGATGGCTTGATCGACGCGACGGCTGGCTTCGACTGGGTCGGTTTTCTTGACGGCCGGCGCTTCGCCCGCGCCATCCTCTCCAAGGTTTTCGGCGGCATTCTCAGCCACCAATGCCAACTCGTGGGTCAAGGCGCCAATATGAATGACTCGCATCTCGCGAATGTTGCCGCCATCCATGACCACTACCGATGTCGCCAGTTCGCCGACGTGGACCAGAAGCTGCGCTTCCTCAGGGCCGCAAAGGCTTGCAGAAGCCGCGGCGTTGACCATTGCCGAGGTTTCCAACTGTGCCTGGAGAGGCTCCAAGCCTGCGCGCTCAAGCAACTTAAGCGCGGCCTGCAGATCCTCCTTGGGAACCGCGGTCACCAGCAAGCTGGATGAATCATCGCTCTCCTCGAGCACGTGGTAGTCGATCACGACATCATCAATGTTCCACTGGGGAAGATCGTCCTCCACCTCGAACTTGATGATTTGCTCCATCTTGGAGCGATCCGAGAACGGAAGCTTCAGGTGCCGGAACGCGCTAGTACCACTGTCGATCACCAGACCCAAGTTATCCGTAGGGATGCGGTGCGCTTTGGCAGCATCCTTTAGGAGCTCAACAGCATGGCTGGCGGGATCCTCGGCGTCCGGGTCAAACTCGCCAGCGTAGTAGGCGATAATCTTGTGCTTTTTTGAATTGCCTTCTAGAACCACCAGCTCAAAGCGCCGGGGTCCCATGCGTAGGCCGCAGGAACGTGCCATCGGTCAGCGTGCGGGGAAAAGGGTTTCGGTGCCAGCCAGGAGCTTGTCAAAAAGCTCTCGCTGGTGCGGGGGTAAGACCATATCACGAATGAGGGCCATAAACTTCTGGTCCTCCTCATCCAATTCTCGTCCTTGTTGGGTATCCAAGGTCGACTCGTGGCGCTGCATGATGCGTTGCCGCTTTTCGTAGTGGAATCGAAGCAACTCTCGCAGGTGGTTAGATCGATTCTTGGAGAGTTCGAACTCTTGCTCGAACTGGGTCGCAAGGGACTCGTAAGGGGTCTTTTCGACCCCTTTCTTGTCCAATAGGCGGGAAAAGACCATGCCTGAAAGGAACATGATGCACGCCAAGCCAATCACCAGAAGGCGATCTTTCACTCGGCATCGTCCTCGTCAGACTTGACCTTCTTGGAGTCCTCTTTCAAGGGATCCTTGATCCCCTGCACATTCTCCAAGGCGTTTTCTTTGTCCATGATTTTGATCAGACTCTCCAAGGAGTTCACATCAGCCTTCAAATCTCTGCTTTCCGAGGCCTGCTTGCCCGCCAAAGCAAATCCTAAGGCCACCAAAAGGAGCGCTGCCAGGGCGGTCATTTGCAGTAGGAACCCCTGCATGCGGGACCCACCGGCACCGGCTTCTGTGGCAGCGCCGCCCACGAGCAATCCTTGCGGCCCCTTAGATGCCTGCCGCTGCTCGTCGAAGGCCGCAGCCACCACGCGCTCAGCAAAGCCGGCCGGAATCACTTCCTTAGGGGGCGTGACAAACCAACGGCTCATCCCACGGACCTCCTCGGCCAAAGCTTGGCAAGAGGCACATTGGGCCAGGTGCTCTCGCAGGAGCCCGACCTCTTTCACAGAAAGCTCCTGATCGGCTCCCAGGGAAATCCATCTCTCAGATTGTTCACAGCGCATAATTACAGTCCCTCCACAAATTCGGGGTGCTTTTGGATCAGCTTGTCCTTGAACTTTGCCCTGGCCCGGAAAATCCGTGATTCCACGGTTCCGATTGATACACCCAGGGTTTCGGAGATCTCCGCGTAGGAGAGCCCCTCCAATTCGCGCAGGATCAAGACATCTCGGAAGATGTCGGGCAGTTCCTGCAGGACGTCACGGGTGATCTGCACCACTTCAGAACTCAATAGCTGGGCATCGGGAGCGGGCAAACGGCCTGATCGACCTTCCGCGCCTGATGAACCACCCAGGACCTCTTCGGGATCCTCCATGGCCTGTACCGGAGAGCGCCCTTTGCGCTTCAAGTAATCCAGGATCGTGTTCTTGGTGATGCGGTACAACCAAGTGTAAAAGCTGGCTTGGTTCTGGAAGCTCGACAAGCGCGAATACGCCTTGAGGAAAGACTCCTGAACCAGGTCCTCCATTTCCGCCTGATTGCGTACGTAGTGGCGAGCCAGTCCAAAAAGACGGCTCTGATGCCTCTCTACAAGGATCTGGAACGCCTCACGGCTGCCTTCGAGAGTATCTCGAACCAGCTCTTCGTCGTTCACTTCGATTCTTTCCATACGTATCAGTCCCATAACGGCCGATTTGACGGACCAGTCAGGTTCCTATTCCACAGGAATTCGCAAGAGGTGATAAATCGCTAGCTGGCGCGCCCCCTCAGGCGCCGCCCTGCCCGCACTTGGGCCCAAATGTGTGCCCCAGCTTGTCGCGCTTGGTTTGTAAGTATCGCTCGTTGTTGGGGTTAGAATCAACTTCCAGCGGCTTCTGACTCTCGATTTCAATCCCGTAGCCGGAGAGGCCGTGGATCTTTTTGGGGTTGTTCGTAAGAAGATGCATGCTCGATACACCCAAGTAGCTGAGAATTTGCGCTCCGATACCATACTCCCGCAGGTCCGCCGAGAAGCCCAGGGCCTGATTGGCCTCTACTGTGTCGAGCCCCCCATCCTGAAGTTTGTAGGCCTTGAGCTTGTTCGCCAGGCCTATGCCGCGCCCTTCTTGGCGCAAGTACAAGAGAACGCCGTGCTCTTGCCTCCCGATGATTTCGAGCGCGGAATCCAGCTGGGGACCACAATCGCAGCGCAAGCTATGCAGCACATCTCCCGTGAGGCACTCGGAGTGCACGCGCACATAAGCCGCTTCGTCCATCTTGGGCGGGGCCTGACCTTCTTCGGTCTGCGGCACGCCCCGCGTCAAAGCGATGTGCTCTTTCCCGTCCAGCAGACACTTGAAGAGGTGCATCTGGAAGTCGCCAAAGGGGGTGGGTAGAGGAATATCCTGGGCGATGCGCTCGACCAGCAACTCCGTATGGCGCCGGTATGCGATCAGGTCTGAGATTGTGCAAATCTTGAGGTCATGCTTCTTGGCGAAGACCTCCAATTCCGGCATGCGTGACATGGTTCCGTCATCGTTCATGATTTCGCAGATCACGCCCGCTTCACGGGATCCGGCCAAGCGCGCCAGATCGACCGTACCTTCGGTTTGCCCGCCCCGAACCAATACGCCGCCGTCCTTGGCACGCAGGGGAAAGATGTGACCGGGCCGGGCCAGGTCGGAGGGTTTGGCATCCGCTGCTGCAGCCGCTTGAATCGTCCGGCAGCGGTCCGCCGCGCTAATCCCCGTCGTGACGCCCGTCACAGCTTCAATGGAGACGGTGAAAGCTGTCTCAAATGAACTCGTATTGTCGCTGGTTTGCGGCTCCAGCCCTAACTGATCGCAAATGGCCCCTGCCATGGGCATGCAAATCAATCCACGCCCCTCGCGCGCCATGAAATTCACAGCTTCTGGGGTGATGAATTGGGCCAGCATGGCCAGATCCCCTTCGTTTTCGCGATCGGGATCGTCTACCAAAATGACCATTTTGCCGTGGCGGAGATCCTCGAGAGCTTCGGGGATGGTGGAGATTGCCATGAAATGGGTGCGTATAGCTTGGGGTTGGAGGGGGAGGACCGGGCCGAGACTTCTACCCTGGCATAGTCGGAACCGTACTGCCCATAATACGTCAATGCGACGAGCCACACCCCCGACTAGCACGATCCTTTTTTCCCTATCCTGGACGTTGCTCGGTTGTAATAGCCTGAGCGCCATCTCCGATGCCGTGAAGCAGACACCCCGGGATCTGGGCCAGCAAACTCAGCTCGCAGGTCCGGCTTCTGGTGCCCTCAATGCGATGGACTTGGGGAGCAACATTGCGCGGTTGGAACAGTCACGGGCTACGGGCGGCGGCTACCTCCAAACGTTGGTTCAGCACGATGATCCAGCAGTGCGCTTGAAGGCCACAACAGCTCTGGGGCGCATGCGACTGGATGATTATGGCCGAAACGTGACCGGTGCTCTGGAAGTGGCGCTGGAGGACGAGATCGCCTCCGTTCGGCGCGCTGCAGCCTTTGCGTTGGGTGCTCGCGGTGATATTTCCTGTACGCCGGACCTCATCGACGCGGCAGATGATGAAGATCCGGACGTGCGAGCGCAGATTTGGTTGGCACTGGGGCGTCTCAAGAGCACGGACACTAGGAGCGCGGGACTCCAGGGATTGCGAGATCCAGCACCGGCAGCCCAGCAAGCTGCATGCCTGGCTATTTATTATTGGCCCAAGGAATCCGAGCAATGGGCACTTGCGGGAGTGGGTCTGGCCAATGTTGCCGCAAACGGTCCGGAAGAAGCACGCTGGATGGCTCTCTTCACCCTGGCGAGACGTGAAGAACTGCGCGGAGACTGGATCCCTTTCACATCGACGCTCTCCAACCCCAAAGCTCCGGTGTTAGAACATCTTTTTGCCACCCTCGGGCTGGCACGAGCGGCGCAAACGGTTGTGGACGCCCAAGAGGCTTTCGGCCAGCAAGGAGATGTCTTGTCCGAGGCACTTTCAAGGTCAGCCATGCACGCGGATGCACGCGTAGCCACCGAGGCCTTGCGAGGATTGAAGACTCTGGGCCGTGGACTTGCTCCTCGGCTGCGCGAACATGTTTTGCAACACGCCAGCAAGCATGTACGTGCGGCTGGGTTACTAGCCTTGCCCTTGGAAGCTCGGTCCATGGAGTATGCCAGTGCGCTCGATCAAGACCCTTCGCCCATGGTTCGACGTGCTGCCTTTGCGGTTGTAGTCCAACTCAATCCCGCTGCGAGCGTCTCATTCGTTCGCGATTGGGCTCGTTCCGGGGATTATCGCCAACGAAGGGCGGCCGCAAGCATCGCAAACAAACTCGAGGCCAATGAAGCCCAAGGAATCCTGTTCGCTTTGCTCAGCGACAAACACCCCCAAGTGGTCGGAGCCGCGATCGAAGGCCTCGTTCCCCTAGTAAACCGCGCCATACGAGCCCGCGTACGCGACTACTGTGGGCACAAGGACAACGGTATTTCCCTCGCCGCAATCAATGCAATCGGTGAATGGGAAGTGACTGTTGCAGACCTTCCGTTCCTCATTGAGGCCTACGATCAAGGCGTTGGCGATGTGGGGCCCGAAGTTCGCTTCAATGCTTTGCTAACGGCTGCAAAAATCAAAGGGAAGGAGCCTGTCGACTTCCTACGGGTCGCCGTATCTGACCCGGACAGCTACGTTTCCCAGGTCGCCAAGGAACAACTCACGAAGCGTGGCGAAGATATTCCGACGGACCTGGATCCTCGGAGGGCTTCACTGCTCGCTCCCGAAACAGCCCCCGAGTTCAACCTGGACCTGGGCAATCCCAGCGTCTCGATCGAAACCACCCGGGGAACGCTCGTACTCGAGTTGTACCCGACGGCCGCGGCGACCCACGTACATAGTTTCTTGACCCTTGCGGCCAAGGGCCACTATGACGGTCTGACTTGGCACCGCGTCGTTTCCGATTTCGTTGTTCAAGGAGGGTGCTATCGGGGCGACGGCAATGGATCTGGCACGTGGCGTTCCCCTGACGACTCTCTTGCGCAGGAGTTCAACCCCTTGCCCTACGCAGCAGGCGCACTCGGCATGCCGCGCAATCAAAACCCGGACTCTGGCGGCAATCAGATCTTCATTACCCATCGGCCCACGCCTCATTTGGACAGCCGCTACACCCTTTTCGGCCAAGTGGTCAGGGGCTGGGATACGCTGCAAGAGATCGAAGAAGGCGACTTGATTCTCGAGATTCGACGCCTCCATTGACATTTCAGAGCGAGGACTGAGTCACTGAGATCGCTGTGTCAGCCCGAGGCAAGTCCCTGCCGTCATAATTGAATAGGGTTGTGGAAAAGGGGTCTCCACATGGGGCAAAGAGTAATTCAGCGTAAGGACTTATGAGCGCTCTGAGCCTGGGGAAAGCCTGTGAACGCTTGTGGAAAGTAGTTTCGAAGTTGCATTCAAGGTCGCAGAGCTCGCGGGGCGATACCTCATCAACCCCTAGGAAGTCGCAATTGGTGCATGACTTCCTCTCCCCCCTATCTGAGGCTGGCTTATGCAGCGAATATTTATCCCCCTCGCAATCGTGCTCGTCATTGGCAGCATGGGTGTTACCCGTGTCAAAACCATGGAGCGGAGTCTTCACAAACTGGACCAGTCCAGCCACGAAGTACCCGCGCGCATGCTTGAAATGCGAACTGAAATGAACCTTGCAGCGGATCGCTTGTCGACAACGCTGAGCAAGCTGGAATCGGAAATGGAGGATATGCGCGCGGAGAAAGCCAGCGTGCAAACCTCCCTTACACTCGCCCTCCAGGAAGCGACCCTGTCCTTGCAAGCGGAACGAGAGCGCATTGAAGATTTGCAAGGCATTCTCGCGCGCCTGAACTTAGACCAAAGGCTCGACTCTTTGGAAACCGGCGTGCACCAAAACGTGACAGGTTTGACCGAAGCCATGACCTCCACCCGGAATCTTGTGGAGACCACACGTCTGGATTTAGATCGCATTACTTCGGAAATGAATCCTGCCGAATCCGAGGTCAACCACCGTTGGGATCGCATAGTCGGGCCGACCGTGCAGCTGGCTGGCGACTCCACTGTGGGTAGCGGGGTGATCCTGCAATCGACTCTTTTGGAGGATGGAACAGGCTACGAGACGCTAGTCGTCACCGCGTGGCATGTTGTGCGCGACATTCTCGCCGACAAGCTTGATCCAGAAGACATCGCTGTGCCCGTAACCATCTACCTTGAAGATGGAACCACCGAACAACACACCGCCACTCTGATCGGTAAGAACGCCGAGATCGACGCTGCCCTACTCGTACTCGTCGATACTCTCCAGGTGCCCAATGGCGCGACCCTGGCCTCCCGCTCCTACTTGGAAAGCCGGCGTATTTTCCACTCGATCTACGCGGTCGGTTGCCCGCTCGGCAACGATCCGATTCCGACCTCAGGTGAGATCGCAGACCTCGATCACCTAATCGACGGAGCCCGCTACTGGATGATCAGCGCTCCTACCTACATCGGCAACTCGGGGGGAGGCATCTACGACGGCTCCTCCAATCACCTCATGGGCGTGTTCTCCAAGATCTACACCCACGGCAACCTGCGTCCCACCATCGTGCCGCACATGGGCTTGGTCGTACCGCTAGACGAGGTCTACAACTGGCTTGAAGCCGACAACATTGCCACCGTAGAAGCCCACGGGAACATGGCGCGCATTGTCGTGCACTAAGTCAAGCCGACCCACACGAAACTATGTGAGCCCCGTGCGCAGCTATTTGCTGCGTGCGGGGCTCTCTCCGTTACCGCCGGTTTCGCCTTCCGGTTCCATGCAGTCCGCTTCGGAGACCATGCAAAGTTCCTTGCCGCTCTTACCGGACAGCAAGCGAACATTGCCGCCGCCATAGCAGCCAGAGCTCCCCGACAAGCACACGCCGACGATGAGATCGTGAATACCATCCCCTCAAAATCCTCCGCAAGCGCCATTCTAAAGCTCAATAAGGTACCCACTATCGGAATAGTCACGCCCCATCAGGGTTTGCCATCGTTATCCAAGTAAGCCCCAAGCGCACAGCCAATGAACTCAATAGGGTCAGCGGCGATAAAGACTTCCGTCCCGGCCTTGGCTCCTATGCTGCATTGCCGAACCAAGCCCACCCGCTCAGCGGCCTAAATCCACACGTAGATTCCTAGGGCGATGATGCTCAACAGGATGAACCACGCAAACTTGGGGTTGATTGCGTGCACGAGATCAAAGAAGAAATCAAAGGCGGCTTCAAACATTCGCGGTCTACTGGGTTTGGCTAAGTACGAACAGGTGCCAGCGCTGCCGCTGGGATCTACGACGAGGCTAACACATCACGGACCCGCCGGAGCCTCGCTCTCGCTGCTCGCCTCAAGTACCCATAGGGAATGTCACGACGCCGCCAGCGTTGCACGCCTCGATTGCCAGCCGCATCGATCCAGGAGTTCAGCACGATGCTTGTAGCTGGGTCTGTGAGTTTGCGGATCAAACCGCTACCCAACGCGGCCCTGACATGTCCGGAGTGTCCGCGCCGAGGCGTAGAATCGCACCCACGCCAGCCTGCTGCATGGGATGGTTGCTGGAGCTATTGCACGCTCCGTCCGGCTCGACCATGCGGTCCAGGTTGTAAGCCACATGCGCCAGATATAACTTCGCCCCCGGAGACACACCGTCCGAACCCACCCTATTGTCGTTCGTGTCCAGCGGATTGACCGCAGCCCCATTTGCGTCCATCAGGAACAGACCTGAACCAAGTCCTGAA
>JBLFXY010000140.1:0-10298 GCA_047611645.1 Glaciecola sp.
GAGCCGATCGCAGTCCTCTTTCTGCTCGGAGAGGTCCCGGCATAACAGGGCTTCCCGCAGCACTGGAGTGTTATGCAGGTTGACCTTGCAGCCGAAATTTACGGGGCGTGCGGAGTTCACGGATTTCACGGGGGCCAGTGTAGTCAGGAAAAGGGGTTCACAGCGTCTGATTTGCGGCAGATCGAATGTGTTGCGGGCGAGAAATCGGGGGATCGAGTTGCCTCCACGCTTTGCTAGTCTACTCACGAAATGCCAGCTCCTAAAATATTGCCCTCCGTCTTGTCGAACCTTCGAGTATGGCCCCTGTCCGCGCTTTGTAGCCTGGGATTGATCGGCCTTTATGGCTGCTCCGGAGATGGGGAGCCCGCCGACCTGCAAGGGGCCGGGGTCGATCTGCCGATCACGCTTTCCGATCGCAGCCAGGACCCGCGCGTCTTGTCCCTGCGTCAAGCCTTGGCGGATGGCTGGGACGATGTGGCCGCGGAACTCTACGAGGATCTTAAAAACCTGCCCGAGTTGGGCGTGGAGTCCCAGCTGCTCGGTGCGCGCCTGGCCGCCATGGTCGGCGACCCGATCGAAAGCTCGCGTTTGCTGGAGCGAGCCAAATTGCAGGAGCCCAAGGATGCGCGCGTTTGGGCCACCGCGGCTGAGTTGGCCATGGAGGCCGGCCGAGGGGATACGGCGCTGGAGGAATGGAAGAAGGGGCGCAAGCTGTGCGGCTTGACCCCGGAGATGCTGCGCGCGGAAGGCGTCTTGGCTATTTTTCAAACGGGTATGCGCCAGGGGCGGCGCGGCGTGGCGTTGCTCGAAAAAGCTGTGCAGCTGGACCCTGGTTTACCCTTTGTGAATTGGCCTCTTTCCGAAGCCCACCGCCTGCTAGCCCAGGAGGTGGCGGGGACGCAACCTGAATTGGCCATCGAACATTGCGAGAAAGCTGTGTCTCTCACCGCGGACAATCTGGAAGCACGCGAGTTTTTAGGGGACCTCTACATGACCGCTGGGCGGTGGGGGGAAGGCATTAAAATCTTCGAGAGCTTGATAGCCGAAGGCCGACCCTTGGATTCCAAGGTCGCTCTCTTTAGCAAGCAGGCAGGTGTGGTGGCCCTTAAAAAGGGGCATCGTGAATTGGCCGTGGATTACTTCGATCGGGCTCGGGAGTTGGGTTTGACCGACGAGGAACTGGGCACGGGGGCGCTCGTACTGCGCGAGCAAGGCAAACGGCATTTGAAGGTTGCACGCAAGGCTTTGGACGCGAAAGACCTGGGCGCCGCTTGGGCGGATTTGGAGCTAGCCGATCGTTATTGGCCCCAATCCATCGAGGTGCGCGAGACTTGTTCGGAAGCCTTCGTCCGCAAGGGGTTGGTCGCTTTTAGTGAGGACCGCTTGGAGGACGCACTCGAGGAATTCGAGACGGCATTGGGCTGGGATGGGGAGTCCCTCATGGCCCGGCATCTGCAGGGCAACACGTACATGGAATTGGGGCGCTATGGCGAGGCCGCCAAGTCCTGGTATCTGGTGGTGGATAAGGCGCGCCTCAACGGTCTGAAGCTGCCCGATCCCGTACACCTTTCCCTGGCGCGTGCATTGGCCCTTGCTGAAAAGGAGCAGGAGGCTCGCCAGGTGCTCAACGATTATTTGGAGTTCGAACCTCGCGGCCGCTTCGAGGCTCAGACCCGGAAGTTGCTGGCCGTCTTGGATGGGCAGTGAACGGCTTATCCCATTCATAGGCCTGCGCCGCGTCCAGGGTGCGGCTCAAGCTTGATTCGCGAACGTGCGCTTTCTACGGTTCGGGTGCTTGGGATGGTCGGGGCTTGGCCCCGGGTTCGGCCGTGGGGGTCGTGCAATATCTTGGGCATTCACCCAATTGTCGCGGATCGAATTCACTGGGAGGTGGTTCCATGGCGAGACGTCGAGGAAACATGCTGGAGGCCTTTCAGGTCTCTCGCGAAAAAAGTTTACAGGCCCAACGGGCCGCCGAGAAAGCGGAGCAGCGCGCCGAATTGGTGCCGTCTTCCGATTCCGTAGCCCAGCGCCTGCAGCGCAAGGTCAAGGGCCTAACAGGTTTGTCCCACTCGGAGCCTGGCCCCGATGGGCTGGTACGTGTGGAGAGCAAGAGCCCCCTGGATCTCCCGAAAACGTCGAATTCGGGCGGTGGCGGTCGGTCCACTCGGCCGGTCGTGGACTTCCCCGAGCCCGGGGCGGCCGCTATAAAGCATGAGTTCGATAAGAGCATCACCCTGGCCATGGGCCCTTTGGGGCTGTTCGTGTCGGCTTTAGCGCTGATCACGATCTCATTCTGGGGTGGCTACCGCATCGGCGAGCGCAGCGGCGCTGCTGGGGCGGGTGCCGAGGCTGGCGTTGGAGCGCAACACGCAGCCTGGATGGACCTGTCACCCATTCCGCTTCCTGATCCAGGCGCTTTCGCGGGCATGGAAGAGGGCGTTGAGGATGCAGGGACCGCCGATTTGGGCGTTGAAGGGCAGGCCAATGCCGCGGATTTGGCATTTGAGGACCCTCGAAACGTCTTCACATTGGTTGTCGATCAGCATAATGACAACGAATTGGGCCGGGAGCGCGCCTTGGCGAACTACCAGTACCTGCGGAATAATGGGCTGCCCGCGATCTACCCCAGGATCCGCGGAGACGTGGTTTATCTGCTGGTTGGGGCCTATCCGGAGAGCCATATGTTGGACGATCTGCTCCAGAAAGTTCATGCATTGCCCTACCCTGGAGGTCCGAACCGAACCTTCAGCACGGCCTTCCATGAGAAAATCGATAATTTCTTCTAGCAGCTAGGCCTTCCTTCCTGCGCTCGCGCCGCTAAACTATCGCGCTTCCAGATGGCTCCGGATGTTCTCCAGGGCCCCCTACACATCCAGGCCGTCGGTCTGGATCGATCCATCCACAGTCTTCGCAAGCTCTAAGAGTTTCCCAGCACCATGTCCATCCATCCCAGCCTCAAAGGCCTTGACACCCTGGTCGGTGAGCGCAGCGTCTTCACCCGTAAGGAACGCCTCCAGAAACTGATGAAGGAAGGCAAAGTTGCCGCCGACGGTTCTGTTTATGGGCTTCCCAAGGTTCGCACCAAATTCAAGGTGAAGGCCGCGAAGAAGGCCCCGAGCGAAGACGACGCGAAGAAGTAGCTTTTTCGGACACCTGCGTTTCTGCGGGTGTTCGCTTTGGGTGTGCGCCTTTCCTAAGGGCTCAAACCGTGGTTTCTCCCGTGGAAGATACTCGCAGAGCAGCAGGAATTGCAGGGCGAGGATTGCGCGAAGCTCCCATAATGGAGGTCTTTGCGTCGATTCAGGGGGAAGGATTGTACGTGGGGCAGCCCCAAGTATTTCTACGCTTGGCTGGTTGTCCTTTGCGCTGTACCTGGTGCGATACGCCTGGGTCTTGGGCCCTGCGTGCAGCAGGCGTTGCTCGCATCATGACCCCTGAGGGACCGCTTCGGGAAGACGCGTGGGCCACCCCCTTGCAAGCTTTGACCTACATCGGCGCGGTCGAACCGCGCGAACCGCGCACGGTGAGTATCACCGGGGGCGAACCGCTTCTTTGGCCGGATTTCCTGTTGGCCCTGGCAACCATGGTCGGCGAACGTCCCTTGCATCTGGAGACCGCGGGCGCTCACCCCGAGGCCTTGGCCCGCGTGGCCGACATCTTCGATCACATCAGCTTGGACTTGAAACTGCCCCAAGACCTGGGGCCCCCCGTGGAGCTCCTGGGCTTGCCGGAGTCCGAGGAATTCCCCCGCGAAGCGGTACCGACCCAGGCCTCCGAATGGCGCAATGCGCGTCGGGCTTGCTTGGAACTGATCGCGGAGCGGGACGCTTGCGCCAAGGTGGTGGTAGCCGGCGGACGTCAGATTCACGACTACGCGCCGCTGCTCGAAGATCTGGCCAATCTGGCCCCCGAAGTGCCGCTATACCTGCAACCCGCCACCCCAATGGGGGGGGTCAAAGCTCCGGAATCCGAATTCCTGGAAGACCTGCTGGAAGATGCCCGCGACCTGGGCTTGACAGTTCGGGTGGTGCCGCAGGTACACCGTTTCATGGGAATCGCCTGAACCCGGAAACTTCACAAGGATACGCGCCAATCGTGCGGATCCTTCCTAACGACAAACCTTTCACTAGCAGGATCGCTTTGCACCCCCGGTGTCTCTGATTTTGCTAGCCTCTTGAACCCTTGCCTAGGTTCACGCTCCCGCCCGGGAAATCGAGCGCGGATGCTGAGCAAGCAACCCCTGCCGTGGAGAACCGAATCCACGAAGCCTCATGTCATCGACCGTGCCTGAAAAAATGCCCCGCATCGCAATTGTGGGGCGCCCGAATGTGGGCAAGTCCACCCTGCTCAACCGCATGTGCGGTAGTCGTGTGGCGATCGTCGAACCGACCGCTGGCGTGACGCGGGATCGCATCTCCGTACCCGTTCGGTTGCCTTCGGACGACGGTCCGCGTTGGGTTGAAGTGATCGACACCGGCGGCGTGGGAATCGTGGACCGCGACGACCTTGGACCCCACGTGGAGAGTCAAGTGAATACGGCCCTGATGGCTGCCGAGTTGGTCTTGTTCGTGGTCGACGTGCGCGATGGAGTCACCCCGCTCGACCGGGATGTGGCGAAGCTGCTGCGCGGTCGCGATGTTCCGATTCTGCTCGTGGTCAACAAGGAGGAAGGCCTCTCCCTGGAATGGGATGTGGATGCCTTTTACCAGCTCGGTATTGGCGAACAACTGTTCGGCATCAGCGCGCAAAACGGTTTGGGCTTGGGTCCGCTCTACGAATGCATCTTGGAGCACCTGCCCGGCGCCTTGCCGGAGCGCCCGGAAGAACGTGACTCCATGAAATTGGCCGTGGTCGGTCGGCGCAACGCTGGCAAGTCCACCCTGATCAACCACTGGGCCCGGGAGGAACGCATGATCGTTTCCGAGATCCCTGGAACCACGCGCGACGCCGTGGACGTGTTGTTCGACCGTGGCGGAGAAACTTTCATCGCCATCGACAGCGCGGGTTTGCGTAAACCCAGCAAGGTGGCCGACGCGATCGAGTTCTTCTCGGAAGCTCGCAGCCGCAAGACCGTGCGACGCGCGGACGTGGTTGTATTGATGTTCGATGTGACCGATCCGGTCTCCTCCATCGAAAAACGCTTGGCACGTTATGTGATTGACCACCACAAGCCGGTCATCTTGGCCGCCAACAAGTGGGACCTGATCCAGGAAGGTCTGACGCCCGAGGACTTCCGCGACTACCTGGACAAGCAGCTGCCTGGCTTGTTCTTTGCGCCGATCTTGTTCCTCTCCGCCAAGCTGGGGGATCGCGCGGACACGCTGTTGACCCTGGCCAAGGAATTGGTCGCGCAAGCGGCTCAGCGCGTGCCCACCGCCGAGCTCAACCAGGTGCTCAAGAAAGCCCTGGAGGCCCGCAACCCGTCGGCCAAGGGCTATCGCGTGCGCTTGCGCTACGCCACCCAGGCGGAGACAACCCCGCCTACTTTCGTTCTCTTTGTGAATGATAAGAAACTGATCGGCAAGGACTATCTACGCTACCTGACCAATCGCATCCGCGAGGATCTCCCCTTCCCCGAAGTGCCGGTGCGCATCGTGCTCAGGGACTCCAACGACGATTTCGTACCCCGCAGCAAATCCTGACCTACGGATTACCCCGTCACCATTCACAGCCCATGAATCAGACTCACTCCATCCTCGTCGCTCTACTTCTGGTTGTCGGATTCTCGTCCTGCAATTTGTTCCGGGCCCAGCACCCCGAGCAGTGGCAGCAGACCACCATCGTGACTCAGAATCAGAAGGTGTTGTTCGAGGGGTTGGTGTTGGCCTTGAGGAAAGAGGATTTCAAGGTGGGCTCCGGTGCGGACGCGGGGGCCCATCGTGTGGTCAGTGGCTGGCGCGCCCAAGCTTCGCCGTTCAAGGGAAGGAGTCATCGGGAGCGCGCCATCGTGCTCTACGAGCTCAAAGAGGAAGGCGGTTATCTGGTGCGCGTTCGGGTCGAGCGCGAGTTGAATCAGTCGATCCGACCGCTGGTGCCGAACAGCGCCAAATGGGAGCGAGCTCCCGACCAACCCGATGTGTCCAGACGCATTCTGCAGTACGTGCATTCGTACCTCGGCGGCGAGTGGGCTCCGGTCGAAGCCAGCGAGTAGCAATACGGCAATACGGTGTCGCAATACGGTGTCGCAATACGGTGTCGCAATACGGTGCCTGACGCGGTATTGCCGTATTGAGGCACGTCCGATTTGGGGGTTCCTTTTTTTGAGGGCCATGGGGCGGACGATTGAAATTATGCCCGCATTCTCTGTGGCTACTATCCATTTCCCAAGGAGGCGGGGCCGATGCAGTGGGCAAGAGCCGTTCGGTCGCATCGCTGCGTAGGAAAATCGAACGACTTCTAATTTTGTCTAGTCATTTTTTCGAACCCACTATCCATGGGAAGGGTGCATTTGAAGATCGCTTTGGTAACCCCCGGTTTCAATCCGGGCAATTTTGGATTGGTAGAAACCGTGGTCGAGTCCCACGCCAGGGCCCTAGCTGGGTTGGGGCATGAGGTGCGCGTTGTGACCGGTGGTTTGGAGCCGGAGGCCGAGGACCTTTGGCACAACGAGATCATGGCAGGGCTCGACGTGAGGCGTCTTGACCTGAGCCTGGGTGCACGCTCCGATTCAGGACCCTGGGTGGAGGCCGTGGGGGACGTGGACGTGTGCCACGTTCAACACACCAGCGAGCTGCCCATGGATCTGGTCCGTACTTTGGCCCGGCGCCTGCCGGTTGCGATGACGCAGTTCGACTTCTTTCCGTCCTGTGCGAGCTACTTCCGCCAGCCGGGCGTGGGGCAAGAGGAATGCATAGAGACCCGCGGGCTGGAGAGCGGGCACAGCGCCTGCGAGCCGTCCGTGATATCAGGGTCAACCGAGCCATCAGGGCCGCTCGCGCGCAATCTGCAGGACCGTCGCAGCGAGGCCCAGGCCGAAATCGACGCCGCACGCTTGGTGATTTTCCCTAGCCGCACCCACTTGGTGCGCCTGGCCGATCACCTCATTCTGGATCCTGCCCACACCCGAATTCTGGCCCCTGGTTTGTGCAAGGACTTCTCCAGCTCCGTTGTGCGCCCCGCCCCTTGGCTCGGACAGGGGCCCTTGCGCGTGTTGCATTTTGGGAGACGTAGCCGGGATCGCGGCAGCTTGGACTTGGTCCGTGCCTTGGCGCCCCTGGCCGATCGAGAGATCGAATTGATCTGCATGGGCCCGGAAGCCCACGAGGGGGTCGATTCCGAGTTGCTCGAGCTCCGTGGAAACCTGCGCGTACGCATTCTGGGAAAGTTTGATGCACGTTCCCTGCAGCGGATTGCACGCACTTGTCACGTGGCAGCGTTTCCCAACCGGCATCCCAGCGGATATTCTTTGGCTATCGATGAGGCCCTCGCGATGGGATTGCCGGTCATGGCATCCGAATGCGGGGCGGCCACGGAGCGTTTCGGTCACGGGCCTGTCCAAAGCCTGCCGGCCGCGGACATTCCCGCTTGGACCCAGGCCTTCCAGCAGCTTTTGAAGCAGCCGGATCGTTTGACCCAGGCGTTCGTCGCCCTACCCGAATCCGTGACCTCTGCAACCGAAGTTGCTGAGCGTCTCGAACAGCACTACCGACGCATCCTCAAGGGTGCCGCTGCCCGACGTGCAAGTTGAAGCAAAACCAAATCAAAACAAACGAAACTATGCCCGAGCGCATCCTCTGTCTAACCAGCAACCTCGCTGAGGATTGGCAGGGCTTGCGCGATTGGTGTGATCGCTATCCTCTCGCTTCCGTGCTCGTTTGGAGCGTGCTGGAGGTGGACGAAGAGCTCGCCCGCACCGTGCGCTTGGAGCTCGATGGACAGGACTTGAAGTGCGGCGCTTGGGAGGTCGATTCCCTGTGCGGCGAACCGGCTTTGGTCTCGACCCTGCGCGAGGGGTTGGACTCCATCAATCCCGACTGCGTGCTGGTGCCCTCCGCTGACGAAAGTCGCGGGCGCGCGGCCTTGCAAGATCGCAACGCCTTGTGCTGGGCCGCGCTCTCCGCTTTGAGCCTGGGACCCGACCGAGCAGTTTACATGGTTCGCGCCGGTGATAAGTCCAGTCCGGTGCGCAGCAAGCCGCTCGACTCTCGCCGAGCCTTGAGCAAGTGGCGCAAGCGAATGCAGCCGGCCGTGGGCGATCCCACGGTGACAGCAGTGGTCTCCACGTGGAACAAGTCCGAGGACGTGTGCGCGAATTTGGAAGCTCTACAAGCGCAAGTAGAACCCTTCGACGACATCGTGGTGGTGGACAACCAGAGCGGCGACGACACCGCCACGCGCTTGCGCGATCAATTCCCGAACGTGCGTTTGGTGGTGATGCCGAATTCCGCATACGGAGCGTGTGAAACCTTCAACATCGGTTTCGCCTGCGCGTTGACCGAGTGCACGGCGATCCTGGACGACGACGTGGTCTTGCCCGCCGATTGGTTGGCGCTGAGCAAGGCGCGCATGCAGGAAGAACCCGCCAGCACCGCCGTGGTCTCCACCAAAATCGTGGAGCCGGGCATGCCGGATGCGTACAAGAATTCCGAAGCGATCAACACCGAGCGCTACATGAGCACCTTCCGCGGTTGCGCGAGTTTGGCGCGCACGAAAGCTCTGAGCGAGGCGGGCGGTTACGACGAGCGGTTGTTCATCTACGGCAACGAGCGTGATCTGACCTGTCGCCTGCTGAATCTGGGCTATCGCGTTCTGCAATACCCCTCCGCCGTCGCTTACCACAAGACGCCCTTCGGCATCAAAATGGGCAAGCGCAGTCTGTACTTCCACGCGCGCAACGCATGGTTGTCCATGCTGAAATATGCGCCCGCGGCCGATCTCGCGCGCATGCCGATTCAAGTCGTGCGCAAGGTCCTGATGCGCTCTGGCGCCCAAGAGACCAGCGGCGAAATCTCCGACGCCACAGGCACGATCGGCATCGGCCGCTCCCTGCGCGAAACGCCGGGCGCTTGGTGGGTGGTGACCAAAGCCGCGTGCAGTGTGCTGGCCAACGTGCCGTACTGCTTGAAGCGTCGCAAGCCCGTGAAGTCTCCCGACTTCGAACTGCCCCTGGATTGATCCTTGTCCGGCGACTCCTTGCCCGCATTGGGCCGCATCTCAGCGGTGGTCTGCAATTACAATGGCATGGCCTACTTGGATCGCTGCGTGGGCGCCTTGGTTGCGGAAGGAGCTGCGCTCGATGAAATCATCGTGGTGGACAACAACTCCACCGACGGGAGTGTGGAATTCCTGGAGGGAAACTATCCCCTGGTCACGATCCTGCAGATGGGGACCAACAACGGTCCCACCGACGCGCGCAATGCGGGCTACCGGGCCGCGCGCAATCGTTGGGTGCTGACCTTGGACAATGACGCGTTCGTGACTCCGGGCATGCTGACCAAGTTGGTCGAGGCCGCAGCCGATGAACGTCGTCCCACCGTGTTGCAACCGCGCTCGGTGTTTACGAACGATCGCGAGCGTGTGCACTACGACGGTGGTTCCTTGCATTACGCCGGGTTGATCTGTTTGCGCAATTTCTATCAGCCGCTGGCGGAAGCGCAGGGCGAACGGGTCGCCGAAGTGGATGTGGCCATCGCGGTTTGTCTGTTGATCGATGCCGAAGCCATCCTGGCCATCGGAGGCTACGACGAAACGTACTTCTTCTGGTTCGAGGATCTGGACCTGTCCATGCGCCTGCGGCGCACGGGACATCGCTTCCTGAGCGTGGCGGATGCCATCGTGTTGCACGATGAAGGGACGGAGGGTTTCTCTTCACGGGATGGTTCCGAGTATCCCGACCGGCGCGTGTACTACCACTCGCGCAATCGTTGGTTGTATCTGATGCGCACGTATCGCCTGCGGACTTTGCTCCTGGCCGCACCCGGTATCGCGATCTACGAAGTCTTCTGGTTCGTCTTCGCCCTGAAGCAAGGCGCGCTGGGTTCCTGGTTCGGGGGCAAAATGTCCTGCCTGAAACTGCTGCCCGAGTCCTACGCCAAGAACCGGGCCCTGTCCAAGGTGGCCGTGGTCAATGATCGCACGCTGCTCACGGGTGGACCTCTGACGGTCACTCCGGGCGCCGCCCGCGAGGGATTCATGCAAACCGTAGTCGGGATCCTGGACAAAATGTTGCGGGCCTGGTGGGGCCTCGTCCGGCGCCTTCCGATCTGATACGGAACCCCTGATACGGAACCCCTGATACGGAACCAGGTACACTTTCACACACTTGGGGCCCGCCCGGAACCCGATCGGGTTCCGGG
>JBLFXY010000141.1:0-10268 GCA_047611645.1 Glaciecola sp.
GTTCCCAGGTCAACGTGAAAGTTGCGGAGTATTACGAGCTGGTCGCGGAACTCAACAAGAAAATAGCCTCCGATGGCCCCACGGCCTTGCGCGCCGAGTTCGAGTACAAGTTCGTGGTCGAACCCATCGAGCTGCGCCCTATTCTGCCCGCCGAGGAAACTCTGCTGGCAGTGCAGGAACGCTATCGTGCCGCGCGCACAACCCGGGAGAAAACTCTAATTCGTCAGGAGCACGACGCCTACACGAGTTTCCTTTCCGGGCACTACACGGCGTTGGCCAAGCTTGCTGCCAAGGAACTCATCGCTACGATTCCAGCCAATTGATTCGTTCTCATGACGTCTCTTGAAAGGGCGTGGGGTGCACGGGACGGCCAAGGCCGGCCGCGTGTACCCCACGCCCTTTTTCGTCGCTTTAGTGGACACCTAACTGATGACTAGCCAAACGCAGCCCACGCGCTTCCGCGCAATCCAACACATCCTTCTGGTATGGATGGCGCTGTTTCTATTCATGGATGTGGCTGCCGCTGAGACTGCAGGGCGCATCATCTCTATCGCTCAACGTATCGCCGCACTGAACAAGCAAGTTGAAGGCTTACAGGCTCGGGAGGCCGAAATGTCTGCGAAGTTGGATGCCGAACTACAAAAGTTCTTCCGTGACGACTACCGGTTGAGGTCAGAGCGGGATCAGAAGCTGACGGAACTCCTGGACGAGAAGGAACTCACTCGCAAGGAGCTAGCGGCGGGCCTCTTTTGTAGCCAATGCAAGCGCAGTAAATCGAAGATCGAACGGCAGACCAAGAAGCCCTTCGGCCAACACCTCACCGAGGTGAACGGCGAAGCGATACCCATGACGCCCGAAGAGATTCGCAAGCAAATGGAGGCTTACGATAAGCAGATCGCCGCGTTGGAATTGCGCTACAACAAGCAGATCGAGTCTGTGCGCACCCGGCACGACAAGCGCTATTCCTCGCTCAGAGAAAGCGTCATCAATCTTCGCGTGCGCCTGCATATGATTCAAGTTCGAGAGCAGCCCGAACTACGCGGAAAACTTGCCCGGGCCATCATGGCCTACAAATTCAACAACCGAAAACGTGACTCCGAATGGCAGCAGTACTGGATGGAGCGCCAATTGGCCCAGCGCAGCAAGACGGAACTGGACAAGCTGCGCGCCAAGCCGACCATCGAACGCGCGAAGTTGACGCTCACCCTGCGCATCTCACGTGGCGAAACCGAACTGGCTGACCGTACCGATGAGCGCTTGCAGGAACTCATCGCTGCACGCCGCCAGCAAACCGCTGACAATGTGTGGCGAACCGAGGACTTGAATAAGCAATACAACTCCACCCTTCGTAAACGGCAGGCTGCCCGCTCCGGCGAGGAGCAGCGTATCGTGGATGCCCTAAGAAAGGCGGGTGTGGGATCCTACAGCCCGGTGGGAGTGCACTTGACTGGCGGATGGCATTCCAACTATGACCCGAAGCTAGAAGCGGCCCGGCGCAGCACGGCCAGGGCTCTCCAGAAAATTCGTGGGCAGTACGATGAGGCCGTCGTGGAGTCCTGGAGTAAAACCTCCGGGCTGAGTGTGCTCCAGTGGCGCGCTATGCGACTTGCAGAAACCACGGGTGGTTGGCTCCAGCGCAGACCAGCTGTGGTGCGCGCCAACCTGGGCAGGATCGGAAACGGATTTCAACGCATTCGTAGCTGGATACGCGGGGATGTGGTGCCCGCTGTTGTGGACAATTTGATCCAGCACCATGGCACGGAGGGGTGGAAACCCGCGTCGCCCTCCAAGCTGGCGCCTTGGGTGGCCTTGGATTTGGCTGTGCTGTATTTGCGTCGCTGGAATGTGGATGAAATGCGCGCGGTGCTCCGGCGCTCAAGGGGCGGCACGCTTTCGGAATATGAGATCAATTCCATCGTGCGCGAAATCGATCCCGACGTGGGAATACACACCTGGTACTTGCCCCATCACCCCGGTCTACGCAATTACCTCAGAGGCGTTTATTCCTTTTCGGATCAGCTCAAGTCCAAACTGTCCAACTACTTTGACCAATGATCTTTGCCAAGAATTCAATCCCTATGATTCATCTCCTACTCATTGCGCCGCTCCTACTTGCTACCGCCGACTTTGCATCGGCTTCGGCTTATGCAGTGCAAGAACCCCAAAAAGTGGACTACGACTCCCTCGTTTCAGACGGACATTCTGCGTTGGAGAAGGAGCAATGGTCGGATGCCTTGCACCTCTCTACCCTTGCGATTGGAGTCCAACCCGATCGGCACGAAGCGTTTGTGATCGCATGCTTGGCTTTGCACTCCACCGGTCGCCACCAACTGGCCTTGCAAGCTCTCGGCAACGCCATCCAACGCGCACCCGAGGACAAACGGGCCTTCCTCCAAGAAGTTGAGGCTGAGATTCAGGCCGCCACCAACGAGTTGGCCTTCGAGAAGCATCTGAAAGCAGGGATCGAGGCACTGGAGCAAAACCAAGCAGCAAAAGCCGCGAGGGAATTGACCGCGGCTTGGCTGATCAAGCCCGAAAGGACCGAATTGGCCGTCGAAGCGGTGACCGCATGGATCGCCGTTCAGGAATACGGCCCTGCACGGGCCCTGCTCTTAAACGTCGCCAAGGCCCCCTCATCCGAAGCCACTGCCAATCAGGTGCGCGACCTTCTGGCCCTCGTGGACCCGCTCGTGGCGCACAACTACTCCACCAACTTGGCCACCGCGGCCGACCATGTGTTGCACCAACGCCTGCGCACCGCCCAGCAACTGCTGGAGGAAACCACAGAGTTGATGCCGGAACGCTTCGAAGCCCATCTCGAGCTTGCGCGCTTGTCGGTGGTCCAGGGATTGCCCGACTCGGCCGTATTCCACCTGCGCGAAGCCATTGGACACGGGGCGCTTCAAAAAGAACTCATTCTGAGCGACAAGGGATTGCGCACCCTCTCCGAGCATCCTGGTTTCCAGAAATTGGTGTTGAACACTTTTGGTGCGAAGGCCCTGTCCCAATTATCCCAGCCCGTGGCGATTCCTGAGGGCGAGGAACCCGAGGTCACGAATACGATCGGCATGCGTTTCCTGCGGGTTCCGGCCGGGCGCTTCACCATGGGCAGTCCCGCCAGCGAAGCCAACCGAAATGTGCCCGCCGAGGTCCAGACCCAGGTAGTCCTGAGTAAGGCATATTACCTGGGCGCCACCGAAGTGACCCAGAAACAGTGGATCGAGGTCATGGAAACCAACCCCAGCGTTCACCGGGGAGATCAATTGCCCGTGCAACGTATCACCTGGCTGCAAGCCTCGGAATTCTGCCAACGCCTGTCCGAACGGGAGGGCGTGCTGTACAGACTACCCACCGAAGCCGAGTGGGAATTCGCCTGCCGGGCCGGATCCACCAGCGCCTACGGCCACGGTGATAAGGACACGGATCTCAAGCAATTCGCATGGTTCCAGGGCTCCTTCTCGGAGGTGGGCGCCCCCCAACCCGTGGCCACCTTGAAGCCCAACCCGTGGGGCTTCTCGGACATGAGTGGAAACGTCTACGAGTGGGTCTTCGACTACTACGCCGCCCATATGGGTGTACCGCTCAATGACCCGTTGGGGCCCGAAGAAGGTACTTTACGCGTGGTTCGGGGTGGCGCGTACACCAGCGAGAGCAGCGCATGCCGCAGCGCGCATCGCGCACGTTATGCATCGGACTTCCGGTCCCCTGACGTGGGCTTCCGAGTGATCCGAGAAGTGCCCTAGTGCCTCTGACAGAAGCCGAACCGAGGGGCGACCCTACACGGGATCGCTCATCCAATCCTCTTTGGAAGGGCGATCAGTAATCGAATTCCAGGGGACCCCAGGCTTAGCATTCGAGTCGGCAAAAATTAGTCTGCAGAACCGACCCAACCTCGGAAATACTCGCTAACGAATCGGCCAGCAGGTACGCATAAGCCATTAACAAAATTCGGGCCTCTAAACCCAACCAACCTGCGGTGGAGCCCCCCCCCTTTTGTCTGCGGCCTGCGGCTGCTGGCACTATTTCGCCACGGGCGGCTGGTAAGTGTGCGTCGCCGTATCGATGAAAGAGCCGAGCGAACCATTCCGTAACACCTCCCACCTTCGGACCTCCCATTGCCCCGTGTATCCACTACAATCGGCCCCATGGTCGGCACCCGGCTCCCTTCTTCTATCCACCCCCCCTCCAAGCTTCCCCTTTTGGAAATCCTAACCACTAATCCCGCGTGACAAGTTTTGGAAAAGCGCTCCGCGAGCTTCGGCGAGGCGGGACCATTGCACGACGCGGCGGGCTCGCCGCTGGTTGGACCTTCTTTATGGAAGAGGTGGTGCGCAACGGGTGGATCCGAGCGCGGACTTTCGGTGGCTATGGCAATAGCTCCTCCGGGGTCGAGTGCAATCTGTGTGGGTGGCGCGGTCCGCAGTTTCTGACCCACTGCGCGATCCAGTACGTCGATCGCAACGCATTCTGTCCGCGCTGCACTTCCTACCCACGCCATCGTGGCTTCGCCTGGCTGTTGCGCAATCGATTGGGAACGTCGCTCGATTCGCTCAACGGCGTCGATGGGCTGCGCCTGGTTTGCGCGCCCGAGCCGGGCATGATTCGGTTGCTAGAGGAAAAGGTCGCGGGGCTCGAAGGGACGGACATCTTCGCGCTGAACGAGCACGTGAAGTACATCGAAGACCTCCAGTCCCTGAGCTTCGCGGATGACTCCGTGGCCTTCGTCTCGTGTTTCCACGTTCTCGAACACGTTCCGAATGACCGCCAGGCGCTGCGCGAACTGCTGCGCGTCCTGCATCCCGCGGGGCATATCTTGCTGTGCGTTCCGATGACTCTAGGCCGCGCGGAAACGATCGATTTCGGCGGCCCCAACGCGCTTTTGAACGATCATTGCTTTGACTATGGAGAAGATTTCGTCGATCGCTTGACCGCAGAAGGTTTCTCTGGCGAGAGCTACCGCCTTCTCGACGCCGTGCCCAAGGAATTACACGCGCGCTTGGCAATGACCCAGGAAGTCATCTATCTCCTGCACCGAACCGAACCCGGTCTCACCCCCGCCGTGCGCGCCAACTGACGCGGTATCCGGGTATCAGCTACATGCAATGAAACCAGCAAGTCCGCAAAAAGTAGAGACCGCCAATATGCCCTGGGAGACCACTGAGTTCTCGGGCGTGCAGCGCAAGGTACTTGCAAGCGGAGACGCTTACAGGGCCTCCCTCATTCGCCTTGAACCCGGAGCTAGCCTGCCCCCCACTCCCGGCGGATGGGGAGTCGAGATCTTCGTCCTAAGTGGCTCTTGGAATACACCCCACGGCCCCCAAGAAACGGGTAGCTACACGAGGTGCTCATCCGCACAAGCGGAGCTGCTAGTCACCGAGACACCGTGCACCCTATTTGTGAGAAGTGGACCCCATGTGATGAAGGAGGAACCCGTCTTTCACATTCAATCCAGCGAGGAGGATTGGCTGCCGGGGCAGGGCAACTTGCGGGTCAAACCTCTCCACTCTGTGGCCTCGCAAGGTACTGCGCTTGTCTTCTGGCCCGCCGGAGAGCGCTTCTTAAAGCACAAGCATTGGGGCGGGGAGGAAATCCTCGTGCTCTCCGGAGCTTTTGAAGACGAAAACGGACGCTACCCCGAAGGCACTTGGCTGCTGAGCCCCCACCTGAGCGAGCATCATCCCTTTGTTCATGAAGAGACGGTGATACTCGTCAAGACGGGGCATCTGCCCGCTTAGGCGGAAGTCGTCCAATCAATACTGAATAAGAAGTGATCGGTGAGAAGGCCACTTTCGTCAAGAGGTGAGTTCCTCAATGACGATTCCGTATGCTCGTAAATCAGGCCGCTCGGAAGGAACCGGATGTGGCTTCGGCGATGTCCCGGTAGGCCTCGGAGCGACGAGCCATTTGCAGGGTCTGGGCCTTGCGTGCGTCTTGCTGCTCCGACTTCTGAATGGCCTGAGTGCCGGCCTGCTGCGTCGTGTTCTGGGTCGGTTGGCCGTGCTCTTGCGCCCCGGGGCTCTTCGTCGTCGCTTCTTTCGGTTGGGCTAGTTGAGCTTCTTGCGCACTTGCTTGGGCTATTTCCGCCCTGGCGCTGGCTGCAATTTGAGCCGCTTGGGCCGCTACGGCGCGGTCCTGGCCGGAAGGGTTGGCCGGTGCGTTGGCCGCACGTTGAGCTTGGGCCGCATTGGCGACGCGTTCCTCGGCTGTGGACCCGGTTCCAAGGGAGATGCCGACTTCACCGCCTACCGCATAGTTGACCCCATCCGGACCGCGCTGGTAATCGTAGCTGGCTCCACCACTGGCAAGGGATCCGGCGGCCGCAGCGTGGGCGGCTTCATGGGCGCGAACTTCAGCATCGCGAGCTTTCAACTCGCGAACTTGCTCGGTCTCTTTCTGTGTCAATTCCTCGGTGCTAGCAGCAGGAACTTCCGAAGCTTTTTCCGCCTCAGCTCTCAACGGATTCTTCTGGAGTGCACTTTGTTCCGCAGCAGCCTGTGTCTCTTGCCCCAAGGCCAACAAGGCGGCTTGCGAGAAGTTTGCTGAGTCTTTCGGAGACAGCTTCGGAGCTGCAGCCTCCTCCGCATCATGCGGATGCTCCACCGACCCGTCGTCCCTGCGCGTCACCGGAGAGACCGGTTGCACGGACGTGAGGCCGCCTGCCATCGAGCTGAAAGGATTCAGGGAAGGGCTGTAGAGATCGGAGAAAAAGGAGGCAATCTGCATGGGTTTGACTCCTCATGATCGGGAGGACCCCAGGTCAAACTGGTCCCCATTCACTCAATCCACATTTCTGCCCCGACAACGCGACGGGCGTGCATCAATACGGGAGTACCGCGGGGGGGCCCATTTGGAAGTCCTTACCACTAAGGTCGTTTGGAGCTACCGATCGAACCCAAGAACTGCCATCTTGAGGCCTGCTATTCCTGCTCCCCTCAAGCGACCACATCATGCCCCACGCATTCGAAGTCAACTCGTACACCATCCGCCGCAAGTTCTTGAAAGTCCTCGGCGCCAGCTTCCATATCTACGATGAACAGGAGCGGTTGCTCGCGTTCTGTAAGCAGAAGGCGTTCAAGCTGCGCGAGGACATCCGGATCTTCGAGGACGAGGCCCAGACCAAGCCGCTGCTCACGATCCAGGCTCGCCAAGCCATCGACTTCTCCGCTGCCTACGACATCGTCGACGCCACGACCGTCAACAAGGTCGGCGCGGCGCGGCGCAAGGGCTTCAGCTCGATCGTGCGCGACTCGTGGGAGATCCTGGACGCGGACGACCGGATCATCGACAAGCTCCAGGAGGACAGCACCATGTTGGCCCTCGCGCGGCGCATGTTCAGCGGCCTCATCCCCCAGACATTCCATCTGGGATCCGGCGTCGTGTTCAAGCAGCGTTTCAACCCAGTGATCTTCAAGATGGACGTCGACCTGCGGAACGCGGACGTCGACCGCCGCCTGGTTCTCGGGGTCGCATGCCTCATCGCAGCGATCGAAGGTCGCCAGAGCAACTGACCATGAAGGCCGTCATCACTTCCTGCGCGCACTGCGCCAAGCGCTTCGATGCGCCCGCGCGCAGCGCGGGCGGCATCACGAACTGCCCGAACTGCGGACTCGCCACGGTGGTCCCCGGTGGAAGCGACGTCCTCTGGAATGTGACCGTCGGCCTCGCCACCTTCGGAACGATCATCTGCGTGGCGACCGCTTACTTTGCCGGGGGGATCGCCATGGCGGCACTGGCATTCAGCGCATGCGCCCTCGCAGCACTCGTCGTCCGGCTCTCCGCATAACCGTTCGCTTGTCACGACGCGCGCCCTCGTGTCGGTGCCCAAAGCCCTTTCAACCCCGCGTCGCCCTCGAACTTGATTCCCGGCGCCCCCTCCAAGAAATCCAACCGGGCCCGCCAGCCAACTGACCCATCCATGAACTTCGAAGACGAAGCGAGCTACGTGTGCCCATCTTGCGGGGAAGAAATTTTGGTGCCGGTCGATCCGGCGGGAGGCCACCAGCAGGAATATGTAGAGGACTGTCCTGTCTGCTGTTGCCCGGTCGAACTGCGCGTTCAGTTTCACGAGGATGGCACCTGTCAAATCGAGGCTCGAGCGGAGTAACCGATCCGGCGCCAGGACAAAATCCGGCGCCACCTTTGGCCAAACGAAATGCGGCCAGAGGTGGCGCCGGGTATTTCCCTGTCACCGTATCGGACGGCACCGGAACGCGCAGCCTACTTGGCTTGATACCCCTTGAAGCCGGCGGTCCCCTGAATGGCCTGAACCCGCCCCATCACGACCTCTGCTTTGCCTTGGCTACCAAACGCGTTTTCCGCGGCGGCCACCAGGTAAATCACATCCCACTGGGTGAAAAGAGGACGGTTCCAAGTGATTTCCTTTTCGTACTCCTTCCAGGTCAAGCGATCCTTTAGTGCCGCGTGATAAGCATCCCATTCCGCGCACAGATCACCCTCCTTGCTGCACTTCCTGTTCTTACAGTGGTCGCCATGCTCGTCCTCTAGGAACTCCAGCCCGTTCCAGGCTAGCTCCAACGCCTGCTTGCGCTCCTTTTTTGAGAGTTCACCAGCTTTGGGGATGAGGGCTTGCAGGAGGGCAAGGTTGGGAGCCAGTAGCGGCCCTTCCTTCGGATGCTTCTTCCACGCTTTGAGCGCAGAGCGCAGCCCATCGGAATAGAGCCCCGCGTTGATCTGACTGGAACCCAATGCGTAGTACCCGTCGAAGCGCGCTTTGAGATTGGGGACTTTGGACAGGAATTTGTCGACCGGCTTGGTGTTCCACTTTGTGGGTTCGACCGCTTCGTCCGCCTTCATCTCGTTGATGAGTTTATTGGCCATGATCAAACCACCCCGTTGGGATTTCCCTGCCGGATCGGCTTTTTCAAGATCCGCTTGCACGGATTCCAGCGCACTCTTGGCGCCCACCGCTTTGAGTTTTTCTGCGAGTTTTTCCAGGCGCCAAATCTTGTGATCGGTGTCGATAGCTTCCTTCGCGCACTGCGTGCGCCAATAGGAAATGGTCCCTTCTCCCTTCTGGATCCGTTCGAGTTCGTGGACCAAGCGATCACCTGTGATGAAACCTACGATGGCGTCCTCTTCTAGGCCATCGGGACCTGAGATCACCATCACAGGCACGGTCGCAAAGCCGCGGCGGTCGAGCATGGCGCGGCCGGAGTCCTGACTGGCGTCGGCGCTGAAGCAGACAAAATCACTCAGCGCTTCAACCACTTCCGCCTCGCCCATGGTCGACCCGTAGAGTTTGATACAAGTCTCGGTGTTCGCCCAGTAGTAGGTGAATAGATACTTTTTTTGATCCTTGGCAGCCGTAATTGCGCTGTTGTAATCCGCTGCAAACCAGGATATTTCAGCGGGCGCGGGAACGACCGGTTGAGGTTCGAGGGCGGGGGTGGTCAGACCGCTCAAGGCCAAAGTGACTAGAAGGGGAAGAAGCATGGGAGCAAGTTTCCACGTTGTGTGCGAGGTGCGGCTGGGAGCCGAGGGAAAGCGGGTGCCGTGGTGGCACACACCTACGTTGGGCAATCCTCCCCAATTGCGCAAGTCGATAGGGGCTCAGGCGCCTCTGATTCTGACTGACGCCTACTTGGCGAACAATTGGGCGGGATCCTTAAAGGCCTTGAACTCGAGCGCATTGCCGGAGGGGTCGAGAAAGAACATCGTGGCCTGCTCTCCCACCTGACCCTCAAAGCGCACATAGGGCTCGATGACAAAATGGGTAGCCTTATCTCGGAGTCGACTTGCAAGCTCATGCCACTGCTGCCATTCGAGCACCACACCGAAATGGGGAACCGGAACCTCGTGCCCATCCACCGGATTGCTAGGCAAAGGCTTTGGCCCTACCGACGCCTGCAAATGGGCGACAAGCTGGTGCCCGTATAGATCGAAGTCGATCCACTGGTCGGATGACCGTCCTTCGGGACATCCGAGCAGGCCACCGTAGAATTCACGCGCCGTTGTCAAATCGTGGACGGGGAACGCGAGGTGGAAAGGATTCATGGGCGGTGGGCGCTGTGAGGTTCGGGCTCAGAACAAGTCGCCACGATACCAAGTTTCCGAACAAGGTCGGGTCCCTGTAGATCTGAACCCCTTAGCACCTCGCTACCGTTCGAGGTCCCACTCCTCCATCTGCCAGAGCACCTTCCCTGTAGCTCCCGACAGAACGTGCAGGCGTCCTTCCCATAGGGGACCATGCAAAGCGGGATCATACATCCCCAACATTAGATCGTCCCTTCCATCCCCGTCTTGATCGC
>JBLFXY010000142.1:0-10220 GCA_047611645.1 Glaciecola sp.
GGCATGGCGGCCCAATACAGATCTTGCCCAACACCCGCGTGGATTCCGGGGCTACTGCAGTGTCGCGCACCAGTGATCCACTGTGATCTGCGCTGTGTGATTCCATGCGAAGTCCTGGGAGCGCCGCTGGCGTTGGTTTTGGGGTTCAGCATCGGACTGGTCGATGGCGAGCTGGATGGCTGCGGCACATTGTCGAGCGTTGTCCGAAGGGAAAAACGCTACGGCGTGCCGCGCGGAACCAACGACTTCTTGGTGGGAGGGCAAATCGCTCAAGGCCAGGGGCGCGCCCGCATACAGGGTTTCCAGGGCGACCATTCCGAAACTTTCGAGGCGTGAGGGAAGCACAACCGCCGCACAGGTAGCCAGGGCCGCGGGCCACGTATCCTCGTCCAGCGCAGCATGCCAGGTGATGCGTTCCTGCAGTCCGAGCTGTTGAATTCGGGATTGCAAAGCACGAGCCGCTGGATTCTGTTGGGCGTGCAAACGCAATGGGGGCAACCGGGAATCCAGGCCCCAAGCTTCGACCAGCAGGGCGTGGTTCTTGTGCGCCACGATGGGGCCGGGGCAGAGCACAAAGGGCCCTGCATCCGGGTTCCTCGGGAGTCTTGTGCGTTGATCGCAAGCGGGCGCAGCGCATTGCACGGGCAAGTCTGCGAAGCGAGTTTGCAGATTATCGGTCAGCGTTTGACTCACGGCCAAGAGGGAGTGCAGATCGCGCACCCCTTTGTTGAGTAACGCCGTCGCAAATTGACGGACCAGGGCCGGGCCGGATTCCTGACGGCGGAGACCGTGGCAGAGGTGAACTTGGTGGCCCTCAAAGCGCAGGCGAGGAATGGGCAGGCTCTGCGTTTGAACCACGTGCACGGGATGCCCCTGCTGACTGCTGTTCTCGATCCATTTTTGCACGGCGTGGGTTTCACGCAGGGCGCGCCGCAGGGCGGGATGCATGGGCGCATCCACGAATGTCACGTGCAGATGTTCTTGCGACAGAAGTGCTTGGACCCAGCCTTGATCCCGCTCGCTTTCCGCCAACAGCACGGATAGCCGGCCCGCTCGAGCGTGCAGCAATGATGCGCAGCGCGGCAGGGTTTCCAGGGCATAGCGCAGGGCTCCGCCCATGGGCGCTTTTAGCACCAAGCCGTCCACCAGCACGTGCGGGCCGCTCAAATCAGGGTCTCCCAGAGTTTCTCAATGCCCGCAGCGGTTTTGTCCCAAGTGAAAGCACGCGCGTGCTGCACGCCCGCGGGGTTTGGGCTTTGGGGAGCTTCGAGCACCGAACTCAAAGCTTCGCGCAGGGCGCTTTGACTGCGACCTGCCACACCATGCCCGTGACACGCGGCCACTTCGCTTTGCGCCGAATGTGTCGTGACCAGCGGGACCGTACCGCAGGCTAGACTTTCTAGCACGGGCAGGGCGAAACCTTCGCTATGGGAAATCACTGCGGTGGCGTGTGCGTGCCGGTAGAGCGTGGCCAATTCGGGGTCGGGCAGGTCTATCATGTAATGCACTCGACGCTCCAGACCCAAGTCTTGGGCGAGTTTTTTCAGGCGCGGCCAGGACTCGCATGGGGGGCCGGTGAACACCGCGTGAGCGGGATTCGATGGTGCGGTTTGTGCCAGTGCTCGCAGCAGATCGGCGGGCCGTTTTTTGGATCGCAACCCTCCGGGCGAGAGAACGAAAGGCGTGTCGTTTAGAGACCAGGCTTGTAGCCGGTTGCGGTCTTCCGCGCACTCTTCAGCGGTGAACACGTCGTCGACGCCCCAAGGGATGACCGTCGGCCGGGGTCCTTTTTGGGAGTCCCCGGTGTAGTCCGATGCTGAGAACTGCGTGGCGCAAACCACGGCCGCAGCTTTGCGCCGACCGATGGCGATCCAGAGTTTTTGCTTCCATGCGCGCTTCTCTGAAACGCTGTGCAGCCAGGACAACTCGTGCACGGTTTGCACGCTCGGCACGCGCGCGCCGGCGCAGAAGGCGGATTGGAAAGCATGCAGCCCCAGCAGATGTTGCTCGCGCACCATAATCGCCAAACCCTTGCGACGCCAGGTGCGAAGATTCTCATTCGCAGCCGGTGCTAAGCGGACAACCTGAACATTTCCGCGCGCTTCAAGCGCTCTTAAGGTGCTCTCCACCACCCGGCGAATGCCCGGAGAGTGGGGGATGACGAGCGGAGCACAGTCGAATCCAATGCGCATAAATAGTTTGGGCCGCGGGAGGGAGGACGCGACCTGCACAGGGTAAGCGCCCACGGCGCCCATGGAAACGGCATATCGACACATTCCTTACGCCCAGGGGTCGCTCCGGGTGAAATCCTCTTCGATTGGATTCCCGATGTTCGCTACCCTGGGACCATGAAGATCAAACCCGTGTGGATCCTGGTAGCCGGCTTGTGCGTCGGTACCGCAGCGGCCCAAACCAAAACGACCCAAACCACGAAGGCCCCCAGCTTCCAGGGCACGGCCCTGGCGGGCAGCATGGCCCAGAAGGCCAACGGCACTCCGGTTTGCGGATTGGGCAAGGAGTTCCATGCGGGCCGTCGCGCGGAATTGCGCAGCCGTTTGAAGCCGGGTGTGGTCGTGCTGCGCGGTCTTCCCAAGGTGGGGGACTACCGTGCATTCCAACAGGACAAGAACTTTTGGTACCTGACCGGCGTGGAGAGCCCCGACGTGTCCTTTGTGATGGACGTAACGACCGGCAAGGAAATCCTGTTCGTCAACAAACCCAGCGCCTTCAGCGAGCAATGGGTGGGGGAGATCTGGGACACGGACGACGAATGGATCCGCGAGCTTACCGGGGTGCAGGATCTGCGCCGCCAACGGGACATGGGCAAAGCGATCGAGGAGCTGCTCGATGCAGGCGAGGTGCTCTACACCGTGCAAACCCCGGCTGTGGGCCTGGCGGGTTGCTACGACGCTGCAGAACCTTACGCGCGGGCGCGTACCAAGGACAAGTTCGATGGCCGGTTGAGCCGTGAAGGCGCGCTCAAGGCCAAACTGGAGGAGCGCTTCAAGGTGGAGGTCAACGATCTAACCAAAACCCTACGTGACATGCGCGTCATCAAAGAGAAGGTCGAGATCGACGCGATCCGCAGGGCTTCCCGCGCCGGCGGGCTGGCCATGATGGAGGGCATTCGTTCCACCCGCATCGGCCTGGGTGAGTGGGAGCTGGCCAGTTTGCTCTCCTGGGTTCAACGCCGCCACGGTGCCACCGGCGATGCTTACGCGGCCATCGTGGGTTCCGGGGCCAACTCCCTTGTGCTGCACTACCAGGACTCCACGCGCTCGATGGCCGACGGCGAGGTGGTGTTGGTGGACTTCGGCCCTGAGATGGACCACTACGTGACCGACATCACGCGCACCTGGCCGGTTAACGGCAAATTCAGTCCGCGCCAGGCGGAGCTGTACGACGCGGTTTTAGCGGCCCAGGCGGCTGGGATCGAAGCGGCCAAGCCGGGCGGTAGCCTGCGCGGCGTCAACGCGGCCTGCTCGAAAGTTCTGCAGGATGGGGGCTTTGGCGAACTCATGGCCCACGGCGCGGTGCACTGGGTGGGCATGGAAGTGCACGATCCGGGCTCCGGCGGTGGCGATCTGAAGCCGGGCATGGTGTTCACTATCGAGCCGGGCCTTTACGAGCAAGCAACGGGCATCGGCATCCGCATCGAGGACGTGGTGGTCATCACAGAGACCGGCTGCGAGGTCCTTTCCCGGGACTGTCCCAAGGACCGTGCCGCACTAGAAGCGCTTTATCGAAAGGATGGGGTTCTCGATGTGATGGATAAGACCTTAGAGTGAGTGGGCGATTGACCTTCTCCCTCAATTCACTCCCCGCACAACCTTCTACAAAGTCATCTATGTTGGATTTCCCTAAGGCGGCCCTGGCCGCCCTCCTTCTCGTTGGCAGCTCCAGCTGCTTCCTTTCCCGCGTCGACATTCAGCAACCGATATCGAGCGCAGTTGTCACAGCCCTCGAGCCCGGTGTGCACACGGCAGCGGATGTGGTGGAACGCCTGGGCGCTCCTTCCGAGGTCGTACAGTTGGGCCATCGCAGCGCTTACCGGTATGAGTACCAACGCAACAAAACCACGGGCATGTTCCTGTTTGTTGTGGGTTTGCGGGGCGTGGACCAACGCTCGGACCGGGTCTGGGTGTTCTTCGATAAGGAAGATCGCCTGACCCATGTGGCCGCCACCTTCGAAGCGGATAATGCGGAGTTTGAGCTGCCGTTCCTCGGCGAGGACGACTGATTTGAAAATCGTAATGATGCTCGCATGCTTGGCGTTCCTGCCCGCATGCATCTCCGGGGAATTCGACCGGGTGGACATTGGCCATCAGCCCGCGCAAGCGCAATTCTATGGATTGCGTGTGGGCGAGAGCTCCATGCAGCAATGCATCGAGGCTTTGGGCGCGCCCATTGTGGTGCGTGAAAGTGGCGTGGGAGCCGACCTCGTTTGGGGTTGGGAGCGCAACTCAGGTTTCGGTGTGACCACTAGCGTTCCCATTGGACAAGGCGGTTCGGCCAACCTGTCCTACGCCGCGGGCGCCCGGGGAGCCCACGGGTGGACCCTCAAATTTGACAAGGACTGGTTGTTGGTGAGCATGCGCGAAGGGCGCTTGAAAGAGTTGCTCGAAATGAGCTCGCAGCCAGCAAGGCTCGTAGAGAGCGAAGGTCTCCAGTGAGTCCAAATCATGGCAATGCAATCAAGCGCGTGTTTCTTCGACTGTCCTGACGCCTGCGGAATGTGGGTGGAAAGCGACGCGCAAGGGCGTTTCGTCGCGATCAAGGGCCAGGCCGAACATCCTTGGTCGAAAGGAACCTTGTGCTCCAAGACGGCGCTCTATGGCGACGTCGTGAAAGCGGACAATCGCGTGAAGACTCCGCTCATGCGCGATGCAGCCGGTGAATTGCAGCCGACGACTTGGCAGGCAGCGCTAGAGCGCATCGCTACCAAGCTGAAGGCCTTGCCCGGGGAGCGCATCCTAGGTTTGGGCTATGCGGGCAACTCGGGAGTGCTGGCGCGCAAGTTCCCTCAGCGAGTGATCAACGCGCTGGGCGGTCTGCTCACGAACGGCACGATTTGCGATTCCACGGCGGAGGCTGGGTATCGCTCGGTCCTGGGGCGCACGGTCGGATTTGATCTGCAACAGACCGAAAGCTGCGATGCCATCGTTTTGTGGGGTAGCGATGTGGCGCGCACCATGACCCACTTGTTGCCGCGCTTGAAAGCAGCGGTTGACAATGGAGCGCGTCTGGTGGCCGTGGATGTTGTGCGCAGCAAGACGATGGAGTGGGTCGAGCGCCACGGGGGCTTGGCCCTGCAAATTCATCCGGGAACCGATGCCGCGTTGGCCTTGGCGTTGAGCGACATGGCCTTCCAGGATCGCGCGGCGGATTTGACTTTCTTAAAAGAGCAATGCGTGGGTGGCGCGGAGTTCCGCGCCCACGTGGCGGGCCGGGTTTCCCTAGCGCAGGCGGCGGATATCACGGGATTGACCGAAGCGCTTATCAGCGAATTGGGTGACTGCTTGCACGCCGCCAAGAAGCCCTTGTTCAAACTGGGCATCGGATGGGCGCGTCGTCGATTTGGCGGCATGGGCGTGCGAGCCGTGTGTTCCTACGCGGCTGTGCTCGGTGCAGCAGAGGGCGTATTCTGGGAGTCGGGAGATCACTTCGACCTGGACCTGAGCCTGGTCGCGGGATCCGATTTGCGTCCTGAAGGAGCCAGCGATGAGGTGGTTCACCACGTTCAAGTGGGCCGCGAGTTGGAAGCCGGCCGATTCGGCGCGACCCTCGTGTGGTGTCACAACCCTGCGGTGACGGTGCCGGATAGCGGCGCGGTGCGACGCGGCTTGGCGCGTGAAGACAACTTCGTCATCGTTCACGAACTCTTCATGACCGCCACAGCGCAATTGGCCGATGTGGTATTGCCCGCGACCTCTTTCCTGGAGCAATTCGACCTGCTGGCGAGTTATGGGCAGCGTGTGCTCAATTTCGTGGCGCCTTCGATCTCGACCCAGGACAATTGCAGGAGCAACTTCGATGCTTTCGCTGCGATCGCCCAAGCGGTGGGCTTACCCGAATCGGTTTGGGGCGGGAGCGAAGAGGACTTTTGTAAGAGCGTTCTGGAAGCGAATCGCGAGCGCTTTACCGAGCAGGAATGGTCGCGCCTTCTGGCCCATGAACCCGTGGAGTTGCAGGCGCAAGAACACGAGGGATGGGGCACGCCCTCGGGCAAAGTCGAGCTGTTCAGTCAAGAGGCTTTGGACGCGGGTTTGCCCGCCATGGCCGAATACCAGCCCGATGACGGTGGCGGGCATAGCGGGGCCTACTGGCTCTTTCCGGGTCCGTCCAAAGCCACGCACAACAGCACTTTCTTGCACAGCGAACGTCACCTGGCACGCCTCGGCAAGCCGACGGTTAGTATGAATCCGGACGATGCGAGCACGGCGGGGCTGAGCACCGGCGATACGGTTCGGGTGCACAATGACCTGGCAGCCTTGACCCTGACCCTGGATATTCAGGATTTCGTTCCCCAAGGGGCCCTGCATATCAGCGGGTTTGTCGACGAATCCCAGGTCCCAGAGCGCAGCAATGTGAATCATCTGGTGAACGGGGATCTCAATGACATGGGCGATGGCAGTACCCTGTTCAGTACACGCGTGTCCTTGAGCCGCGCGGAATGACCCGATCGGGAAGCGCCCAGCCCGGATGTTCTCTTTTTCTAGAGATGCGTAAAATGTGCTCCCCCAGCGGGCGTAGGGTTATGCAGCCAAGCATCCCTTTCCCCACCTCTCATATGAAGCCCGCCCTCCTATTTCCTATCGTCCTCTCCCTTTCTGTTGCAGCCGGTGCCGCTGGCGCCAAACTTTTCGGATCCCCGTCCAAAGCGGCCGGGGCCGAAGGCGGCGCCGTCATGGAAGTCCGTACGGAGGGAACCTTGGAAACGAGTTTGAACGCGATCAATGAGCGCTTAGCCGCCCTGGAAGCCAAGCAGGATCAGTGGCTGGCCGCACCGCGGCAAAATGTGCAGGGACCGGATTCCGGCGAACCCGCATCGACGGGGTCAGGGAACACGACCGACTCCGCAGCCCAGGCAGCGGCCGCAGCGTTGCCCGCAGGTCCGGCCTCCGAGAACCCCGAGGATTGGTTTGCGGCCATGACCTCCGGCAACCTGAGTGCCAGTGATGTGCAAAAACTGTGGGACAAGGCCGTAGCAGAAGGCCGTGTGGATGACCTTATCGCGCTCTTTAAGGCGCGAGCCGAAGCGGATCCGAACAACCCCAACGCGCAGAACGATCTGGGTGATGCGTACATTCAAAAAGTGCAAGTCATGGGTTCAGGTCCGAAAGCCGGTTTTGTCGCCGCGCGGGCGGACAAGGCGTTCTCCACGGCTTTGGAATTGGATCCCAATCACCTCGCGGCGCGCCGCTCCAAAGCGATCGCGCTCAGCTTTTGGCCGCCGATCATGGGCAAGCAATCCGAATCGATTCAGCAATTCGAAGTCCTGATCGAAAAACAAAACCTGGTTCCCGTGGAGCCGGATCACGTGCAGGCCTACATGCTTTTGGGCAATATGCACATGCAGATGGGTAAGATCGAGGAAGCCCGCACCACTTGGCAGAACGGGCTCTCCCGCTTTCCTGGCAACGAAGGTTTGATGCGTCAATTGGAATTGATAATCGACCGCTGATCCATTTAGAGTAGCCCTGATGCTCTCAATCACCTTGCGGAACTATTGCCTGTGGGTCGGCTTGATCGCGGGTCAAGCGGCGGGTCAAGCGGCGGAGCCAGCCGGGGCGCAGGCCCACGCGTTCAACGTGGATATGGGGTTTGGACCCGTGGCCCGGCCGGATTGTGCTGGGGACCTGGCCCAACCCGGGCTTTGGAACCGCTTCGGAGTGAACGAGGGAGAGCACCTGGTAATGCTGGACGTGCAAGGACGTGAGACCTCTGCAGTCCTTCAAACAACGGACGTGTCGACTTGGGTTTCCTGCATCACGGATCAACCCGCGGGGGATCAGAACTTGCTGGGGGATGGCGCGCAAACTTTGGGCAGCGATCAGGTTTGGAACCTCTCCGGGCTGGAGCCTGGATCTTATTTGCTCACGGTCTACGGCCGTGCTGCGTGCACCGCGGGTTCCACCGCAATATCAGTCCTTGGCGATGAGGCTTACCAGGCTTGCGAAGGGCGGGCTGGCATGCCGGAGGAAGCCTGGGGCAGTCTGTTCGTGGTGGGGACTTCCGACGGGAAACTACAGATTCGCCTGATTCCTTCCGCATCCGAGTCCGAGGTACGCCTTGCGGGTTTGCAGTTGAAACCCCTGGGATCAGGCAGCGTGGCTTTGCTATCGGTAGGTCCGTGGCTGGCTGCTGTGCGCTCGGAAGGTCGCGTTCCTTTGTCCGCACCGAGTTGCGACCGTCTGCAATCGTGGGGCAGCCCAAGGCTCATCCTGCGCGGTGGACCCGTGGGCACGAATTTTAATGTGTTGCAACCCTTGCGGGCGCCCATTCAGGCTCACCTTTCACCAACGGGTTGGCATCCGAATTCCGGTCCTGCCCACGCGGCGATGCAGTGGTCCGGCGTTCGCTTTTGGTGGCAACTCGGCTCGCGCGAAAATGCCACCGGAGATTCCGCCTGGTTGTGGCGTGGCTGATCAGCGGCAGAATATCGCGACGCCCTACTAGTTGGGCTCCATGAGTTCCTTGTAGATCTCCATGGTTTCACTGGCGGTTCGATGCCAAGTGAATTGGGCAGCTCGTTCCAGTCCTTTTTCTGCAAGCGCCTGGGAGAAGGCCGTGTCCTCGATCAGTTTGCAGCAGGATTCGAAGAGTGCATCCTCATCTGCGGGATCGTGCAGAAGGGCCGCATCACCGCATATCTCTGGGATGGAGGTGCAATGACTGGTGACCACTGGCGTTCCACAAGCCATGGCTTCTAGGGGCGGCAATCCGAACCCCTCGTTGAGCGAAGGCCATAGCAGCAACTCCGCACTTTTTAGCAGCGTGGACAACTCGCCATCGCCCACGATCCTCAGCCAGCGTACACGGCTACGCACCGGCGACTCTTTGAGGGCGTGAACGAACTCTTGGTTTCCGTGTCCCAGAGGGCCGACGACCACCCAATGGTGCGGATAACCCTTCTTGACGAGCCTTTCAAAAATCCTCAGGGCCGCCACATGATTTTTGCGCCGGTCGATGCGCGTGACCGTCAAAATGTAAGGAGCATTGGGGGTCAGGTGCCCGGGTCGGTCGGCACCCGGCGGCAAGTGGTCGCATCCCAAATGGGTGACCCGAACTTTGGCGGGGTCCGCACCCAGTTTTTGCACGACCTGGTCGGCCACGTATTGGCTAGGAACGATGAGAATTTTGCAACGTTCCGCCAAGGCGCTGGAATGCGCCAGCATGCGTTGTGCCGCGTCCCTAGGGAGGAAGTCTGGTCCGTTCGAATCCATCGCATCCAATGCATAAATGCAATCGAAAATGGTGCCCACTTCCGCCGCATGGTGCACGGGTAAAGGACTCCACTGGGTTTGGTGGTAGACGCTTGTATCTCCAATCCAATCGTCGATGCCGATCCCTTTTTTGTCCAACAGCTTGCGAAAGTAGCGCGTGGGGTATCGCGGTCGCAGCAAACGCACGTTGGCGTCGATCAGACCCAGTTCGCTCTTGGAGTAGCGCGAAGGTCTCAGAGTGCCCGCGAACAAGTTTAGTTCGCGGTCCATGCCGCAGAAAAGCATGCCTCGTACTAACTCGCGAACGTAACGGCCAATGCCTTCACGATTGACAAGGGCGGGGCGGTAGTCGATGGATAAGCTCATGGAGTGTATTGGGGGAGGGCCTATGATTGGTTAGGCGGGCAGAATCCGCAACAGGCCCATCGCGAAGATCGAACCTAGATAGGCGATTGCGGGAAGTGTAGGCCAGAACCAGAGGGGGATGCTGCGCGCCGGGTTCACTCCCATGCGGGCGAGGGCGATGATCGCGAAGAGCACGACCGAGCCTTCCGTTAAAGAGGTGGCGACCGCGGCGCCATCGATTCCCATGTAGGGAATGGCGATCGCATTGCCCACCACGTTGATCAAAAGCGCGGCCACGGTAATGAACAGAAGCGCGCGGGTCTGGCCGGTGGCGATGATCGCGGTGGTCAACAAAGCGCCTGCGTGTACGAATACCAGGGCCATAAGCAGGTATTGAAAGGTGCTTTCAGCGGCTGGGAAGGACTCGCC
>JBLFXY010000143.1:0-10154 GCA_047611645.1 Glaciecola sp.
GGAGAGTTTGGCGGAAGCCGGCGGGCCCGAAGCGGCCCGGGATGTCGTTGAATGGCAATCGATGCTGAATGCGCAAACCGCAGGCCCGTGGCCCAAGGAAAGAGAGGGCCCTGCAATCTCAGCCATGCCTACCGGCTACCCCGATGACGACTCGCAGGGATTCCGAATCACCGTTGAAGCCGGCTTGAGAGATGCATTCACCGAAGCGGTCCCTGAGCATGTACTCAAAGTCACCCAACTCCTAAAGGGGTCCGTCGAGGGGCAGGGAGACTCTCTCAAAACCGAATTCATTCTGCTGTCACTCGCAACTCAGAGGGATTCGCGGAGTCTCCTGGGAGGGTCATCCAGTGGCCTCTCGGTTGGATACACCGATCTCGACAATCCATTGGGTGCCTCCGGGCTGTTCGCCTCTACTTGGGGAGGACTTTCCACCCAGATCGACGCCGGATGGCTTGGGATTCGACTGAGCCTAATGGCGGACGAGATTCACGACCCAATCGATCTCTCGGCGGCTGCCGGATTGACCTGGGACCTGATCCTGGCGGACCACGCGATTCATGCGGAGCTTCATCAGGGTTCAACGGACCTCGGTGCGCGGCTTAGACATGATGCTCTGCTCTCCGACTCGCTCACAATCCGCACGGAGTGGACCCACTCCCCTGACAACCTGGATGTTGTCTCCACCGGTCTGCAATTTCGATTCTAGTACCGATAGTACAGAGACCGGACCCCTTCCATCGGCTATCGCATGCACGTCTGAATGGGCCGGACTGCAAGGGTCGGATGCTCTTCGGAATGGCGCAGGAGGATCGTGTATTGGCCGATCTAGCGCCGGATGAAAGTTATCCGGTCTTGGCACCTGGCGATAAATATTGGCACCCAAAAGGGCCGCCGTTCCGAAAGAAACGGCGGCCCTTTTTCAAGCCAAGAATACCCGGCCGGACAATCAGAGCGGGGTCGGTTGAGCGCAGCGCGCGTTGCCGATGACTAGACGATGGGTGCAAGGGTGGCGGCCCCTGCGTTGATGGCTTGTAGTGTGGCGTCCCAGAGTTTGCTGCGGGCGGCCAAGGCGATCAGAGCGGCTTCTTCTGCCTTTTGGCGGCGTTGTTCGTCGCCCGCGTAGAACTCCGTTAGCAATTGGCTCGCGCGGGGTCCGTGGTCGCCGGAGTCGATGATTACGTGGTGCTCCAGGTAGGCGACGAGGATTGAACAGGGTAGACCTGCATCGCGGAGGTTCTTGGCTAGCGGTAAGAACATGCGCGGAATTACATTTTCGCGGCCATGGAAAAATACGGCAGCGCGAATGTGCAGGGGTTCCGAAAGGAAACTAAAGGTGGTTGCGCCAAACGCCTTGGACTCCGGCGGAAGCGCACTGTCGCGCAGAGCTTGCAGGGCATCCTTGCCACTTTGCAAATCGCGCACCAGACCCAATATAGGTTCGGGGTCGGCCCCCATCTCTACCATGGCTTCGAGGTACCACTCGAAGTGCGACATGGTGCGGCCATCCTCAAGCTGCTCGGTCTCCTCATCCAACACGATCTCGTGCAACAACCGGCCTGCCCGCGGGTTTGCGATAGGAGTCCAGGGCATGCTGCGGGGAATCACCTCATGCTCAATGCTCTTGAGCAAGGACATGAAATCCAGCACACAAATCACATGCCGCTGGAAGAATATCTGCAGCCCTTCCAGGTTCAGGACGGATGTGTATAGGGGGTGCTTCGCCAGACGCTCTTCCGCCTCGGCCACCGATTGTGATAGCTGCAATTGAGTCATATGCGATTTCTAACACATCCCCTGCCACTTAACTACCGGTCTACATCGAAGCACCTGCGAAATTCATACTCAGCGCCGGAACGGCTTGGGCCAAACCACGCTCAATGCTATATGGGCTCTCCTGCCGATTGCGGCACCCTTCATTAGGCCTTCGGTGCGGCGGGCGGAGAGAATGCGATGGACGCCTGCCAGCCGTAAACCGGGTATTGGATCTTCACGCGGTAGCCCCGGTAGTCACCCAGATCCCAATCAAGTTTCTTGGACATATGGGCTAGCATTTCGCCGTAGCGTGGAACTTCCTCGCATTGGAACGAGGCCAAGCCGGTGCCAAGGAACTCGAGCTGCTCCTCCATGTGAACAAGGTCCACATCCCGACTCTTGTCGTTCACGTTGGCAATGCCACGCGTGCCCGTGTCGTACAGAACAAGTTCAGGCTCCACGCCCGGAAAAGCGTCCTTGTGCAATAGCAAGTCAAAGACCACCAGTGCCACGGGGAAAGCCGGCTCCACAAACAGGGAACTTCGACCGTGGGGTTCAGGGCGTGCGTAACGCCCCATGGCCGCGGGGTGATCGTCCACCACGATCATGTCCGAATGCGCAAGCCGCCCCATGCTGTCCCCCGGAAGCGTGTAGTGAATCTGCTCACCGACGCGCTGGGTGAGCACCGGCGCGGGCGGGTTGCTGCAGAACTGGTTCATGGGAACCGACGAAAATGAGTCCGCAGACACCTCGTTCTCTGCGGAGCACGTCTCGTTTCCAGTGAAAGAGCGATAGCTAAAGGAGATGGTCACCTCGGAGCGCAGGCGCTGGACCCCGAAGGCTCCGGTGAGCCAGGTCAGATCGTGGCGCAAGGGATCCACCGTTGAAGGTTTCAGCACCGCGGTCCCCAACCACGTTTCCGCCTGGGCGCCTTTGAGCTGGCTCATGCCCTTGAAGATCGAGTACTTGCTGGTGAGCTCCAATTTCTCGCGCACGCTGGGCAGGGCCGATGAAATGGCCGCGTCCAGGGTGCCCCGAGTGCCCGCGTCGTTGAGAATCAAATGATCGAAGCGCTCGACCGCGCGGGCCGCCGTCTGGATCAGCGAGTCGGCCACGCCTCTGGTGCTCGCCGCGGCCAGCAAACTGCGCAAGGGCTCGGGTCCCGGAATCCCGTGTAGCAGCGCGAGCGGATCCCGCTTGGCCGTGGAGCTCAGCACCTTGCTGGCTGTAGCTCGATTGAGCCCCAATTCACGCGAGAGCATGCTGGGGCGAGTGGGACGGCCGGGCAGCGCACGCAGCACGGCCATCAGCGAATCTCCGAGCTCCCGTCCCACGACCCGGGCCTTCTCAGTCATGGTTAGACCCCCCGATGCGGGGTCCGTATGGGTGGTCGTTTGTTTTTGCACGCGTAAGGGAGCGGCCCCTCGGGGGCCTGCTGAACCCAACTCTAACACAGCGCCACGCCCCATGTTTGCAATAAATTGCAGAATAAGTGACATAGCGCAGGGTGAGCCCGTAGTGTTCTGTCGGTGCGAGGGCCCAGGCCCCCTCCGCGCATGAACCTCACTCACAGATCGCTCAATACCTCAACGCCATGAAAACCTCCTCCACCAATCCCCTCACTTGGCTCTGCCTCCTAGGCTCCCTGGCCGCTGCAGCTCCTACCGCAGCGCAATGCGCCAACACCGAATATGCGGTCCTGGACCCGTTCGATGCCGCAGCCGGCGATAACTTCGGCAGCTCCGTCGCCGTCGAAGGCTACCTGGCCGCCGTCGGCGCCCCTGGAGACGAGCTCGGAACTGGCTCTGTCTACGTCTACATGCACGACGGCTCCAACTGGCGCTTGCAAGGCAAGCTCACCGCAGTGGCCGGAGCCCGCGGCGATAAGTTCGGTACCAGCGTCAGCATCTCTGGCGACGTGATCGTGGTCGGCGCCTACCAGCCCTCCCCCGCCAATGCGCCCGGCGTGGCCTACGTGTTCGAAATGCCCGCAAACGGCTGGGCGGACATGACCGAGACCGCAGTCCTGTCGGCATCCGATGGAATGGCCGACGACAACTTCGGTTACTCGGTGGACATCCACAACGACACCATCGCCATCGGGGCCTACCTGGATGACGACGGCGGCACTAACGCAGGCACAGCGTTCGTCTTCGAGCGCCCGGGCAGCGGTTGGATCAACATGACCGAGACCGGCAAGCTGACAGCAGGTGATTCCAACACCCTGGACCAATTCGGAATATCCGTCTCCATCCATGGCGACCAGATCGCCGTTGGAGCGGATCGGGACAGCGATGTCATCGCTCAAGCCGGCAGCGCCTACCTGTTCGAGCAGCCCATCGCAGGCTGGGGCAATATGAACGAAACCGCCAAGCTGACCCTGGCCGCGCCGGTGGACTTTGATCGCTTTGGCCTATCGGTAGCGACCACCAATGGCACCGTCGTAGTCGGCGCCTGGGGCGACGACACCGCGGCGAACAAAGCCGGTGCCGCTTACATCTTCAACGAACCCGCCAGCGGTTGGGCGAACATGAACGAAACCGCACGTTTGACCGCATCCAATGCGGCTGCGGGAGACCACTTCGGATGGGCCGTGGCCATCGACAGTAATGTGATCGTTGTAGGTGCCCCCGCTAACCTCTTCGATGGGTCTGGACTGGGATCGGCTTACTCCTTCCTGCGCCCCGCAGGCGGTTGGGTTTCGGCCACTGAGAACAACATCCTCACGCAAGCCATGCGCGTCAATGATGATGAATTCGGCTTCCGGGTGGCGATTTCTCAACCCCTCGCCTACGTGGGTGCGCGCTACTTCGAAACCCAGCAATACTCCAACGCTGGCTCTTCCTACCTGTTCGGCTCGAACATGGACTGCGACAACAACGGCGTGCTGGACCAGTGCGATATCAACGCTGGCAACGCGACCGACTCCAACCGCGACGGCCGCATGGATTCCTGTGGAACCGAAGTGACCTTCTGCGACCCCGCAGACCTCAACTCCACCGGAGTGCCCACGGAACTGTCCTCGTCCGCAGGATCTGGAGTGGGCATCGCCGTCCACCTGGAAGCCACCCAAGGTCCCGCCAACCAATTCGGCTACTTCCTCATCGGGACCGGCACGGTCGAACCGGGCCTGCCCATCAGCCAAGGGCACCTCTGCCTCGCGCTTTCCTCCCCCAACCTCTTCGGTCGCTACAATGTAGGGGGAACGAGCATGCACTCGATCGGCCTATTCGACAACGCCGGAGTCCTACAGAACCTGGCTGGAACCTCCACGACAGGAACGGGCTTCGACGTCCCTTTCGACTTGCCCCTGCCAGGCGCGCCCGCGATTCGAGCCGGAGAAACCTGGCACTTCCAACTCTGGCACCGCGAAGACGCCGGCGAATCCAACTTCTCGAACGGTGTGAGCCTAACGTTCTAAGAAGGACTTGCCTGCCAGTGGAAGACCGGCCGCGAGTATTGGGCGCAGGCTAGCGTCCAATGTGTCAGTTACCCACAAGGGCCGCCGCTCCGCGAGGAACGGCGGCCCTTATTCATTGCAGGCGCAGCGAGTCACGTGCAGCCTCTTGGGCAGCAGGCTGCCAGGCGAACCAAAAAGGCCCCCGCCGGTGATGGGCGGTAAGGAATCTGATACCGGATCGGAATTTCTTTGGCGGGGTTTTCATGGATTCACGCCTTGGTAGATGTCCTGCCTCCAAACACAGGCAGCCGTCCCCAATCCAATAATGAATATCCACATTGCAAGCGCACTGACCGTTCTCGCTGGCCTTCTCGCCACGCCTGGAATCGCCCAGACCCCCACTTCTAAAGCCCTGACGCCGGAGTTCCCCGCCCAGCCGTCGAGCTCCGCACGCATTACAGCCCCCGGGCCTAACTACCGGGCCGCGTCCAAGCAGATCGTGGAGGTAGCACCCGACCATGCGCTTCCGTTGCCCCTGGGAGTCCGTGGGAGCTGGCCACAGGAGATCCCCATGGAGCGCGAGCTTACCGACAACCCGGTCGAGCAAGGGAAGGTCAGGCCCCTGTCCACCTCCCTATGGGATCGGGTCTATTACGACCACAATGCGGATGGGGTTTGGAGTATGGGCGAGTCCTACAAAGCGCTCAGCCACGGGGAAGGATTCACCTATTACCCCTTCCTTGGCAGCAAAGCACCCCAGTTGTATCCGGTCACTTTCCGTCTGGAATCCGTCACTCTTGGTGAAACGGAGTTGCAGCTGGACACGACCGCAAAGCTAGACTTGGTGGGCGATCGGGTGGTGCTGGACCGAGGTCCCGTGAAAGTCTGGTACGACATGTCGATCCAATCCGTGGAACAGAGCTTTGCTCTGAATGCGGCCGGTGGTTCAGCGGACTTGGTACTCAATATCGCGGTGGAAACGGAGCTAGAGCGTCAAACTCTGGCTGACGGTCTCTCCTATCGCAACAGTCTGGGCGGCTTGGACTACACCAAAGCATTCGTTGTGGATGCCACGGGTTACAAGATCAGTCTGGCGATCGTGCCGACCCAAGGCGGCCTAAGCCTAACGGTCCCCGCATCCTACCTAGCCCAAGCAGTGGATCCGATCGTGGTCGACCCCCTGTTCTCGACTTATCAAGTCCAGCCAGGCCTCGCAAGAGACCAACAGGCACCCGACGTGGCGTTCGACTTATCCAGAAACGTTTTTGCCTATGTCAACTCCTCGACGTTTGCCGTCGGCGATCAGGATGTATACATCGAAACGTTTGATGCAGGCCTCGACACGCAAGCCGCCGCTGCTTGGACCGATTTCACAATTGCTGATTGGTTCAATCCTGTGGTGGCCAACGACAACACCAGCAACACCTTCCTCGTCGCTTGCTCCAAGAAAGACGCGGGTGGAAGAAAAGAGGTCGTGGGCGCCACACACGAGGCCTTCGACCTACTGCGTAGTCCCCAATTCCAAATTGGTAATACGGCCGACGCATGGGACAACCATAGCTTGGATGTGGCTGGCAATTCCGTGGGCACGTCCGTTTTCAAGGTCGTCTGGGCTCGCAACTTTGAGAGCCAGGGCTACACCCGAATCCGGTCCACCACGGTGACCCCGACCAGTCCGCACTCGACAGCAATAGCTCCGATCGTCGGAGCGCTCGAAGCCGTCACCAATTCCCCGGGATACTCCGATTCCCAACCGGCCATATCCCAATCATCTGGCAAAGCGAGCAATGCGGAATGGCAGCTCGTTTTCGTGCAGGAGGATCTGACCTGGGGCGATGAGACCATCAACAACGTGCGCTATGCCGACGACAACACCCGGCTGAGTTCGCCTGCGGTCATCGCGGTGATTACGAGCGCGGAAGTGAGAGGAGTGGACGTCTCGGCGGGCCTGTCCGACCTGACTGGAACCATATTCGGAGGTTCGGTGTACTGCTTGACCGTGAGCCTCTACGACGGGGTCTACTGGTCCATCAGGTGCATGCCCCTCGAGAGAAATACCATCAACAATCCCTTCGCGCTTTGGACCCGCGAGAATAGGGCCGAGAGCCAAATCGAAGCCTTCCCCGCTATCGCTTCGCTGAATGACCGCTTCCTAATTTCCTACGTCGGGTCCAATACGCTTGGGGGTAGCCTCCAGTGCCAAGTCTCAACCCTGGACTACACCACGTATGGTGGCTTTGGAGTGAACGAACGCAGCGTTTTCGTGGGCACTATTGGAAATAACACGCCCCGCTCAGGCGGAGCGGCCTCGCGCTTTTCCGGGGGTTTATATACCAGCCGCTATTGTGGCATTGCCCACCGCCAGACCAATGCCACCATCGATGTTCGAGCGGTGAGATTCTCCGCCGACACGCCCTCCAACCCTGCGATTCAATACTGCCTTGGCACTCAGAACAGCACAGGCGACCAGGGTTACATCACCATGTATGGCACAGGGGCCACGACCGGCGCAAAGACCCTCTTGGCGACCAGCCTACCCACCGGCCAATTTGGCTACTTTGTCGTGGGTCACAACGCTTTCGGCCAGTTCATTCCCCCCGGTAGTGCGGGTCCCTTGTGTGTCACCGGTGGCATCTTTGGACGCTACAACCAAGCAGGGGAATTCGGCAATACGGGAGGTACGGGGCAACTGACTCTGAGTATTGATCCGACAGCCATTCGCGGCAGCAATGGAGATGTGGTCGGCCAATCTGGAGCTGCTTACAACTTCCAGGCATGGCACCGTGAGAACGGCGGCAGCAGCAACTTCTCCAACGCGATCATGTTGCGATTCGACTGATCCGATACGGATTCGCACACGTCACCAGGGGTTTGCGCATTAATAGTACCGGCGCGATTTGGGAAGGGAACTGCGACGCGGTTTCGCTCCCGAATCACGCCGGTACTTTGTCTGAGCAGACCCTTGGTGGCGTGTGCGGCACCGTATCACCGTATCGTCAATTGCCAGAAGCTCGCCTGTACTCCTGCAAAGTCTTCTCCAGCGCCGCTTTCATCTTCTCTGGGGCTAAGGCCACCGCCAGCGTTTGCAAAGTCAAAGCCGACTTCGCATCGTCCTTGAGGAAATAAACGCGGGCCATTGTATTCAGGAAGTCCGGGTTCGTTCCTTTTTGCATATCACTCGCCACCTGCGAAGCACGCAGGGCCAAGTCTAAATCGCGATGCTTTAGGTTGCGCTTCGGATCCACAATGGACCATGCCAATTGATTCAGCTCATTCGATTGCCCCACAGCTATGTAGCGGTCGGCCAACTGACCGCCCATCTTAGCAGCCTTGTCCTCAAGCCCCGCCGCAACCAACATGCGGTAATAGAGCGGCGCCAAAGGCACGCGCATCTCCGGGTTCTTGGAAATCAACAGCAGCCATTGCTCTAAAACCAAAGCGGCCGCGGCCCCTTCGATCGAATGCTGGGTGGCCTTCCGCAGGGCATCGATCGGCTGCTTGAGTGCGACCCGCGTTTCTGCAATTTCCGCTTCTAGCTCAGCATCCCAATCCCCTGCGACCAGGCGCGCCAAAGGGCTTTCGAGTTGCTCGGGCAGACCAAAAAAAGCCAGCTCTCCCTGGCCATCGACAAGAAACGCCAAGGGCAAGTCCTTGCGACCATTGGAGAACATGTACTTACCCAGGGACAGAGGCTTGGCCTCCCACGCGATGGGGAAACGTAGCGTGTTGCCCAAGTCCGCCACCACGGTTTTAATCGAGGCCAGATCATCCGCCTTAGGACTCTCCGTGTTCAATCCGATGAGGGTCACGCCATCACCAGCAAAGCGGTCCTGGAGTTCGCTCAGCAGCGGAATGCTCTCCATGCAAGGTCCACACCAGCTGCCCCAAAACACCACCACATAAATTTTGCCCGGGATGAATGCGTCGACCTTGGGGCCCTTGATCCATTCATCCACCTGCAGAGCGGGTGCTTCATCTCCGATGCTGAACTCCATGGGGGCGGATTCGGTGGGGTCGAAAGGGAGATTCGGGCCGAGCAACAGGCTGACGAGGAGGAGTCCGGTGGAGAGCATGACCGATTCTATCCCGAATGTTTCAACAAGGCATCGATCCCAAGCAGGTTGTGGGCGGAATCGGGACCCTTTGGGCCCGAACGGGAGGAAACGGAGCCGGCCCAGGGAGGACACCATTTCAACGGCCTCCTTATCCACCCATCCGACTAACATAAGGGCATGGAATTAGGACCAGAAGAAGTGACTGTCCTCCTGCGGCGCATTGAGCAGGGGGAAGAGTCTGCCAAAGAACAGCTTGTGGGGCAGGTGTACGATGAGCTGCATCGCATCGCCCAGGCCATGATTTTGAATGAACGCAGCGGTCACACCCTGCAGCCCACGGCATTGGTCAATGAACTGTACATGAGCATGTTCGCCAATCTGGATGCGGAGAGGATCGAAGACAAGGGGCACCTCATGCGCACAGCAGCCTGCGCCATGCGCCGCATGCTCATCGACCACGCCCGCAAAAAAATGGCCACCAAGCGCGGGGGCGGGCGCCAGCGGGAAGACCTGGATCACGTCGTCGCGTTCTACGAGGAGCGCAACATCGAGCTGGTGGCCTTGGACTCCGCGCTCCAGGAAATGGAGGATTGGGATCCCGAAATGGCGCGTATCGTCGAGTTGAAATTCTTCGGCGGGCGCACCAATCCAGAAACAGCCGATGCCATGGGCATGTCCCTGCGGTCCATGGAGCGGGCCTGGGTCACCGCTAGGGCATGGCTGCGCTCCCGGCTGGAGGGAGAGCTCTGATTCAATTTATTCCGGTTTGCCTGGCGGGGTTGCGCTGTTGCCGCGCCTAGGAGCGTGTCGGGCATAGAGGGGTTTGCCAGGAATCGTCCATCCATTTCGGAACAAGGTGGATTGCACCCCCTATAGTTGAACGCTACTGGGGGGAGATCCAACGCAGTGCCGGAATGGAGGGGCGGTTCCTGGCGAAATCCTCTATG
>JBLFXY010000144.1:0-10123 GCA_047611645.1 Glaciecola sp.
CCCCTATAGTTGAACGCTATCGGGGGGAGATCCAACGCAGTGCCGGAATGGAGGGGCGGTTCCTGGCGAAACCCTCTATGCCCGACACACTCCTAGCATTCTTAGCACTGCCCGCAGCCTCTTTACCGATAACGGTCCGTGGGGTTTGCGCATCAGCGACATGACTAAATCCTCGGGCAATTCCATAGGTACGTTCTACACCCACTTCGCGAGCAAGGAGGATCTCGTGCAGGCCGTGGCTCGCGAGACTCTCACCCAACGCTTCGAGACTTTTGAAGAAACGTTCAAGGCAAATGATCTCAAGGCGACGGAAAAAATCATTGTCTCTCACTTCCTAATTTTCCTCTTCTCGCTCATCCATCCCCCTCTCTACGCGGTCGAGCGTTTTGCCATCTCGCCGGCCATTTGGAGAGTGAGTTCCGACGGAACAAAAGGTGCAACGACAGACATCGCTTGATCGCTGACTGCGTCCCTTCACAGATCGTCCGCGTCATCAAATAAGGAACCATCGAACCATCCGCCGCGTTGAACAACCAAACCGTTTTGACCCTGGTCGGCGTATGGGCCGCTGCCACACTCAGCAGCCAAGTGGCTCTCCTGCGAACGATCGAAGGGCCAGAGCAACAGGTGCGTCGACGACCCCACGAATTTCTCGCCACCGTTCAGACTTACATGGTTGGGGCCGGGTGGATTTCAGAGGATCCAGGTGCCGACATACAGAGACTTGTCGCGCTAGCATTGGCAGCCAAGGAGTGGGGCGATGCGCCCATGGTTGCTTATGGCGCAATGTTACTTTTCGCAACAAATCAGCCCCTCGAACCTCCGTACGCAAAAATTCCCACGGATCAGGGGTGGGCTTGGGCAAGGCAACCTATTATGGCCACTCTCCAACCCAACCTTGCCATGATCCAACTCGTCAAACCCACCCAACGCAACGTACTCGGCGGCGCCCTCGAAGTCTGCAGCACCGATCCTCTCACCGGCTTCTTCCGAGACGGCTGCTGCAGCACGGACGAGCAAGACGAAGGCTCGCACACGATCTGCGTGAAGGTCACCGAAGATTTCTTGGCGTTTTCAGCCGGCGCGGGCAACGATCTCTCTACGCCCCACCCGGAATACATGTTTCCGGGATTGAAGCCCAATGACCAGTGGTGCCTATGCGCAGCCCGTTGGGCCCAAGCTTTTGAGATGGGTGTGGCCCCCCGGGTCGTTTTGGAAGCCACCCACGAGCGCGCCTTGGACGTGGTCCCCCTGGCGGATCTCAAAGCGCACGCAATCCCCGGCTAGCCAAAAAAAATAGTCACCTGTGCGTGACCGACGGATAGACCTCCTATTGGGGTGCGGAAGCCATCTGCTTCCGGCCATCTTTTTCCACTAGGAGGACCCTATGAACGCATTCGACTCCATTCGTGAGGAGCGTGCCGAACTCGACATGACTCCCATGATCGACGTCACTTTTTTGTTGCTGATTTTCTTCATGTGCACGCTGCGCTTCAAAGTGCTCGAAGGACAACTAACCGCATTCCTACCTGCGGATGAGGGAGTGAACAACTCGCCTGCCGTCCCCCTAGAAAAGGTGCAAGTGAGCCTGCGCCTCGCGGAGGCGGGCACCAAAATGAACGCGGCCGGCACCTTGCCCTATGCGGACGAATCCGGCCAATCGAGACCGACCTTTCAGAATCGCCAGTTGCGCTATAGCGTGGGAACCCAGTCTTTCCGTTCCTTGCCGCAATTCAACGCGGCCATCCGCCGCATGAGCGCAACCGGACAACAACCCTGCGTGCTTCAAGCCCACCCGGGCATCATCCTCGAGGACGTGGTTCCGGTCCTCGATGGATTGACCGCCGCCGGCTTTGTCGACATCACTTTCGGCGGGGCGATGGAAACGCCCTAGCGTTCCAACTGTTCAACCCACGGAGCGCTTTCCGAAGGCTCCATAATATTCCACCCGCGGCCCCTGAGTTTTTGCACCAGAGCGTCGCGGGTGGTTTTTTGGGGATCCACTTGGGCCGTGACCGTTCCGCTGTCCACGTCCACAAAGAGGTCAAACACCCCGGGCATGTCGGCCAGAGCATCGTCGATTTGAATGGGGCACCAAACGTGGCAATCCATCCCCTCGACGCGAATGGCCACCGACTCCAGCACGTCAGGCTTGGCCGGAGTGCGCCCCGCGGCCCAGGTCATTCCGCCTAGAACCAGGACCAGGAGCAGGGCACCTCCACAAATGATCCACTGGTCACGGCTGTTGCTGCCTCGCTTTCTTCGGGGGTTGCGTTCCATGGGCCCTACTACGCTACCGCAGTATGCATGTGACCGGATCGGATTAGGTGTACAAAGCTACGCTCCAGAGGGCGTATGTACCGCTCTGGAGCGCAGACACTGCACCTACCGCTAGGATCTATCGGCCTACTAGAGAAGCGGATTGGCGCTGCCAACAGACTTGCTGCCGTCGGGCTTTTCGATCTCGATCCACCATTGCACTCCTACGGGCAAGGGATCGGGTGCCATCGTATGCACATCATAGTCATCGTGGGAGGCTGCATAAATCCCTTTCCCTACCATTGAAAGGGTGCGGTCAGAGGTGCCGATCCATGCTCGCACGATCGAAGCCCCCGCATCGCTTGCGGACAACTTGATGACCAAGTGAGACTGAACGCCGGCTCTCATCACACCATGGCCTTGACCGAGCGCAACCTCGGCTCCACCGATGACGGCGGTCCCGATCGAGACTTCGTTGTGATTGTGACCGGAAGAGACTTTAGGAGCTGGTGCGGTTACCACTGCGACCGGCTTTGCGACGACTACGGGGGCTACCGGCTTTGCGATGACTACGGGGGCTGCCGGCTCTAAGGCGGCTGCGGGCTCAGCGGTGACTACCGGATCGGCGGTGACAGCAAGGGCTTCCTCCGGCTTATCGGCGCAAGCGCTCAAACTGAGGATCAACAAGGGCAGCATCAAGATTTTCGTAGATTGGAGCATGGTATTAGACAGGGTTAGAAGTTGGGGAGATCTCCGTAGACTCCGGCGAGCGCTGCTTACATAGAAGAGCATACCCCGCCGGGACGATTAGGAGGTTTAGGAAGGTAGAGGTTAGAAGGCCTCCAAGAATGACGACCGATAGGGGCGCGAGAATTTCATTCCCGGGCTGGTCCCCCGCGATCACGATTGGAACCAGGGCGAGCGCGGCGGTGAGGGCCGTCATGAGGATGGGAACCAAGCGTTCCTGGGACCCGCGAAGGATGGCCTCTTGTAGGCCATATCCTTCATGTTCTTGAAGGTAACTGTAGTGGTTGACCAACAGGATTCCATTGCGGACGGCGATGCCAAAGAGCGTTATGAATCCTACCAGGCTCGCGATCGAGAGCACGGGGGCCTCATACACACCTTTGCCAAACAATCCGGCCAGGTTTGCCAAGAGGTCGGTGGAGTCCGAAACAAAAATGGCCGCGACGCCCCCGATCGACGCCAGGGGTAAGTTGACCAACACCAGCGCTGAAATCCGGAAGGAGCCGATCGCAATGTTCAACAGCATGAACATCGCAAGCAACACCACACCGCCGAGCAGTAACATGCGCTGGGTAGCGGATTGTTGAGCTTCGAACTGACCGCCGTAGTGCACCTGGTATCCGGATGCGAGCACGATCGGATCCACGCGCTCTTTGACCTTGGCCACCAAGTGACCCAGGTTCGCACCTTCGGCCACGTTCAGGGAGACGACCGCCTTGCGCTGGGAGTTCTCGCGCGAGATGGAATAGGAAGCCAACTCCATCCCTAAGTCCGCCACCTCGTCGAGCCGCGCGTGGGTACCGTTCTCGCCGTGCAAGATCAGATTGCGCAGATCGTCCACGCTGTCGCGGTCCTGTTCGCGCAAGCGCACGGCCAACCCGTAGCGTTTGCTACCGTCCCCAACCATGGCCACCGTCTCGCCAAACATGGCGGCGCGAACCTGTTTGGCTGCGGAGACCGGCGTGAGGCCATAGGCGGCAAGTGAGCGTGCCCGATACTCGATCGGAAGCGTCTGAACCATGATTTCCCGGTTGGCTTTCACATCGCGCGTGCCTGGTAGGGCTTTCAACTCGACCTGAATTTCCTGGGCGATCTTGCGCAAGACATGCAGGTCCTCGCCGTACACATTGATTGCGATCGCCGCCGGCGTGCCTGAGAGAATGTGGCTCAAACGGTGCTCGATCGGCTGACCGATGTTGCTCGTAATTCCCGGCACCTGATTCAAGATCCGACTGATCTCCTCCCGGATATCATCCTTGTGATAACCCGGCTTGAGCGTCACATCGATCTCCGAGGTACTGACGGGCTCGGCGTGCTCATCGCGCTCGGCGCGACCCGTACGGCGTGCCACGCTATTGACCCCATCGATCGTCATGAACTGCCGCTCGATGGCTGCCGCCATGCGATCGCTGGCTTGCAGGGATGTTCCTGGGGGCGAAAAGAGCCCGATCGAGAAGGTACCTTCGCTGAATTCCGGTAGGAACGCCGTACCGAACGTAGATCCGAGCCACAGGGTCAGGCCCGTGGCGACGGCCGCCAAGCTGAGCAAGGAGACTTTGAAGCGCAAGGCGAATCGCAAGGCCGGCTCATAGATGGCCTTGACCCAACGCACCATCCAACCGTCGCGTTCCGCGCCATCCCCCGACTTGACGTGCAAGAGCAACTTGCAGAGCGCCGGGGTCACCGTGAGAGCCACAAGCAAAGAGGCCAGCAGCGACATCACAAATGCGATCCCAAGAGGCCGGAAAAAGCGTCCTTCAATGCCATCCAGGAACATCAACGGCATGAATACCAACACGATGATAGCCGTGGCAAACACCATGGCCGGCCGGATTTCATTGCTTGCATCGAAGATCACATCCAGTCGCGGCCGTTGTTCACCTGGTGGCAATCCCGCGTTCTGTTTCAAGCGCCGGAATACGTTTTCCACATCGATGATCGCATCATCCACCAGGCTGCCCACGGCGATCGCCAAGCCGCCTAGGGTCATCACGTTGATGGACTCCCCCATCCAATCCAGAGCCAGCAAGCCAGCCGCTAGGGAAAGCGGAAGCGCCGTCAGCGTCACCAAGGTCGTGCGCGCGTTGAGCAGGAACAGGGCCAGGATGATGGTCACGATGAGGGCCGCGTCGAACAGGGCCTTGACCACATTGCTGACCGAGCGTTCGATGAAGTCGGACTGCCTGAACACTTCGCGGTTGATTCGCACACCCGCGGGCAAGGCCGGATCGATCTGATCGAGCAGCTCGTCGACCTGACGGGTGATCGCCAAGGTGTTCGTTCCAGGGGCCTTCTGAACGGTGATGATCACAGCAGGATTGCCACCATCGGAGCCGGCGCCACGTTGTGGTGTGGACCCCATTTGCACATCCGCCACCTGTCCAATCGTCACCGGCGCGCCGTTGGTGTACTTGACCAGAGTATCTTCGATGTCCGCGATGGAGCGCACCCGTCCACTCTGCCGGATCGGGATCTCCATGTTGTCCACATCGGCCAAGTATCCAGCGCTTAGGGTGCTGTGGGAGGCCCGGGCGGCATCCACCACGTCAGCAAACTTCAAGCCGAAGCCTCGCAGCTGTTCCTGATTCACCAACACCTGATACTCGGGTAGTTCGCCGCCGATCACCGAGGCCTGGGCCACGCCAGGAATCGCCACCAACTTCTTGCGGATGTCGAACTCGGCCATGGAACGTAGATCCATGGCGCTCATAGTTCCTCCAGGCGAAGAAAGCGTCAGCAGCATGATCTCCCCCGTGATAGAAGTGATCGCGGTCATCTCCGCGTGGGTGCCCTCGGGCAATTCCTCGCGCACACTGTCGAGTCGCTCGGAAACCAATTGGCGGGCACGGTAGATGTCCATGCCCCACTCGAATTCCACGTAGGTGATCGCGAGGCCCATGGAACTCGTGCTTCGCACACGACGTACCCCAGGAATGCCGTTGACGGCCGATTCCATAGGATATGTGACGTACTGTTCCACCTCGTCGGTCGCCAGTCCCGGAGCTTCACCCATCACGACCACGGTCGGGGCATTGAGCTCGGGGAAAACGTCCACGGTCGCGAGCGGCAAGCGGTACAGGGCGAAGGCCACCATGATGCTGGCCATCACGAGTACCAATCCAGCGTTGTGGATTGAGAATCTAATCAGATTTTTTAGCACAGGACGCTCCTAATGTTCTTCTTCGTGAAAGGTTCCGTCGCTGTGGAAGTGGCCACCCTTCGGTGTCCCCCCACTGCGTTCCGACGCGAGTTTCAACTCGAACACGCCTTGCATGACGACCTGGTCGCCGCGCATCAAACCGCTTTTGATTTCGACCCAACGGCCGTCGTCTACGCCGAGATCCGCTTCTACGCGATAAGCTTGGCTAGGGTTCTTGGGATTGCGCCTGAAGAACACGTGCACGAGTCCGTCCTGCAACACGGCCGAGCGCGGAATTGCCATGACCTGGTCCGCGGATGCGTCCAACTCGATTTCAAGGAATGCGGCAAAGCCCGGCCGAATCCAATCGCGCCCTTCCTCCGGCTTAGCGAAGACGGTAATGAAGCGCTCGCGCGGCATGGCCTCCAAACCCAAAGTCAGGTCCGAGCCCACATCATTGGCTATGTCGGTCGCGGAACTCTGGGGCGGCACGATGCGTGCAATGTTCACGCCTACCAGCTTCTGCAGATCCGATTGCAAGGCTAAGGCGCGGAAGCGCACTCGGTCGGGCATAACTGTGGACAAAACCGCGTTGGGTGCGTCGACGTACGCCCCATTAGTGACGAAGAGTTTCTCCACCACACCCGCTGCATCGGCACGGACATCGATCCATTCGATCGTTTCGTAATAAGGGTGCTCACCCGAAGCCTTTTGAACGGGCGCCAGAAGTGTTTCTTCGGACAAGCGCGTGGCCGTGGCGGCGCGGTGCAGGGCGTGCTCGTAGGAACGCTCTGCGTTGAACACAGCGGCTTCCGATGCGGATTGCTCGGCCTCCAGGCGCGGAAAACTGGCGTTCAGCTCGGCAGCGGTGAGTTCCAAGTCGGCGCGTTTGAATTCGGCCTTGGCCAAATTTGTGATGCGCTGTTCCAACACATCCAACTTGAGTCGAGCCTCCGCGATGCGGGCTTTCACCACGATCAAGTCAGCCGCAGCGCTTTGCATGTCCTGCTCGCCTTCGATGATCTCATGCATGAGCTCTGGCCAATAGGTGGACTGGAAGCGATAGAGCACCTGACCCTTTTGAATTGTCTGATTCTCGTCCACCTGGATTTCCACGCGCCCCGCGATGGACATGCGGTATTCCTTGCGGGCCAGCGGTTGAAGCTCAAAGGCACCCGGAATCCGTAGGGTTTGCGCCACTCTGCGCAGCTGAACGGGCGCGAAGGTGATTCCCAGATTCCGCTGAACGGAAGTGGGGATCTCCACGATGTTCGAAGGAGCTGCATCGGCCTGGGTTTGCGAGTCCTGGGGACTGGCGTCGGGGCCGGCTTGCTGGTCAGAATCGCAACCGATCAAGAGCAGAAGTGCCAAGCACCCGAGGTGTGTTTTGGGGAGGATCATTGGTTTGACTCCTGGGAAGGATGCACGTGGCGATGGGTAGCGGAACGGGATGCGGCGGCATTGTCTGCGGCCGCGGGGGCGGCTGGCCCCACAAGATTTAGCACGACAGCGCCCGCCAGGGCCTCCTGATGTCGCGCTTTGATGAGATTGAGTTTTGTGTCATGCGCGCCGCGCAGACTTTCTAGGAGCACCAAGCTGTTGCCTTCTCCGATCTCCATCAGACGCAGGGCTTGGGCGAGTTGGCGGTCCACCAAGGGTACCATTTCGGTCTTCAGAAGCTCCCGCTGGGCGGCATAAGCTTCACGACGTAGCTCGGCCGAACGCAGACGACCGGCGAGGATTTCCCAGCCGGTATCGTAGGCCACGCGCGCACGTTCGCGGCAGACCCGCGCCTCTTCGATGGCCTTGCGATTACGGTTCCAAAACGCCAGGGGGAGTGAAAATGCAAAGCCAAAGCGGTCCTGGCCAGCGTCCGATTCGATCTGGGGCCCAAGGGCAAGATCGGGGTACTGCCGGCGAATCTCAAGCTTCACTTTTATTTCGGCCAGCTCGTAGGCTTGGCGCAGTCGGGCCAGGGTCACGTTGCGCCCGGTCACCTGCTCCATAGAGGTATCGAGTGGCTCCGAACGCTCGGGCAGCTCCCACTGAAAATCCAAAGGCGCGTCCGGCGCGACTCCCAAAAGCATGCGTAGGTCCTGCTCTGCGAAACGCGCTTCCCCGGCTGCGCCGATCATCTCCGCCTGTCGTCCAGAATATTCCATCACGAACAAATTGGCTTCGGTAGAAGGCATTTCCCCCGCAGCACCCAGAGCCCTGGCCTGATCGGAAAAACGTTCCAAAAGGCCTAGATAGAGCTCCAACTCGCCCGCTTTCATGTGGGCCGCGGACCAAGCCCACCAGGCCTCCTGAATGCGGAGCTGCAGGTTCCATTCAGCCCCGTGCACCTGCTCTTGAACGCCTTCGCGCTCCGCGTCGGTCAATTGGGTTTGCGCTGCCAAGGCACCCGAGATGGGCAGCGTGAACTGCAAAGCCTGCCCGATAACCCAGCGGTCGGGCACGTTTTCGTCGATGCGCAAGAGATCGAAGGAGAACTCCGGGTCCTGCCACCTGCCAGACCACATGGCACGCACTTCCGCCAACTCAGAGTCCATCCTTAAGAGCCTAAGTTCCGGGTTGAAGGCCCAGCCCAAGAGCTGCCCCTCCGCCAGCGAAACTCCATCGGTGTAATCCCATTCAACTCCCTCGGCCATGGCTTCGTGGCCCCAGTGCTGAAGGAACTCACCCGGCGAAACGCGGGTAAAAGCTTGCTCGCTCCAAGCCTTGCCATGGCCCATCGGCGACAGCGGTTCAGCCTGATAGGACTGGCATGCCACGAGCAAGCTTGCGGCGAAAGGCCACCACTTCGCATGTCTCTGAGCTCGACTATTAAGCCACTTGGTGCCATGGCCACTATGTGCTCCAAAGCGCGGACTTTCGGTTTTACCAGGGACGTATTTTCCCCGACCAGTACGGTTGTTCTCGATCACGGATTCGCTCCTCTACTGTCACAAACAAGGTTTGGTCACGGCACAACCCGTAACAGCAAACCACAACGAGCCACGCCATGGCGCCGCTCATAAACGTTCAGACAATCACGGGAGGCCCACGCGGAGCGGAGGCTCGCACACTGGGCGGTCCATGGGCGGAATGGACCTTATACAAGGCCAATCCGACCACCTGCGGAACATCAGCAGGCCCGACCCCACGGCCGGCCTCAAGGCAATAGACGTTGTTGACTTTATGCCCACCGGAAACCCTGGGTGCCAACTTCTCCACAACCCGGGCCGAGTCATCCTCGATCGGATGGGGCTCATGGTCCGGATCCTCGTCCCCGGCCTCCACGATCTCATCCCCGTGGAAATGAGCATGCCCCGCATGGGTTGGACAATTCCGAACCCCACTCTGCGCCAATCCCACCTCTCCGATCTCGTGCTCATGCAATACGCAATGCACCGGCGCCCACAACTGTTGCACCATGAAACACAGAATCGCCACTGCACAAAGCAGGCGATCAGAGCGTCGGATGGGTCGGTTCGTGAGCATGGGTATAAGGACTAGACGGCAGTCTACAGACAATCACTACGGCCACCAAGGACCCCAGTTAGCCATTCTTCGACCAAAATCCCCCCAAAACTCATGCCCATACACCCCCAGATCACCCCCTTGAAAGCAATTTGGTATGCCCTGCGGGATGTCCGTCCACGATCCAGCCCTTGGACGACGGGGGCTCTTGGACCGCATGCCTATCCCCAGATCGTCAGATGCACCGAATGCGAGACCGACTAAACCAAGCGTCCTGCGACGCTCAGCGAGGCTTCAACTTATACCCAAGGAACCAATGCCGTGGGAGGGACGGTCGCAATGGCTGTTGTCGGCCTACCTAAAAAGAAATTTGGCGGAAGCGAGTCACCGGGCGCCTCGCTCCCAGCACGCAAAAAAGAGAGGGGTGGAACGCATTGCTGCGGTTCCACCCCTCTCTTGTCTCTTGTATTTAAGTCGCTAGGACTCGTGGCGCGCTTAGTTCAGGTCGAAGCGGTC
>JBLFXY010000145.1:0-10108 GCA_047611645.1 Glaciecola sp.
CAGGGTGGAGTCCACCAGACGCGCATCGAACAATCCCGTCAGGACCTGCAGCGGGGCCGTATTCACATTGACCGCATACCCCAGATCCGAGGTGCCATCGGGCCCGATCACTGCAGAAGTGTAAGCTGTCAAAAAGCAGTCGATCGCATGCACACGGTAGCCGTCCTCGTCCAAGTAGTCCTTAAAGTGATGCCCTTCAAAAGGCTCAATCGCCGCGAACTCCCGCATGGAAAGGGGCATGATCGCGGTCAGAGTGTCATCCCCAAGGCGATTCGGCGCGGGAAAGGTTCCGCCCATGCGGTCTTCCATAAAGCTCTTCATGGCCCGCGCCATGTCTTCAGCCGTACCGCTTTCGATATCGACGCGCGTGCCTTCGCGGCAACGATCCAGGATGCGCGCCACGATCTGCTGCGCTTCTTGTGCCTGCTCCACATCCTCAGCCAACATGCCGAGAATGTTGAATTTACGGTCCTCGTCGATCACATAGATCGAGAGGTTCTGCTCCCCGATGGCGGTCGCCTGGACCGCGGCCCAATCATCGTTGAAGGAATCCACCGGGCCGGTTTCGCCGGCTGCTTCCTCGCCCTCTCCACCGCCCGCTCCTCCTGCCAATAGGCTCGGGTCCGGCTCCCCCTCGCCACCTTCCTCCTCTTCGGCATCCGCTTCCGCATCCCCGAGCAGATCCTGCTCCACCTGTAGGAAAGCCGCCTCGATGGCGAGATTCATGCGGGTCAGGGTCAACGAGCGGTCCGCCTCGATCTGCTCGTTGGCGGTAATGCGATTGACCTGGTACACGATCATCAGAACGACGATCAACACCAGGAAAGTGATCAAGAGCGCGGCGCCCCGCTCGTCCCGAGCGGCCGCCTTGTGGCTGGGTAACAACTGCATAGATTCCTCGCTAAGACGATCCCGATTCCGGATTCTTCCAGCTAATCCAGATCATACCAACCCGGGCTGCGGCGCCTCCCTCCCTATGCCCCTATCCAGGCAGGTCCTCGATCAATTCTCGAAGGAGCCGTTCAGATCGCCACCCTGGAGGATTCGGGGGCGAATAAAGAACAACACGTTGGTTTGCTCTTTGAGCTGGAAGGAACTCTTGAAGAGGTAACCCAGCACCGGTATATCCCCCAAGAAGGGGACTTTACGCTCCCGTTCCAATGTACGTTCCGTGATCAATCCACCCAGGATGACCGCTTGTCCAGGCTCCAGGCGCACGATCGTGCGCGCCCGGCGGCTGGAAATCAGGGGTACTTGAACGAGGGCCGAGTCATCCGAGTTGCCCTGACTGAAAGTCACAGCGGTGCCGGTTTGCTGGGAAGCTTCGATGTCGATGGAAAGCACGACCGTGTCGTCCCCTATGACCCTGGGAATCACGTACATCTGCACCCCCACCGGCTTGTAGACCAAAGTGGTGGTGAAGTTGCCGCTCGAGTTGATATTGGAGATGTTGAAGAACGGAATCTCGGTCGTGTTCACAATTTCCGCCCGGGCGCCTTCCCGAACAGCAACCTTGGGCCGCGAAATAATCGAAACGTGCTCGTTGGACGCCACAGCTTCGAGCACAGCGTTGAACACGACGCCGTCAAAAACGGCCCCCACCGAAAGCAGGGAGTTCCCAGTAACGGTGCTGCCCACCGTGTTTGGCAAGGAGAAATCGATGCCATGGATCAGTGTACCCGAGTTCGGCAACCCAAAGATCGGCGTCGCGTCGTCGATCCGAGCCACTCCATAATCAAAGCCTTCGGTGGTGATGACCTCCACAATTTTGGCTTCGATCTCGATCTGCTTGACGTCTTCAACAAAGATATTGATGAAGTGTTCCACGTCCAAGAGCACATCCGGCGCGGCCGTGATAATCAAGAGATCCCCCAGCACGATGGGCGTCGGTGCTTGCAAGGCCCCACTGCCCGCGCCGCGCGGATCGGACCAGGCTTCGATCGACCAATTTTGGCGCAGGTCCAAAAGTACCGCATCCAACGGCTGCCCCGCTGCGTCCTCGGGCATGCCTGATCCATCGATGCCCGACCCGTAGATCGGGAAATCCCCGTAAGCAGTGAGCAGATTTAAAACGTTCTTACCCATGCTCGGCGGGAATGTGTACGGCTTCATGACCAGGCCGTTGTCATAGACGTAAATTTGAGAACCGAACTCGAGGTAGGGATTGATCGGCGGCTCCGAAATGACGCCTGGCAATAAAGGCCCCAATGCATCCCCGAGGCCATCCCCGAGGCCATCATCCAGGCCGCCCTGTCCTGGCCCTACTGCAGGTTTGACCTCTTGGCTTCCTGCCGGCGGCTTGCCTTCCGCATCCATCGCTTCCAAGTCCGAATACTGCCTCTCTAATTCCGCCAAGTATTCGTCGTCCTCAAATCCCTCCAACGGCGTCATAGTGCCGCCTTCGATCAACTGCTGGAAGAGCTCTAGATTGACCTGTTCATTGCGCGCCCGGGGCGTGGTCCGGCTGGGAGAACCGCAGCCGCTTAACCAGGTGGAGCCCACGAGCATGGACCCTAAAACGACCCAGGGGGCCAGCGAGAAGGATTTGCGAGGGAGTGTCTGCACGCTCGGAGAATACCGCTTCACCACGCAGGTAGCCAACCTTCCAAATTTTCGGAAGCCGCTGGCGGGACCACACGCTGCCAATGGACTGCTAAAGCCCTTTCAGAACCTGCGAGGTCACTTCGGGAATGACTCCGCCATCGCGCCGTGCGATCTTCTTCCAGACGCTGCAGTAGCCCCCGCTGGTCCGCACAGCCTCGCAGGCATCAAGTACCAGGGCGTTCGCCCGAGCGAGGATCGCAGTGCCCTCTGCACTCGCCGGGTCGATCTTGCGCCGTACCAGATCCTTGTACTCCGTTGTGGCGTGTAGGAGCTTGGAGAAGTCCACCATGGCCGGAACGGTCAATTGCCTCGGCTCACTCAGGCCACATATGCTGTCCGCTTTCTCAACCCTGTAGGGCGTACCCCGGCCGTCATCAGCAATACCGGCAAGTTCAGAGGAGGGGCACTCCGGTTGGGTCGCAAGCGGGTTTCCGAGCAACAGTGGGAGCCAACAAAGGAGGGACAGCATCATGGTTAAGGTGGGTAGGAGTTCCGGGATCGGTGCTGCGCACTAGAGGACACTCTATCGAAGGCACACCAAGACTTTCGTCTGGTGAACGGACCGGCATCCACTCACGTACTTATTTTTGCAACATCTTTGCATTTGAGTGCCCGGAGACCCGCTTCCCGGGGACCATGCATCGAAATGAGACACCCTCCCTCACATGCAAACGAAAAGACCGGAGAGACGTCTGGCGTCTCTCCGGTCTTGTGAGTTTATCCGGCGGAATCCAAATTGGACCCGCTGGACAGATGGCTAGCGGGAGCTGCGGGAGCGGCCGCGACGGGGTGCGTCGTCGCGATCACTGTCGTCCCTATCGCGTCCACGGCCACGGGGGCGATCATCGCCACCGCTGTCGCGATCATTGCTTTCGCGATCGTGACTCTCGCGGTCGTTGTTGTCGCGATCGTTGGAGTCACGATCACGGCCTCGACCACGGGGGCGGTCATCGCTATCGTCCCGATCGCGGCCACGGCCGCGCGGGCGCTCTTCGCGATCTCCGCTGTCGTCACGTTCTTCACGGGCACGGCCACGTCCACGGGGACGCTCTTCGCGATCTCCACGCTCCTCGCGTTCTTCGCGGTCACGGCCACGGGGGCGTTCTTCGCGGGGGCGTTCTTCGCGAGCTTCGCGGGGGCGGTCCTCGCGGGGACGCTCTTCGCGGTCACGACCGCGCGGGCGCTCCTCGCGATCACGGCCACGCGGGCGCTCTTCGCGATCCCGTCCACGGGGGCGCTCTTCGCGGCGAGGACGCTCTTCGCGCTCCCCACCACCTTCGTTAGCACCTTCGTTAGCACCTTCCTGGGCGCCTTCGTTGGCACTTGCATTGCTGCTACCGCCACCGCCGGCACCGGCTTGAACAGCCTTGCGGCTGACCTTGATACGACCGCGGTCGTCCACGTTGATGATCTCGACTTCGATCTCGTCGCCCACGTTGACCTCGTCGGTCACCGCGCCAACGAAACCGTCGGCAAGCTCAGAGATGTGGCAGAGGCCTTCCACGCCGGGAAGGATCTCAACGAAAGCACCGAAGTCGCGCACACTGCGCACGGTTCCCTTGTAGCGGGTTCCGACTTCAGGGGTTTCTGTAGAGGCCTTGATGGCGTTCTTGCACGCCTGGACCTTGTCGGGGTCCGTACCGAAGATCTGCACGTTGCCGTTGTCGTCGAGGATGGTGACCTTGACTTCGTAATCGGACTGCAGGGCTTTGATGTTCTTGCCACCAGGGCCGATCAGGAAGCCAATCTTCTCGCCGGGAATCTTGATCGATTCGAAGCGGGGTGCGAAGCGGGAAACTTCCTTGCTCGGGGCCGGAACGGACTCGAGCATCTTGTGCAGGATGTGGATACGACCCTTGCGAGCCTGCTCCAGTGCGGTCGTCAAGAGTTCGCGGGAAACACCCGTGATCTTGATGTCCATCTGCAAAGCGGTGATACCCACGCCGGAACCTGCGACCTTAAAGTCCATGTCGCCGTTGTGGTCCTCGGAACCGAGGATGTCGCTCAGGATCGCGGTGCGATCGCCTTCTTGGACCAGGCCCATGGCGATACCTGCAACCGGCTGGCTGACGGGAACGCCTGCGCGCATCATAGCCAAGCAACCGCCACAGACCGAAGCCATGGACGAGGAGCCGTTGGACTCCATGATGTCGGACACGATACGAACGGTGTAAGGGAAAGCTTCCTTGCTCGGCATGACAGCCTGCAGGGAACGCTCCGCCAACATGCCGTGACCAATCTCACGACGGCCAGGACCCATAATGCGGCGAGTCTCACCCACGGAGTAGGGCGGGAAGTTGTAGTGCAAGTAGAAGTTCTTGCGGTATTCCTTCTCGACGCCGTCGATGACCTGCTCGTCGTCGGGGGTACCCAAGGTGGCGCTAACCAAGGCCTGGGTCTCACCGCGGGTGAACAGCACGCTACCGTGGTGGCGCTCGATGAAGTCGGGAACAACCGTGATCAGGCGAATGTCCTCGGTACCACGACCGTCGGAACGCTTGCCATCAAGAATCATGTCTCGCTCGACCTTGCGGCGCAGGTCATGGAAGAAGCCTTTGAGGACCTTCTTCATGGCGCGCTTCTGGTCGTCAGCCATATCGGCCATGAGGGCCCCAATGCATGCCGTTTCCACGACCTTGCAAGCGGCATCGCGCTCATGCTTACCTTCGGTGGCCATTGCGGCGATCAAGTCAGACTCGGAACCGAAGACTTTGTGCTTCAGGTCTTCGTCCACGGCGGGAGCTGTGAATTCAGCGGCGTTGATACCAACGGCTTCACCGAGCTCCTCAATCAGGTTGACGACGTCACGAATGACATCACCAGCCATCTCCAAAGCGTCGATCATGTCGGCTTCGACAAGCTGCTTGGCGGAGCTTTCCACCATGGCGACGCCGTCCTTATGGCCAGCGACGACCAGGTCGAGATCGCTCTCGCAGCGACGCTCCTCATCGGTGGGCCATGCGCCCAGCTCACCATCGACGCGTCCGATGCGGACGGCGCCCAGGGTACCTGCGAAGGGCAGGCCGCTGATGCGGATAGCGGCGTAAGCGCCGATCATGGCCAGGACGTCAGGGTTGTTGATTCCGTCGTACTGCAGTACGTGGGTCATCACCTGGACTTCTTCCTTATAACCTTCGGGGAACATGGGACGGATCGAGCGGTCGATCAGTCGCATGGTCAGGATTTCCTTGGTGGTCGGACGACCTTCGCGCTTGAAGAAACCACCGGGGATCTTGCCCGCGGATTCGGTCTTCTCGCGATAGTCGCAGACCAGGGGGAAGAAATCGATGTCTTCACGGGCATTGCCCGAATTGACTGCGGCGAAGATCTTCGTGTCCCCAAGGGTACAAATTACAGAGCCGGCGGATTGACGCGCCATCTGGCCTGTTTCGATCACTATTGTTTTGCCAGCGATCTTGGCTTCTACTCGAACGGGTTTCATGTTTTTATTGGTCCGTATTTATTTTTACGACGACTGCATAGTGGGCTGACCCATGTGGCCATAGCCCGTAAGCCCCTGGGGAAATTCCCATGGGGAGTCGACATCTCCAAAATCAAACGCGGCGCCCATCCTCCGGGGTTCCGGGTCAGAGCGCTGCATAGATTGGAAGACGCCGGGGTCTCGCACGAGGTAGGAGGATTTTGTTTCGCATCCCCCTATTCCCTTAGCGGCGAAGACCTAGTTTTTGAACGATTCCTTGGTAACGAGCCACGTCATTGTTGCGCAGGTAGCGCAGAAGTTTTGAGCGACGGCCCACCTTCATCAACAAGCCTCGACGGGTAGTGAAGTCCTTCTTGTGCACCTTGAGGTGCTCGGTCAGGTTCTTGATATCCTCAGTGAGGAGTGCGATCTGCACTTCAGAAGATCCGTTGTCACCATCTTTGGTGGCAAATTCACGGATCAACTCGCTCTTGCGAGTGGGGACGATAGCCATTGGATTCTAGTCTCGTTCGTAACCTACTTGCCCTGGCCCCCGGACGGAATCCACGAGGACTCCACTCAATACCCAGGACCGGGTGCGCCGGAAATTCCGGCCTGTCATTCCCCTAATTGGGGGAAACGACGTGGGGATCTTAGCTTGGGGTGTGCCCCTTGTCAGGGCAAAACAAGCCGGAAAAGACCCATGTTTGGAGAAAATCCCAGCCCTTGGGGCTCTTTGGGAGTCAGCCAGGAGCGGGATTATGGGCTTGGCGACAGGGTTTTGGGCCCTGCGACCGCCTCTCAGCGTGAACTGGGCCGGGTCACATGGGACGGCATAACCGCCATGATTTCAGCGGCGAGTTGGTCCAGGGCAGCGCTGAAGAAAGTGCTATTACTGGCAAAACTGGGCTCCTGGCTCGCAAAATCCATTCGGCCGTCCAACCGACCACTCCATAGCGGTGTCCCCATGGGGTTCGCTGGGTCGATCATTTGAATCTCGACGTCGACGACAAGGGCGCGACGGCTATCCCAGAGGCTCTGCTTCCAACCGTGCACGATGATTTGGCAAACGACCTCCTCGTTGAGGGTGCCCGCCCGATAGGAAGCCTCGGTGACGCCATCGCTGGATAGCATGCCCGCCTCATCGACGAAATCCAAAGAGAGAGGTGCATAGCGTCTCTTGACCAGGGCTCGGGCCACGGACTCTCGCAGGACGCGACCGGGCACAACAATGCCTTCCTCAGCCAAAATCACAGGGGCCACAACCACATCGCTGGGATTGCGGGCCTCCAAGGTCGAGCCGGGTGCGATAGTCACACCCTGCCCCATTTGCTTGGGAAGCTGCTGACAGGCCATAAGGCCCACGCTGACAATCAAAGCCAGGGGCATAAAACGGGTCGAACACAGTTTCATAGGAATTCCTCGTATAGCGGTACCTGGAACGCTGCACCTGAAGATCCCACCCTGTGACCCCCCACGAATGCTCGCCCCGCTGGGCTAAGTATAGGAACCGAGCCATTGCCGGGAAAGCAAACTATGGCTTCCACGCTTCAATCGGGCGCTCTTCCCTGCCCCATTCGCCTAAAGGCCCATTCGCGGTACCGTCTTACCGCAAAAAAACCCTCGATCTCTCTCGCCCCCTAAATGCGAGGTACTCCGCCGCTTTCCGTCACAGCCATCCTCGTCCAGTGCCCTTTCTTCTATACGGTGGCCGCTGTAGGCCTAGAAACCCTGTAATTCAGGATCCCTGTAGTTCAGGATCCCCGTAGTTCAGGATCCCCGTAGTTCAGGATCCCCGTAGTTCAGGATCCCGGCATTGGAGGCACCTGCGACGGGAGGCTCCATAGCCTCCCGCGCAATAGCGATGCATCCGATCAGTTCTGCTCGAAGCTGAACTCTTCGCTGAGCACGTAAACCTCAGCATCACGGTGCAAGTCCGACCACATAAATTGGGTCGTATCCAAACCCGGCGCTGCGAAGAGGCTCGTGCGGCAAGTGATCGTTCCTACAGCTAGAGGCGTACCGCCAACCGATGCGATCTCAGGCACTTGAATATTGATGACTCCCGCACCATCGGGCACGTCACGGTGCCACAAAGACCAACCCCGACCTGCGCTGTCGGTCAAATGAGCTTTGTACAAGCCATCCATTCCTCGACTGTCGCTCAACGCATCCAAGAGCACCAAACCATAGCTCGCGCCCCCTGTGTTGGCACCACTCGCCGGGGATTGAAGGTTAGGGATCTCGTTCAAGGAAAGAACGCCCCCCAGAGCTGAAAGATGACGTCGGACCACCGAAAGGTTGCCATCCACATCCTCCGCTTCAATGCGCAGGAAGTGGTCGGGAAGCAGGGTTCCAAACTCAACCAGTATGCCGAGCTCATCGGTCACATCGTCCTCAACCCCGTCTACAACGCCAGGGATCGCTGATCGAATATCCCACGTGTCTGCACCCGACGAATAAGCGATGCCAAGACCCACCAGCACCGGTCGGTCCATTCCGGGTGATAAACCGTCCACATAAACGCGCGGTTCTTCAACCAAGGCGCCCATGGAGGGCGCGGCCGCTATTGACATGACCTGGGCGGGCACCTCGATAGGCAGATCCTCCACCACTCCGGTGGTCACCAGGGAATCGACCCGAATGATTGAAGGCACGCCAAACCCGCCCGTGGTCAATGTGCTCTGCCCGGTTTCCCAACCGAACGCCCGCATGAAGCTGAGCGGATGGAATGCAGCCTGCACAAGGGAGAGGTCGGCCGCGACGAAAGTGCCAAAACCGACGCGCCCGATCCTTCCGATCTCCGGACCGAAGGAGCAGCGATAGAGATTGGCCGAGGTGTCCAAGGAGCAAGCATCGGTGCGACGGGCTAAAGCCCCACCCAAATTCAACCGCGTATCCGAGACCAACACGTCCACGCCTTGAATCGGCGCTTCGGGGAAGGATGCCTGAACCTGGCCCTGCCACTGGGCGGGCAATGGCGTGGTGCGCTGCAGGAGAACCTGCATGATTCCGCGCGGTGCTCCATGGAATGTGAACAGGTCGTAATCTTCCGCATCCACTGTGACCAGCGTGTCGCCCGCGGCCGCCGCATCCATGGTGAGCACGCCAAAAAGGCCCGTAACATCCGCATCCAAGAAAGTGATGCCGCCGTTGTCTTGGTGGGTGATCACGCGCGCATCCTGGATGGGGAGCAGAGTCGCTGCGTCAAAAACCCAAACCTGGATTTCCGCCCCGGGAAGCAAGTCTCCCGTTGCAGCCACCCCAACCTGGGTCCACACGCCAGCGTAGGCGTCGGTAGGCGTATTGAGGGCGTTGTCGAAGGCCTGAACGCTGAAGGCCACCGGGCCCAAGCCCGGGTCGACAATTCCCAGGGGAGCCGAAGCCGCCACAAAGACGTTGCCAAGCCCCGACTGCGTGGGTGCCGGCGGATCCAGAATGGTGACGTTGTCACCGAAGACGGTCGAAACGCGCGCACCCGCTAAGACCTCGCTCGAAACCCCAAAAACGGTCAGATCCCGTTGATCGGTGATCAGAATATTGGTCGGCTCAGGGCTGAATCCCATCGTCAGGATCTCGGGAGCGGTCAAATCGAAGATGTAGTCCTGCACGCCATCCACGAACGGACTTCCATCGAGTACGCGCAAAGAGGACTGCACCACGCCACTCGCCATGCGCACTGCAATACGAATCGTACCGTCATCGGCCAAGCCCATTCCTGCAGTATCGAGCATCTGCAAATCCGACGAGAGTAAATCGACCAGGGCCGTTCCTGGAGTTAACGGAATGCGCCGCTCAAAGGCCACGGTATCGCCCCCTTCTGGATTCGCGCCGAAGATGTACACGAACAGCTCATCTCCCACCTGTGAAACCTGGGCCAACTCGACCTGTAAAACGGGCGTCACCAAATCTGCTAAGTCCACGGAGCCGATGGCGTCCTGGGCGCCAAAGGGCTTGATTCCCTGTACGGGAGCGGGCAGATCGGCCAAATCGAAAGTAACGTCCGTGGCGATTAGAGCTCCGCCCGTCAAATCCTGTAACTCGCTTCCGGCGGGTGAGAGGCTCAGGGTCACCGAGCTTCCA
>JBLFXY010000146.1:0-10080 GCA_047611645.1 Glaciecola sp.
ACCACTGAATCAAAGGCCACCGCAGCCGGGTCCGCACCGTCGTGTTTCTGGCGCACGATCTCCGCCCCGTTGCGCTTGGCCCAAATCTCGAGTTGGTCCGCTGCGGCGGCGCGGAAGGTGTCCGCCGCACCCAGCAGGACTTTTTTGCCCTGGGATTGGAAGCGGTGCGCGAGCTTGGCGATGGAGGTGGTCTTGCCCGATCCGTTGACGCCCACCACCAGGATCACGGTGGGGGTGTTTTGAAAGAAGGTCGTTTCGTCGGGCGCGGCATCCAAACGCCCCAGCAGCGTTTCCCGCAGGCAAACGCGCACGTCGTCCTCGCCCTTGAGCTCGCCGCGCTTGTGCAGGCGTGCCAACTCAGCGGTCAGGATGCCCGCCACGGGACCCAGGTCCGAGGTGTACAGCAGCTCCTCCAACTCATCGAGCAATTCCTGGTCGATGGGGCGCCCTCCCCGGAACAAACCGGAAAGGCCATCGGAGAGTGCCGCGCGCGTTTTGCTCAGGCGCGACTTGAAACGATCGAACAATCCCATGATCTAGGCCTCGGGGCTTTCCCCAATCGAAGGAGTGTCGGTGGAAGGCGTCTCGGTAGCCACTGTCTCGGTAGCCACTGTCTCAGTGGAAGGCGACTCTTCGGGTGCCACGGCAGCGGCTTGGCTTCCGTGGCGCTTGTTCTTGATCTTGTCCAGGATGCCGTTGATGAACGACCCTGAGTTGGAAGTGGAAAAGCGCTTGCCGAGTTCGATGGCTTCGTTGATGGCCACCTTGGGCGGGATGTCATCGCGGAAGAGCAATTCGTAGGTGGCTAGGCGCAGCACGTTGCGGTCGATGACCGCCATGCGATGGATCTCCCAGTTCTGTGCGACGTTTTTAATCTCTGTGTCGATTTCCACCCGTTGCTTGGTCGTGTCCACAATCATTTCACGCGCATAGCTACGCGTGTCCCGGTCTGTTTCTTCCTCGCGCAGGAAATCATCCACCTCATCGAGGATGCTCTCTCCCAGCAGATCGACCTGGTAGAGGTACTGAAGGCACAGCTCGCGGGCGCGTGTGCGTTTCTTGATCGGGAGATTTTTTTGGGTCATGGGGGGGGGCATGGGCAGGAGGTCGAGCTGGGGAGATCGAGGAGTGTGCGGGGGGCTGCTACGCGAAGGGGTGCGTGGCTTGGTCGAGCGCGTGCAAGGTTTTGATGGCGGCGGCTGCAACCTCGCGGCCCTTGTCTTGAACGCCGCCGGCTTCGGGAGCGAGGGCGCGGGCGCGGGCTTGCTCGACCGTATCGCAGGTCAAGACACCGAATAGAATCGGCTTGTCGGTCTCCAAGCTGGCCAGCAGGATGCCTTCGGTGGCGCCCATGGAAACCCAGTGGTCGTGCTTGGTCTCACCCGTGATAACCAGGCCAAAACACAACACCGCGTCGATGTCACTGTGGCTCGCAAGGCGGCGCGCGACCAGGGGCAATTCGAAAGCGCCGGGCACCTGTATCACGACCCAGTCTTCTTCCGCCATTCCAGCGCGCAGCAACTCAGCGCGCGCGGACTGCATCATGGCTCCCGTCAGATCCAAGTGGAATTCAGACAGCACGCAGGCGATTTTCATGCCGGGGCGTGAGAGGACTTCGGTGGAGGGCCTGTTGAGGTCCTGTGCCATGATTCAGCGGGGTGAAGGAGCGCCTCTTGGTGGGAGGCCGACGGATAGGAGGAGGCGTCGAAACGCCCGTTCGGACCCGGAGTGTAGGTCCCCAGGCGGGGCCGTCTACCTTTGCCGTGGGAATTCCGTCCGGTTCCCAATCTACCCCAGCCCGGGTTCCGTTTTGGGATGCGGAATCAGGGTGCCCCTTGCCGGGTCGGGGAGCGTCGTGGTGCCAGCGATCTGACGTAGCATTCAACCGTGAGCTGGAGCTCGGGCCAAAAAGCAAGGCGCCCTGGCCATGGACCGGGGCGCCTTTTGCATTCTTGGAGCGAGCGGGTCAGAGGGAGCTGACCAACGGGGCTTCCTCGGGAAAGCCCGAGTCGTCGGCTAGCTTGTCCCAGACTTTTTTGCCGTCGGCATGCACCAGGAAGGTGCCGCCGGAGCCGGGAATGAGCTCAACTTCGGTGCCCGGGTGGGCTTTGATAATGGCGGCCTGCAAACTGGAGGCCTTGGGCAGGTAGTTTCAAGCCGTGCAGTATTCGATCGAGATTTTCATGGGCTGATTGTAGCCGGAAGTCTCAGGAATTGTCGGATTACTGGTCTGAGATCTGTTGCACGGATGCACCGCCGGCGGCCTCCGTGTTCTTGCCACCCAGGAAGCCCAGACGCAAGGTGTGGAACAGGAACAGGCGGAAGTCCTCGAGCAGGGTGTAGGTCAGCGGCACCACCCAGAGCGTGAAGAAGGTAGAGAAGGCTAAACCGCCCGCCACGCAAGTGGCCAAGGCACGGTAATCGAGACCCTTGCCATCGTAGGCCGATAGCGTAATGGGTAGGAGTCCAAACACAGTGGTCATGGCCGTCATAAGAATGGGCCGAACCCGGGCGCGAGCTCCTTCGAGCACCGCGTCGTGGCGGCTCAAACCTTCCTCCATGTGCAGGCGGTGAATTTTATCCAACAGCACGATGCCGTTGTTGACCACCACTCCGACCAGCAGGATGAATCCGATCCAACCCATGGAATCCATGACCGGGTTGAAAAGGTATAGGGTCCAAAGGGCTCCCACGATGGCGAAAGGCACAGTGGTCATGACCGCGGCCGGTAGGATGACCGACTCAAAGAGAACCGCCATGACCAGGGTCACGAGCAAAACACTCATGATGAGCGCCATTTTCATTTGACCCGCTTGTTCGTTGCGTTCCGCGAAAGCACCCACATCGCGGCCCAGGCTGTACCCCTTTGGCATATTAAGTGCTTCGAGCGCATCATAGCCCGCCTGCTGCAGAAGGACTTTGCTGTTGGCGTTGACCAAGCGAGCGTTGATCGAGAATGTGGTCTGTCCGTTGGAGCGCCAAATTTCTCGACTGCCCGGTTGGAAATCGAGCTTGCCATAACTAGCCAGCGCCACAGCCCCCTCGCCCGTCCATACGTTCAAGTTACGCAGGGTGTCGAGCCCCGCAAGCTTCTCCTGGTCGTATTCGATGAGCAGGGGGATTTCGCGTCCTTCCTCTTGGTAACGCGCCAATTGTGCACCGCGCAGGGCCCAAGACACGTTTTGCAGAGTAGACTGGGACGTAGCGCCGAATTCGAAGGCCGCTTCCCGGTCCAGGATCAAGCGCACTTGCTCCGGAGAACTCTCGAGGGGCGACTCCACATCAGTCAATCCTGAGACCCCGCGCAAGATGGCTACCGCCTCCTCGCCGAGCCGTTCGAGTTCCTCAGAGTGGCTACCGCGCAGGATGAATTGCACCTGTTGATTGTTCGCATCGCCTAGAGTTTGCTCATCTCCAAAGCGCAAACGGTGTCCTGGAAACTTTGGAACCTCTTGCTGTAACCGGTAGCGCAGGGCGGTCATTTGTTCTTTGTCGATGGTCCCTTGGGCGAAGTGCAGACCGATGCGCCCGCGCGTGGATCGGAAACGTGCAGAGAGGTGCTCAAAGCCCAACTCTTCACGGCGGCCCTCAAAGTACTTTTCGTATTTGCGCATCTCTGCACTCGCCTGGGCCAAGGTGAAATTGGACTCCAGCATCACGCGCATGTTCAACTCGGAAGAGTCCTCATCGTTTCCGAACGAGGTCATTTGCAGACCTGATACCGGAATCATGAATGTGCAAAGCACTGCGACGGCAATAAGGGAAGCGAGGACCCTGTGGCCGAGTGTCCATTCCAGTAGCGCGTGGTTGGCTTCCTGGATCCAGGCCAGAATCGAGGTTCCCTTAGGTACGTGGGATTCGGATGGCTTGGGCTGACTGGCCTGTTTGAGGATGCGGGGGAGGCCGATCAACAGGAGGAGCATGCCCACGATCCCCAAGCTGACCTGTAGGGCTATCGAAGTACCAGGGGGATTGGACATGCCCATGGCCTGGAGCTGTTGATTCCATTCATACGGCCCTTGCCCGACCGTCTGATGCCGATAGAGCAAGAACAGCAATACGAGGAACAGAATGTGTCGCACGGGGTAGAGCAAGTCCGCAATCCCCAGGGACGTGCGGTGCAATCCCAAAAGGACTTTGCGCCAAATGAATAGGCAAGCCCCGATGCAATGGGCCAGACCACGCACCGGGATCGCGGTGACCTTGGCCATGACCGCAAAGGGCCTTTGGACCCATTGCGGTCGCGGTGCGTCCACCAGGAAGGCGAGCACAGGTAGAAAGAAAAGCGCGACGACCAGGCTGAAAAGCAAGGCCAAGGACAGGGGGCGGGTCATCGCTTGGATGAAGACCGCGAGCATGGGGTCCTCAATAGTGAAGACCAAGGGCAGGAACACCACCAGCGTTGTGATGGTCGCCAACGAGATGGCCAAGCCCACGTCTCTCGCACCCGCTGCGGCCGCATCCCTGCGGCTAAAACCTTGCTGCCGCAGGCGCGTGATGTTCTCGATCACCACCACGGAGTTGTCCACCAACATGCCCAGGGCCAGGGTCAAACCCGTCATGGTCAGGATGTTGAACGAGCCTCCTGTGAAGTATTCGTAGACCAGGGCCAGAAGCACCGACACCGGAATCGACATGGCCACCACCAGCGTGGTGCGTAGGCGGCGCAGAAAGAGCAGCAGCACGATGATGGCCAGACCGCCACCCCAGAGTGCCGTGCTTTGCAGGCGTGAGAGCGAGGCTTCGATGACCTCGCCTTGGTTGAAGAGCGTGGCCACGCTGACCCGGCCTTTGAGTTTCGGATCGGAATTCAGCTCTTCCAAAAGATTGGCGACCGCGCGCGAGGTGTTGACCACGTTGGCGTTGCTCTCGCGCTGCACCATGCCGTAGTACGCGCGCCGGCCGTCCACGCGCGAGAGCCAATCGCGCACACTCTTGGTGCGCATGACCGTGCCCACGTCGTCGATCGACTGACCGTTGCCGATAGGGTAATCGCGGATCTCTTGCAGATCGTCAAAGCGCATGTCGGAGCGCAACAAGAGCTCCTTGTGTCCTGACTTGATCTCGCCCAAGGGCTTGGAGAAGTTGTCGCGAGACATGCGTTGAATCAGCTCGCCGATGTCCATCTGTGCGGCCGCGACCTTGGTCTCATCCAGCAAAATGCGGATCGCATCGTCGAGCATGCCCCAGATGTCGACCTTGCTGACCCCCTCGATGGCTTCGACGCGTCGCTGCACGAATTGCTCGATCAGGAAGGAAGGGTCCTCTTCGGCCTCATCCACCATGAGGATGAAGACCATGATCGGGGGCTCGCCATCGTCGTTGGCCCATACCCCGATGCGCGCCACGGTGTCGGGTAGGCGTGGGCGCGCGCGTTCGATGCGATCCCTGAGCTCGGCGCGAGCCAATTCCAGGTTGCCATCACCCTTGAACTGGACCCGCACGCGAACACTGTCGTCATCGGAACGAGACCAGATGTCGTCCACATCGGGCAGGGTGCGGAATTCCTCTTCGAGGATTGTGGCGACCTTGGATTCATTCTCGTTGGCTGAGGATCCGGGGTGGCTGACCCACACAGAAAATCGGGAGCCCTCGATGCCACCGGGGATCAATTGCACGGGCAGTCCAAAATAGCTGATCAAGCCCAGCACTGTGAGCGAAACCAAAATGACTAGGGTCCCGATGGGGCGGGACACGATCAAGTGGAAGAGGTCGCGCGGATGATTCTTCATGCTAGAGTGTGGCCTCGTCCGTGGTGGGGGCCGGATCGCGGCGCATCAAGAGGTAGTACAGCACGGGAACCACGATCAGCGTCAGCACGGTGGAGGATGCGAGTCCGGTCACCACGGTGATGGCCATGGGAGCCCGCATCTCGGCGCCTTCGCCCGCACCTGCGCTGGTAATCCAGGGGCCGGCATAGGGTATGTAGGACAGCAGCGGCACGCGTGCCAGCCAGCCGGTCAGGGGCAGAAGCCCCAGGATGGTGGTCAGGGTGGTCATGAGGATCGGGCGCAGACGAGCGTGCCCGGCCTCCAGGATGGACTGCCGCATGTCGAGTCCTTCGGCCCGCTTTTGGTTGATGCGATCGACCAAAACGATGGCGTTGTTCACCACGATGCCCGACAGCAGAATCATGCCCACAAAAACGACCACCGAGACGGGAACGGAGAGAGAGTGCAGGGTGAACACCACTCCGATGCCAGCCAGGGGGACGCTGAATAGGATGATGAAGGGTTGCAGTAAGGACTCGAACTGGGTGGCCATGACTACGTAGACCAGGAAAATGGCCAGCAGTAACGCCAGGGTCAGACTGCGGCGGCTGGAATCCAGCTCGCGCTTTTGTCCGCCCATCTCAACGATCACGCCATCGGGCACCTGCAGGTCGTCGAGCAAGCGATCGATCGTTTCTACGGTGCCGCCGAGGTCCAAACTCGTCGTGCTGGCGGTCACCAACACGGCGCGCATATTTCCAATGCGGCGGATTTCGGCGGGACCTTGCACTTGGCTGAGATGCGCGACGGCTGAGAGGGGGATGGGGTTGTCCGCTTCGGGGTTTACAATCAGAGATTGGATGTCCTCAAGGGTTGCCAGGCGGTCCTGGTCGGCGCGCACGCGTACAGCGATGCGTTCTTCGCCTTCGACGAAGCGCGTGTCCACGCGACCTAGCACCTGGTCCCGCACAAAGTCGGACATGGCGCCAATGTCCAAACCGAAGGCCAAGGCCTTGTCCCGGTCGAACACCAATAGGGCCTCGGGGTGCCCGGCGTGCAAGGTCGTACGGATATCGCTCAAGCCGGGTAGGTTGATCAACTTTTCTTGAACTTCACCCGCGAGTTCGGACAGGGCTTCCAGGTTGCGGCCCCGAATCTCGATCGAAATCGGAGCTTCCAACGTAAAGGGGGTCGGACGGCGGAAGGTGGGAGGTTTGGCCAAGGCGGGTTCGGCTTCGATGATACGGCGCACACTTTCCTGGACCTGCTGCTCGCGCTCTTTGGAGCGATGATCGGGGTCGAGGCGCACCGTCAACCGGGCCGTATTCTCGCCCTCGATTTCTCGGGTGAGTGTGTCGCTTTCCACACCGACCATGAGGGCGGTACCCGACACTCCGTCCACACCACTCACGTCACGTTCCATCCTGCGGTATACGGTTTCGGAGATGTCGATCGGCGTACCCACACCCAAGGCCATGAACGCGGTGAATTCACCCTGATGGATTTCGGGCAACAGTTCCAAGGCCAAGTCATGGGAACGCGTCCACGCGCCCCAGCCCAAGAGCCCCACGCCGGCCAAGACCAGAATAGGCAAGCGCAAGGATGCCTCTAGAACCCGGGGGTAGGCCCACTCCAAGCGATCCCAAAGCCGATCGAATGTGTAACGGCGGATGAAACCGAGCAGCCCCAGGATGGCAATGGGCACTACCAAAGCGATCAGGATCGTGCGGATGATGACAAAGAGCAGCAGGCGCAGAAGCAGTAAGGAAAGACTCGGAATGAATTGCAGGATGCCCCAGCTCAAACCGTGCAGGAGCTGCTCGCCCAAAAACTTGCCGAGGAATCGCCTGAAATTCGCCATGACTTGGCTAGGTTCCTTGCGGAAGCAGCGCCAGCTCGCGCCCACCCAGTCGTAGCCGCCGTGGAATGCTTGCGGCGAAGCCAGCAGGGGGCGCGACGCCAGCATGGGGATGAACAGCAGGGCCACGGCCAGGGAGACCAACAGGGAGGAGACCACGGTGACCGCTTGGTCGGTGAAAATCTGACCCGCGATACCTTCCACGAAAACGATGGGGGCGAAAATGGCCACGGTGGTCAGGGTGGAAGCTGTGATGGCTCCTGCGACTTCGCGCACGCCCCGCACCGCGGAAGCCACCAGGCCGTCGCCTTCTTCGCGACAGCGCGTGATCGACTCCAGAACCACGATCGCGTTGTCCACTAGCATTCCGATGCCCAAGGCCAATCCGCCCAGGGACATGATGTTGAGGGAAACGCCCGACATCAACATGGGAGCGAAAGTGCCGACCACAGAGATCGGGATCGCCACCGCGATGATCAAGGTCGCGGTGACCTTGCGCAGGAACAGCCACATGACTATGACGGCAAAGAGGGCTCCTAGCAGGCCGGCCTGGCGTACGTCTCTGACCGCAGCTTCGATGAAAACAGACTGATCCGAAAGCAGCTCAAAGGCTGCATCCTTGCGTTGCGTATAAGCGAGCTGGGTTAGTTTTCGCTTATCGCCCCAGGCCTGCCCCTTGGCGTCTTGCCGGGCCAGCTCTTGCTGTTCTTCCGTTCCGAAGATCGCTTCGCGCACCTGGCGCGACACATCCACGATGTTGGCGCCAGCCTCGCGGAAAACCGTAATCTCGACCGCCTCCGATCCACCGATGCGGGTGACCACCTCGCGTTCCGCGTACGTGCGTAGGATGGTCGCCACGTCTTTCACGCGAATCGTCGCGTTGTCGCGACGTTCCAGGGCCAGGTTTGCGATTTCGTCGACGGTCTTGAATTCGTTGAGCGTGCGCACCAGGTAATCGGTGGAGCCTTCGCGGATTTGACCGGCGGAGGCGTTGAGATTTTCCTGGGCCAAGCGCGTGCCGATCAGATTGGGCGTGATGCCCATGGCGGCCAAGCGATCAGGATCCACCTTGATGAGGATCTCCTCTTCCAGGCCCCCGTGCACTTGTACTGCGGCCAGCCCTTTGATGGACTCGAGTTGGCGCTTGATGCGTTGCTCCGCGAGCCAACGCAGGCGAATTAGAGCCTCGGGGTCATCCGCGCGGATGGCCAACTCTGCGTTGGCCTCGGCCTTGAGGGGTTCTCGGATTCCGATGCGTAGGATCGGGTCCAAGTTGGGGTCGTAGCGCAGGATGAGCGGGCGTTCTGCGTTCTTCGGCAGGAACACGCCGTCCAAGCGGTCACGCACCTCCTGCACGGCGAAGGTCATGTTCGTTCCCCAGGTGAATTCCAAGAGCACGTCGGATGTCTCCGCACGACTGATGGAGCTCGAACGGACCAAACCGTTGAGGGTCGAAAGCGATTCTGCTACGCGCTCGGAGATACGATCCTCCACATCCTCGGGCGCGGCGCCCGGGTAGGTGGTGCGCACGGTCAGGGTGGGGTAGCTGATCTCGGGTAAGAGGTCCATGGGCAGCCGATCGAGGCTAACCATGCCGAACAATGCGACGGCGAGAAATATGCAGGTCACGGCCACGGGCCGCTTGGGCACCATGGCGAGGATGCCTCGCGTCGCGGGTGCGTCGCTTTGGGGGGACTCGGGCATTGCCTAGTTTTGCTCCGCTTGGGTCGTGGTCGAATTGTCGTCCGGGGTGCTGGTTTCCGGTTCTTCTTCGCTGTCGTTTTCGGATGCCTTTTCCTGGAAGGCTTGCGCGTCCGCTTCCTCCTTGGGTTCGAGCGCCGCGGGAGTTTCTTCCACCTTGGGCTCGTTCGCGATTTGCACGGCTTTGCCATCCTCTAATGCGCGTCCGCCCACGATCACAACGGCTTCCCCTTCGCTCAGGAGTTCGCCGTTCATGGCGGTCACCTCCACCTCGTCTTCTCCGAGCAAGCCTTCCTTCACGTTGACGCGCATGGCGATGCCTGCGCGCACGACGAAAATGTGCCGATGGTCGCCTTCTCGACGCAGGGCTCTTTTCTGAACGACCAACGTGTCCGGGTGACGCTCGGTCACGATGTGCAATCGCACCATCATTCCGGGGAGCAGGTGCGGGCGAGGATCTTCTGCGTCGGGTTGTTGCAGGTCGATGGTGACGCGAATGGATCCGCTCTTGGCGTCGACCGTGGGGCTCACGCGGCGCAGAGTGCCCGTGTACTCCATGTCGACGTAGGCTTCGGGTTCCACGCGGATGTTGAGGCCTTCACCTTGCAATTTTGCCGCTTCTAGATAGAAGGGAAGCTCGTTCTGCGGGCGATATAGGACCGCTCGTAGGTTGCTGGGATCGGTGAGCAAAAAGACGCCAGCGGTCGGGCCTGCGCTCGCACCCAGGTTGACCTTGCGCTCGGCGATCACTCCCGAGAAAGGGGCCCGGATCGAATAGAAGCTGAGGGAGAGTTGGGATTTCTCTACGGC
>JBLFXY010000147.1:0-10035 GCA_047611645.1 Glaciecola sp.
GGAGCGGGGGCTTCGACCGGTTCCGGGGGGGCCGCTTGCGCGACGGGTTCCGGGGTGGGCTCGGGCTTGGCGATAGCTTCGATAGGGGCCTCGATAGGAGCCTCGACCGGCGCGGGAGTCTCGGCGACCACCGGCTCGGGCTGGGGAGCCGGAACCTCGACCGGAGCGGGCCTTTCGACCGGCTCGGGCTCGACCGCAGGAACTTCAGCCTGAGGCACCGGATCCGGAACGGGGTCGTGTACCGGGGCGGGCTCTACCGGTGCAACCTCTTCGGCTGCAGGGTCCGGAGTGGCGGCCTTGGGCTTGATTTTGCGCTTGAGCAGGGTGCTCTTGGGCATATCGTCTGCGGGCGCCTCTTCTACGGTGGCTACCGGCGAGATGCCGTTGGCTTGTAGAAGGCCTTCCGCCTGGACTAACTCGAAGTCGTCCAGGGCGGACATGTGCGTCCGGGCCTTTGTGAAGCCGTAATCGCGCAGCTTGGACGCCAGGTCTTTACCGGGCATGCCATAGCTTTTGGCGAGGTCGTGAATTCGTACCTTTTTACTCAACGGGTCGTTTCCCTAAGCAGTGTGGGATCGGGGGGGGGGTGGAAGAAGCCTGGCTAGTATCAGCCTTGAGCGTCTTCGGGGGAGGGTTCGGTGGTCTCGACGTCGGGAGCGGGGACGGGTGCCGGAATGGGCAAGTCCATGGGCTCGTCAGCGTCGAGGGATGTACGGTTTTCGTCGACCTCTTTCTCTTTCACCGCATTCGGGTCTTCGTCGCCGAAGTACTCGCTGCGGGTTTTGATGTCGATTTCCCAACCGCAAAGGCGGCTTGCAAGGCGGACGTTTTGGCCGCGTTTGCCGATGGCTAAGGATTGTTGATCCTCGTCCACCAAAACCACTGCGGAGTGGGTGTCCACGTTGGGGTAGATGTTGTCCAGGTGGATCGTGGCGGGCTTAAGGCCGTTCATGATCAGCGTTTCCAAAGAATCGCTCCACCGGATGATGTCGATACGTTCGCCCCGCAATTCGTCGATTGCAGCGCGAATTCGGGACCCTCGGACCCCAACGCATGCGCCGATGCAATCCACTTTCGGATCGGAGGTTTGCACGGCCATTTTGGTGCGGTAGCCCGGCTCGCGGACCACACGCTTGATCTCGATGATGTTGTCGGCGATCTCGGGGACCTCCAACTCGAAGAGGCGGCGCACCAGGTCGGGGTGCGTGCGGCTGAGTTGGATGCGGACCCGGTTGCCGTCCTCGCGCACTTCCACGATGATGGCGCGGATGCGATCGGAGGGTGCGTAGGTCTCGCCACGGACACGATCGTCGCGGGAAAGGTACCCTTCGACTTTGCCCAGGTTGACGACCAAGTCTTGGCCTTCGTAGCGTTGGACCGTTCCGTTGACCAATTGGCCGACACGGGTCTCGTACTCTTCGAAGAGCACGTCGCGCTCGGCTTCACGCACGCGCTGCATGAAACCTTGTTTCGCAGCTTGCGCCGCGATGCGGCCGAGTTCGGCCAAGTCAAGTTCCTCGTACTCACCCTCGTCGTCTTCCATTGTGACGGCGCCGGTTTCCCGATGAATCTTGACCATTAGGTCTTCGTCCAAGCCCAGGCGCTTACGCACCGAAACGGCAAGGGATTCCTCAAGAGCACGGAAAATGACCTCGCGAGAGATGTCCTTTTGCGCGTGGAGGAGTTCGATCAGCCTCAGCAGTTCTTCGCCATTCATGGTGGGAGTTGGTCCGCTTGGGAGAAGGGTGGTTTCGGTGTTGGACGGGGATCGTTGGGTCGCTTAACATGCAAAGAAGTGGGGAGTGACCCCACTTCCGGGCGGGTAGCAACCCGGTTTCGGTAGTGTGCATCAACCAACCTTTCGTGAGTATTCCTGGAAGCCAGGGATTGAAAGAGGGGATGATGAGCGCGCAGTCTGTGCGATGGGGGCTTCCGAGTCAACCGCTGCATGCCTCCTAAGCAGTTTCCAAATGAGCTTTAAAGCGAATTCACTGGGCGAACCCGGCCCCGTCGGCTCCGGCCCGGCCTGGCAAGATTTCTTGAAGCGCGTGGAGCGAGTGGCCCCAAGCGCGGCCACCTTGCTGATTCAAGGGGAGCACGGTGTCGGCAAGGGCTGGATCGCCCGGGCGATTCACGGGCTCAGCGAGCGCCGAGAAGGGCCTTTGGTCGAGATCGATTTGTCCGTGGGGAGCCCGAGTTTGGTGGAATCGACCTTGTTTGGACACGAGGAAGGGGCCTTCACCGGCGCTGACCGGGCTCGCTTGGGCTGCGTGCGCAGGGCGCATGGGGGGACTTTGGTTCTGGCAGGGTTGGATGACCTGGACCTCGGACTGCAGGTCAAACTTTTGCGACTTCTTCAAGAGCACGAAGTGGAACCGCTCGGAGCGGAGGGCCCTATATCTGTCGACGTGCGAATCGTGGCGACAGCCACCGGGGATTTGCGCGAACAGGTGGAGTTGGGGACTTTCCGCGAGGACCTCTATTACCGTTTGGCTGTCGTACAGCTGGATGTGCCCCCGTTAAGGGTCCGGTTCGAAGGTATGGACGCTTGGTTGCCCGCCCTATTGAAGCTGGCCGCAGCGGACGTGGGGCGCCAGAGTCGGGCGCTCAGTCCGGAGGCCGTGGCCCGATTGGCTGTCCATCCTTGGCCAGGGAACGTGCGCGAGCTCGAGAATGCCCTGCAACGGGTCTTGGTTCTGGGATCCTCGGAAGCGGAAGAAATTCAGCCTGAGGAATTCAACTTCCTAGCTGAGACCCTCGAGGGGCACGGAAGTGCCCAGGAGTTGGCCCGCCAGGCCCTCTCGACCGGGGTCCAGGTGGACACCCTGGTGGGGCACCTCTTGCAGGAAGCGTTGAAGGAGCACCGCGGTAAATTAGCCCCGGCGGCCCGGGCGGTGGGGCTTTCGCGCAAAGCCTTCGAGTATCGTCTGTCCAAATGGCAAGAAGAGACAAAAGGCGGGGAGGAGCAGGTTTGAAGCGGATCCACGTGGCTTGGGCCCTGGGCCTCGCGATCTTCGTTTGCCACCCGGCGCAAGCCATGCCCGTGGGATACCTGGCACCCTCCGGGGCCCAGGAAGGCCCTGCAGGCGGCAAGAATGGGCTGCGCAACGCCGATATCGCCAAAATGACCGAACTGGCGGGCCGGACCGACCGATCCCAGCGGCTCCAGGCCATGGATTGGCTGTTGGACCCGTCCTGGGGGGGGCAAGCCTCGGATTCGCGCGTTCGGGTCGCCTTGCAGCGAGTCGCGCTGGAGGGCGATTTGGAGTTGGCGCGGGGCTGGCGCTTGGCATTGGCGACCTGGGACTCCGATCTGGCCCGGGACTGGGTCGAGCGGGAAATTTCAAGAGGGGATGAAGCGTCCGCCTTGGAGGTGGTGGGCGCCTTGCAAGCCAACAAGCAAAACGCCGCGCTGATTCGGCGTTTGGCCTCGCGCCTGGTGGATCCCTCCCAAGCGAATGCTCTCGCGGTGCCTATCGCTGTCGAGTTACTCCCCTTGTATGCACGCACCCTGGTCGACGCGGCTCCGGGAGAGTTGGCACCTGCGGATGTGGCGCCCATCGTGGCAGGCTTTAAGCATGCGGATATACGTTTGGCGCGAGCGGCCTTCAAGGCTTTTGAGGACGCTATCAATCGACTCAACGAATTGAACGAGGACGCGCGTACGGAGCGTGTGCTCGCGGTGTTCTTGGAGGGTGGCGTGGACGCGCGTTTGGTTTTGTTCGAGCAAGCATTGAGTGCGTTCAGTCCGCGGGCGCAAGGGGTTTTGGCCCTGTCGAGTGCGCGCGCTTTGCGGTTGCATGTGGCGCGCGGGCATCGGGGCTTGGGCGAACGCGGAACGGCCCAAAGGGCTTGGCGCTTTCGCGCCATGTACCTGGCCGGTTTGGCTCAGATCGCTCTCGGAGATTCGGCCGGCGCCAGCGAAGATCTTCTGCACGCCTTGCGGTTGACCGACCATGCCTTGCGCGGTTTTGGAGACGTGGATATTCAAGCCTCTGACGGCACGGTTTCGCGACAGCGTCGAAGCGAATATTTGGACCTTTTGCAGGAGCGAGTTTTAGCGCTCATCGCCATGAATCTCGCGGCGGTCCAAGGCGGGGAGGAGCCGGGCAGTGAGCCTTGTTTGCAGCGTGCCCGCGAGGCCCACCGCTTGCATATGCAAGGCCAAGCGCTATTTGCTGGATTGCGGGGAATAGCCCTGGGAGGCTGGGATTCGCTCTTTGACGGGCGCTTGTCCCCCTATAGACTTTTGTTCCACGGCCGGCGCTTTGAGGATGGACTGTCGTTGAAGACAGCCTTGGACATGGAGTTCACAATGGCCCGCTGCCTGGCTAGTGTGGCGCCCCTTGAGATGCCAGGATTTGAACCGTATCCGGTGTCCGATGCGCGCGTGGGGGACCCGCTCTTAGATCCGGACCGCAGGGACTTTGTGGCCCAAATTCAAATGGCGCGCTTGGATCGTTTGGTCGTGGAAATGGACGTGTTGGGAGAGCGCATCGGTGACGTGCAATCCTCCCCTGGCACACGCGTTCCTGAGGCTGAAATCGAAGTGTACACAAGGCTCGAACGGCAGCGTCGCATCTTGCTTCGGCGCATCGAACAAGGGGAGAGCGGGGACCGTAAGAAAGTGCTGCTCGATCTGCGTGTGCCGGGGCGTCAAGCCCTGCGCTTAGCTCGCGGCTTGCGCGCTGCTGGCGAAATGGAACGGGCGCGCGATTTGGTTCGATCCTTCAAGAAAGACTTGAGTGGCAATGGCATTTCGGATGCCTGGTATTACCTCGGGCAGGAGCGCTTGGCAGCGGCGGATTTGGAGTTGGGGTCGAACCTCAGCGACGCCGACAAACCGCTCGAGGCCCAGCGTTGGCTGGAGGCGGGGACGGAGAGGTTGCAAGGGATTGTGGAGCGGCTGAAGGAGGCCGGCGCGGGACCCGATGCCTTGAGGCCGTACCAGGATTTGTTGGCGGGGGCCCTGGTGAGTTTGGCCGTGCACGCCAACGTGCGCCTGGGGCAACCCGACAAAGCATTGGCCTATTACGAGCGCGCTTACAGGCTAAAGCAAGGCGACTTTATGCGGGTTCTGCTGGCCTGCTATCGTGCTCGGTCCGGAAAGGAATCCGAGGCGCGCAGTCTGTTGAACTCCGTGGCGGTGTCACCTCCCCTCTACTACAACTTGGCCTGCACCCATGCCCTATTGGGAGATCGGAAAGAGGCCTTGTTTTGGCTGGGTAAGGAATTGGGCGAAAATCATCGCGAGCCCGCGAGCTTGTTGCGCCAAAAGGCTTGGGCGGCGCAAGACCCCGATCTAGTCTCGTTGCGCGAGGACGCCGCATTCCGGGCCCTCATCGGCACAAAGTAGGTTTAGGGCACTGGAGCATGGGGGGGCGAGCGGGTTTCGAGCAGGCATGGGGCAATTCCATTGCCCATTCCTTGAGGGTGCTTGAGGGTGGAGAAGGACTGAATTAGGATCCACGTACAGCCAGCTAGGCTGGCTCCGGCGTCGATTTTGATGTCCCACCAACGCGGACCTTCCGTACCCCCTCCCATGAAACTTTTCGCACTCACACTCGCTTTCGGCCTAGCGGCCATGTTCTCAACTCCCGTCTTGGCCCAGCCCAGCGTCGCCGGAGACGTTTGGATGGATGACTATGACGCCGCAGTCAAGGTCGCTAAGAAGGAAGGCAAGCACTTGCTTGTCGACTTCACGGGTTCCGACTGGTGCGGTTGGTGTATCAAGTTGCACGAAGAGGTCTTCGCCCACGCAGAGTGGGAAAGCGTTGCCACCAAGGAGTATGTCCTGGTGGCGTTGGACTTCCCCCGCAGCGAAGAAGCCAAGGCCAAAGTTCCGAACCCCGAGCGCAACGACGAGTTGCAAGCCAAGTACAAGGTCGGGGGATTCCCGACAATCTTGCTCATGACCGCAGACGGCGACGTCTTTGGTCAGACCGGCTACCAGAAAGGTGGACCCGCCGCTTACCTCACCCACATGGCTGAGCTTAAAGTTGCTGGTCTGCCCGCACTGCAAGAGTCCATCGACATGGGCAAGAAGTACGAAACCACCGAAGGCGACGCTCGCTTCGCCGTATGGAATGAAGTCGCCGCGTTCATCGAGCGTGTTGGCGCCGAAACCTCCGGTGCGGTGCGCTTGCTTCCCATCGTGAAGGAAGGGCTGACCTTGGACCCGGAGAACAAAAAGGGCCTGTATGCCAAAGCTCTGGTGCTCCTCATGGGCATGGGTGAATACAAGGACGAGTACTTCACCAAAGCGCTCACCCTGGACCCTACGAACGCAAGCGGCCTGTACGAAAGCGCACTGATCGGCCGCATCGAAAGCGTGAGCAGCGAAGAGACCATGCTCTCCTCCCTGGAAGCCATCAAAGCCTTCACTGTAATCGGCAACATCGTCGACAACGCCAAGGGCATTCGCATCTACAGCATCGCCGCCTTCTTCGCCCAGAGGCACAAGAAGGACATGGTTCTGGCCAAGAGGTTCGCTGAGAAGTCCGCTAGCCTCGGCGGCAAAGACGACGCCGACTTCGGCGACCTTGTGAAGAGCATCTTGGACGCTGAGGTAGAGGCTGAAGAGCCGATCATCCAAGACGAAGAGGTCGCCGAAGAAGTTATCGACGGCCAAGTTCGCTAATCGCGATCCTTCTCCATAACAAGCGGCCCCGCTTCTCACCCGAGAAGCGGGGCCGCTTTTTTTATCAGCCGGGCATATACGGAAGGAAAAGCTACAACCGACCGAGCCCAACATGGTGTGCAAGCGGAGCGATGAACCGCGTTGGACTCATGGGAGCTATACGACGGTCAGCGACTGTTGGAGCACGGTTTCCTTCACGGGGAATATGTGATCTCTATTCTAGAGACTCAACGCATCTACGGCATCAGGCCAGAAAGGAGTGTGCCGCAGACTATCCTTCCACCGCAGTTCCGGCGTAGCCGGGGCTGTGATGTGGAGGGAGAGTGTGCGCTACGGTACTTCCGTTGGGTTTCTGCATTGCGTCCGCCGGATGGGGGGTGGTCACTGGGCGCATGGGGCAAGCGCGGACGGTTTGGAGAAGTTGTACGGATGTACGGTACCAGGCATTCTCCCTCCACTTATGCGAGAACGCTCACACCTGGCTGTGCCAGGTGTGAGCGTTCTCGCATGTGGACGGATAATACCAGGCACGCTCCATCCTCGGTGGGGGTGGAGTGCAGTACTTCCGGGGTTAGGCACTTTCGCGGTCGTCGGTGGGTTGCAGGCGCGGGGACTGGCGGTCGCGTTTGGCGTTTTCTGCTTTGGCCAGGGCTTGGCGTACAGCGATGGCGGTGTCCGGGGTGACCGAGATGGAACTGATACCGCAGTCGACTAGGAAGGCGGGGATTTCGTTCGGGTAGTCCGAGGGGGCTTGACCGCAGATTCCGATTTCGATGCCGCGGTCGCGGAATGTTTTCACCGCTTGGCGGATCATGGATTGCACGGCAGGGGAGCGCGCATCGACCGGGTAGCGGTAGTTTTCCAGATCGTCGCGGGAGACGGCGTAGACGGTTTGTACCAGGTCGTTCGAGCCGATGGAGCCCCCGGAGAGTTCCATGGCATCGATGAACTCATCGGCCAGGATCACGTTCGAGGGCAGTTCGATCATGAGGAATAGCGGCACCCCTGCCTCGGTTCCCAAGCCCCTGTCCTCCAGGAGTTGACGCACTTCCGCGCCTTCCTCTGGGCTGCGGCAGAAGGGCACCATGAGTTGCAGATTGTCCAAGCCCAAGCGGCGTTTCACCAGGCGCAGGGCATCGCATTCCATTTCGAAGGCCGGTAGGAAAGTGGGGTCCACGTAGCGTGAGGCACCACGCCAAGCGATCATGGGGTTCTCTTCCTCGGGTTCGAAGATGCGGCCGCCGAGCAGTTCGCGGTACTCGTTCGACTTGAGGTCGGAGAGGCGCACCAGCACCGGGCGCGGGTGGAAGGCGGTACAGATCAGGCCCACGCCTTCCATGACGCGGTCCACGAAGAACTGGCGCTTGTTGGCGTAGCCGGCGGTGCGGCGCTGGATGGCGCCGACCATATAGCCGATGGCTTCTTGTCCGGCTTTTTCGATGACCTCGTCCCAGGGCATGAGCTCGGGGGCGAGTTCGCCGGTTTTGGCGTAGTCGGAGAGTTCCTCGTAATAGAGCAATGCGAGCGGGTGCACGCTGACTTCGGAAGTCAGGATAAACTCCAAGCGGGCCAAACCCACACCGTCCACGGGCAGGCTGGAATCGGCTAGGGCTTTGCTCGGGAAGCCGACGTTCAGCTTGATCTTGGTTTCGAGTTTTTGCGAAAGGTCGATCTCGGTGGTTTTGATTTCGAAGGGTTGAATGCCGTCGAATACCAAGGCGGTATCGCCTTCGGCGCAGGTTCCGGTGACCTCTTGCAGAGGCTTCAATTTGCGCGTGGCGTTTTCGCAGCCGACCACGGCTGGGATACCGAATTCGCGTGCGATGATTGCCGCGTGGGAGGTACGCCCACCTTTTTCGGTGATGATGAGCGAAGCCTCCTTCATCATCGGCTCCCAGTCGGGCGTGGTCATCTCGGTGACGAGCACGTCGCCCTGGTCAAACACACGCTCCTCTACGGGAATGCTCTCGATGGTTTCACCCGCCGAAATACGGTTGCGCAGTGCGCGCTTCTTGAGGATGACTTCTTCGTAGCTTTTGTACATGCGCACACGGCCGGATCCGATGCGAGTGCCTACCGCGCCGCCGGTGGCTAGAACGGCGCCCGAGGCCGTCAGCTTTTCTACCATGCCGGCTGCCATGGTGTAGCGCACGAGCTTGGCGCCTTCCTTGTTTGAGTGAACGGTTTCCGGGCGCGCCTGAACGATGAATAGGTCCTGCGAACGACCGTCTTTGGCCCATTCGATGTCCATCGGTTGTCCGTAGTGCGTTTCGATTTTGAGCGCCATTTCTGCTAGCTCTACGATTTCTTCGCGGTTCAAAGACCAGGCGCGACGGCGCGCGGAGGTGACATCGACGCTCTCGGTGAGCGCGGCGCCTTGGCCTCCATAGACCATGGCGATGTCCTTAGCGCCTAAGTGGCGATGCACGATGGATTGATAGCCGTTGCGCAGGCCTTCTTTCCATACAGTGAAGTGATCGGGAGAAACGGAACCCTGCACGACCAACTCGCCCAGACCATAGGACGAAGAAATGTGGATGACGCCCTCGTGACCCGAGTCCGGATCAAGGCTGAACATGACGCCGGAGGTCGCCAGGTCGGAGCGCACCATTTTCATGACGACCACGCACAGGGCACTGCGCAGGGGATCGAGGCCGTTGCCAAGTTGGTAGGAGACGGCGCGTTCGGTGAAGAGCGAAGCGCAACAACGCTTCCAATGCAAGATCAGGGATTCGGTGCCGTGTACGTTGAGATAGGACTCGCACTGGCCGGCGAAGGATGCCATGGCGGAGTCTTCTACCGTGGCGGATGAGCGCACGGCCACATCGACTTCGGCGCCGTACTCCTCGCAGAGCGCGGCGTAACCGTCGCACAGGGCCAGCTCCACCTCGGGCGGAACGGGGGTATTCTCGATCAAGTCGCGCACCAATTGGGTGCGGGAGTGCATTTCCAGGTGATCGCTCGAATCGGCGCCCTTGGAGCAGGCGCGCAGGGCTCCAGCCAGGGACTTTTCTTTGAGTGCGGCACGGCGCACCTCTGACATGCCTTCCGGCTCTTGTACCTCGCTCCATGTTCCGGGCGGCACGCTGGCGCCCAGGAAGACCTTATATGCGTAGGCAGAGGTTGTGAAACCGTTGGGCACCCGCACACCCTGGGGGATGAGTTCGCGGTAGAGCTCGCCGAGGGAGGCTCCTTTGCCTCCGACCAATTCGGCATCGTCTTTGCCGACTTCGGAGAACCAGAGAATAAGTTGAGAGTTGCGATCAGTCATAGCGTTGGGCAGAGGGGAACGTCCATGGATCGGGTGTTTTCGAGCGTAGCCTTAGCTTTTGCGGTTTTGAGGGGGGGCTCGCGGACCCGAAATCGGCATTCGAGAGGTCGGTTAACGCGGCAGA
>JBLFXY010000148.1:0-9980 GCA_047611645.1 Glaciecola sp.
CTTGCCCGTGATCGAAATTCAAACGCACGGCCAGGGGCGGGATACGCAGTTCCACCGGTTCTTCACGGCTGATGACCTTGAGTTTCAGTCCGGCGGCCGTGCAGGCTTCTTTGAGCTTGCGCCCAGTGCTCGACCGGTGACGTTTCTTACCCGCAACCAGGTGCTCATCGAGCATGTCGGCGGTCTCCTTTAGGCCCAGCTCTTGCAAACCCTGGTCTCCCAGGGTGCTCTTCCACAGGGCCACCTCGCGCTCACACTTGGAGAAGTCCAGCAGGGCACCTGGGCGTTGCAGTTTCTGCAAACCCTTGATCGCCGTGCGGATGCGCTCCAGATCGAGTCCCAGGCGTTCGACGCCATGGGCCAACTGCCCCTCGAGTTCTGTTTGGGGCTCTGAAATCGGGTTCTCCACTTGCTCGGGACGCTCGTCCCCTTCTTGCTCGTTCGCCTTGGTCATAGACATGTTGTTCTGGGAGGGCCCGGGTCACGTAATAATCCCGGCGCTCGGGAATCGAAGCGGCCGCTCCACCCCCATCCTGAGGCCTGCAGCCCCATTTCTCCAGGCTGGAACCGGGTCTCTTGTGCGAGTCTCCCCACGGCCCCTTTCCTGCCTGCTAGAATCCACCTATGCAACCCAAGTTCTCCTGGATTCAAATGGGCTCCACGGCCCTTTGCGCGGCCCTCCTCCTCGGTGGCCTGCAGGCCCAAGCGCCCGCAAAGCAGAAACCTGCACCCCCCAAGGACGTCAGCGCCCCGGCCCAGGACACGCAGCCGGCCTTCAAAGCGCTCATTTTCCCCTCGAAGGACGGCTTGGCCCTGCGCGCGGACTTTTACGCTCCGCACAAGGACCCCAAGACCCCGCTCATCGTGCTTTTCCACCAGGCGGGTTGGAGCCGGGGAGAATATCTAGCGATCGCCCCCCGTTTGAATCGCATGGGCTTCAACTGCCTAGCCCTGGACCAACGCTCGGGCAACGCGGTGAACGGCATAGTGAACGAGACCGCGAAGCGCGCCAAAGCCAGCAAGCTGCCCACCGAGTATGTGGACGCCAAGCAGGACATGGAGGCCGCTCTAGCCTATGCCCGCAAACAACTGACCACCGGCACGCTATTGGCATGGGGAAGCTCCTATTCCGCTGCGTTGGTGCTGCAAATTGCTGGCGAACAGCCCCTTTCCGTCGACGGCGTGCTCGCTTTCGCGCCGGGCGAATATTTCAACACTCGCGGCAAGAACTGGATCGCCAAATCTGCCGCCGGAATCCAGGTCCCCGTCTTCATCACCTCAGCCAAGAGCGAAGAAAAGAACTGGATGGGCATCTTCGATTCGATCAAGTCGCTTCGCAAGACCCGCTTCCTTCCCAAGACCGAGGGCAACCACGGGTCGCGCGCCCTCTGGAGGAAATTCAAGGACAGCCCCGAGTACTGGGTAGCCGTCTCGGCCTTCCTCCAAGACTTCCTCCCCAAAATAAACCACGAAAGCTCCGAGGAAAACCCCGGCAGCACACCGGTCAATCCCGAAACCCCCAAGAAAAGGCCCGCGCCTGTAAAGAAACCGAGGGTCCAATAGCCTGCCAGCCACCGGCCGGTGGCTGTTGATAGGGTCTCGAGCGCACGCTAAAAATACACCCCGGGTAGCCAAGGCTGCCCGGGGTGTCTTGCTTTTCGAGTGGCTTCGAATACGGAGCAACTACCAGTACTTCTCCACGTGAATGTTCCCCGGCTTGCTCTTCGAATGCAGGGAGTACCCCTGCCCTTCGAGCATCTCCTGGGCACTCTTGATCATGGCTGGGTTACCGCACAGATAGATGTGGGTGTTCTCAGGGTTGGGTTCAAAACCTAAAATCTCTTTGGGGTTTTCCGACGCCCAAAGATTCTGAACATGCCCCGTGTGACCGGGCCACGGGGTCTTCTCCAACTGCGGGCGACTGACGATAGCCCGGTAACTCAGATTGGAATGCTGCTCTTGCAATGCCGTCAGCTCGGAGTTGTATCCCAAGTCCCAAGAGTGCCGAACGCCCTGCAGAATCGCGACTTTGCGGCCGCTATCCAGCGCAGAGCCTCGCACCATGCTGAGGTAGGGTGTGATCCCCGTTCCCGTGCTCATCAAGACAAGGTTCTGCTCCTCGGGAACGTCATCCAGAGTAAAAGTGCCCTTTGGTTTGGTGGCAAGGAAAATGGGATCCCCTTCCTTCAAACCCAACAGGCGCGGGGACAACCCGCCGGAGGCCACGAGCGAAATATAAAACTCCAACTCCTTCTTCTCGCTGGGAGCCGAACCGATCGAATAGGCCCGTCGAATGAGCTTGTCCTCGTCCACCGGCTGTACGTCGGGGTCACTGTTCTTACAGCGGGGCGCCTTACCAGGCAAACCCAGTACGGCGAATTGCCCAGCGGAAAATTCCTCGAACTCCCATCCATCTGGAGCGATTTTCAAGATAACCAATTCGGAGTGAACTTCGATTGTCTTGGTCACCTGAGCATTCGTTTGCATTTCTTTTGTCGGCATGGGCCCTCCTGTGGTCCCAGAGCCTAAACCCTTGCACCCAAAACCGCAAAAGCCCCCCACAATTCAAGGTCGAGGGCGGGCAGACCGGCGCCCCACTCCAGCGGCCCCCCTACTGGATGGCCGGAAGCGGGTTCCACTGGTAGAGAACCAAATACACCAAGACACCTGTAATCGAGACGTACAGCCATATGGGGAACGTCCAGCGGGCCCAGCGCTTGTGGCGAGGCCAATCCTGCTTATGGGCGAGCCAAAGCACCCGCAGAACCATGGGCAAATTGACCACCGCCAATACGACATGCGTGATCAGCAAGAAAAGGTAGAGCCCCTTCTTGACCCCCGTCTCGTTGTAAGGCGTAGGCCCACCTTGCAGAGGCAATACCTTCACGTGGTAGTAGAGGTAGTTAGCCAAAAAGACCGCGGAGACCAAAAAGGCCAAGCGCATGAGAGTCGCGTGGGTCTCTTCCTTACCGGCACGAATGTACCGGTAGCCAACGACCAGCAATACCGCAGCGCTGCCATTCAGACACGCATTGACGAGGGGATAATCCATAGTTCAACCAATCATCATCAACTGCCATCGATCGAGCAAAATCAGAACACAGAGCAACGGTAAGTAGGCCAAGGACACCCACATGAGCAAGCGCGCGCGCGGACGGGTTTCGCGCAAGGCGAAAGTGATCGCGGGGGCCAGATACAGGATGCCCAGCAGCAAGGCTCCGAAACCGTAGGGGTAACCCGCGCTCCCGTTCAAATACGGCATCAGGGAAACCGGAATCAGAGCCAATCCATAGATCACAGCTTGACGGCCTGCGGTGCCAGGTTCTTCGGTAACACCACCCAACATGCGATGCCCGGCCGCTTTGTAGTCTTCCCGATACATCCAGGCGATGGCCATGAAATGGGGAAACTGCCAAGTAAAGAGGATCGCGAACAAACCCCAACCCCAGGGTCCGACCTCCCCAGCGATGGCCGCATAAGCGATCAAAGGAGGCGCTGCGCCGGGTACGGCGCCCACCACTGTGTTCAAGCTACTGACGCGCTTCAGGGGGGTATAAACCCACACGTACAGCACGAAGGTCGCCGCCAACAAAGCAGCGGAGAGCCAGTTGAGGCGCAGGGCCAAGGGCACCAACCCACCGACCCCAAGCAACACGCCAAAAATCGCACCCGCTCGGGTCGAAATACGTCCGGTGACGAACGGACGCTTTTGCGTGCGACGCATCAATGAGTCCGTGTCGCGCTCAAACAACTGGTTGAATGTGCTGGCCGACCCCGTCACCAGGACGATGTAGAAAGCCGCTTCCAGCCTCGGCAACCACGGCCCGTTCCAATCGGCCAACATGGCGCCCAATACCGAAATCAGAGTCACCATCACCGCGATGCGGGGCCGGATCAGGGTTAGATAGTCTGAGAGTACGCTGGGGGTCGCCAGCGGCTCGTCGCTGACATTTTGAGAGTCTATGGCTGCGTTCATGAGGAGCTTTCCACCAGGGCGGATGGGGTGTCTAGTCTGCGCGACCACAAGAACACGTTGACGACCGACCCGATCAGCATAGCCCCCACCGTTACGTGCATGGTGGCAAATACGATCTCCCCCCCCGAAATGTTCTCCCCGCTCATACCGTCTGACATGAGGAAGAGCGCGTAGAGGGTCAAGCCGCCCAAAACCCACTGCAGGTGCAGAAATAGGGTCATCCAGAACGCAGAGCGCCGCAGGATTTTGATCAGGCCAGGGTCCACACCCTCCTGCTGGGCCGCGCGCTTCAAACGCTTGGCCAGGACAACCCCCAGCCAAACCACTCCGATGGCCCAAAGGCCATGGATCGCGATGGCCGTATGCCCGTGACCGTGGCGATACCAGGCTCCAAAAAACACCTGAGTCATCAATCCGACAAGGGTGAGTATCGACAGCATTCCAATGCGGGGCGCTTTTGCCCAGCGAGGGGCAGGAAGCTCAGCCCAGGGTTTTGATAGAAGTACGGCCACACCGACCAGTACGCCAAACACAGCCAAGCCAATGAATCCGTGCAGAAAAGCGAATTGCGGACTGTTGTCCAAAACGCGAGTGCCTCCCAAAATCCCCTGGCCAGAAACCGCTGCCAAACCAACGAATGCTGTCCATATCGCGCACTTTCCGCGCTTGGTCAAGAGCACTGCAAAGAACGTCTTGATGCACAAAATCCCCACCAACATGCCGAACTCACGGTGATGGTGCTCGACAAATACGCCCGCGCTCGCGATGCGTTTCTCCCACGGATACAGCCACAAAAGATGCCCTTCGGGCTGCAGCCAGCCGGGCTCCGCCATGCCCGCTCGCAGGGTCGTGACGGAACCTCCCAATACGATCAAGGGAATGGATGCTAGAACAGTCATCCAAGCAAGCCTCGCCGGCCAGGATGATGAATCGCTCGTAGTGCTCATGGTGCAGGCGGGACCGAAGACCCGAAGGAGTCAGGCTCAGTTCTTGTTCGGGATAGAGTTCAGGGAGGCGCGGGTTTTTCCGGACTCCCAAGCTAGGTAGATTTCGAGGGCGCTATCCGCGCTGAGGGATCCGGGTCCACCACGGAGCCAGGCATCCACCAACCAGGGTTCGATCTGCGCCCGACGAGCCAGCAATAGCACATGCCCCGAGATACCAATCAGGGTTTCTTCACCCAGCCGCTTGAAAGGCGGCATGGACGCGCCGTCGATGCCCTTGGAAAGCAGTTCCGTCAGATCCTTCGTCTTGGGCATGCCGCCGTTGGGCGCCGTACGAGGGAACACGCCGATGGCAAAGTTCCAAGGGACTGGCTTCAAATGGATGCTGGAAGGTCCGTTCCCAAAGCCTTCGGGACCATGACAGTGGGCGCATTCCGCCTGGTAGGCCGCCGCAGACGTGGCCAGTAGGGCCGGAGCGTCCGCGCCGGATCGCCCCATAGGCCAATGGGGCGCCTTGGCCGTGCCGAACAAACTCTCCATGGCGGCTTTGATCTCGGCCTCGGCCGCATCGAATGACTCGTCGAAGCCTTCGGAGTCCTCCCCGCCTGCCGATTCGACCACCCGCTGGCGCACCCTCTCCTGCGAATATTTGGCCAGCCCCCAGTCGGAGGGCACAGCCCCACTCAAATCGCAGGCCCCCACTCCGAGAAGGAGCAAACCGACGAGAAGTGAAGGAACTGCTATAAGAGGTTGAAACGAAGTCTGCATGGGATGATTAGACTGGGCCCGATCCAGTGCAAAAGCACGCCGGAGGGCGCCCATGTTGACTCAGCCCCCCTTGAAGTCAAGCGCCCCTGCGCCTTCCCTGAAGAACCCTGTCGAATGTCACGCCTCGAAGACCTCCACTTAGCCGAAAACGCCCGATTAACAACCCCTGAGTCGCCCCTACCGGTGCTGGTCCATCGCAGCGTGCCTGCGGAGTACGAAGCGGCCACCACATCCTGGGCGGTCTTCGACCGCAGCACCCTCGGCAGCCTCTCGATCACAGGCAAGGACGCCACGTCCTTCCTGATCCGCATCCTGGCTGGCCCTGTGCGTACCCTCGGAGTGGGTCAAGGCGGCCGCAATATGCTGCTTACCTCGAAGGGCAAGGTGCAGCAGCTCTTCGAAATGGCTGCCGTGGAAGGCGGTTACCTGTGTACCACCCCCCCCGGAACCACCGCGGCCCTTATGGCCGGACTCGAGATGTACCTGTTTGGCGAGGACATGAAGCTCGACGATCTGGGGAGCCGCTGGGCTCACCTGGAAGTGGTTGGCCCGCAGGCATCGGCCCAGTTGCGCGCTTTGCTCGACACGGACCTGCCCGAGGATGATTACACCCACACCCAAATCGAGTGGCAAGGCCAAGGGATCACGATCACCCACCTGCCCGTCGCCGGCAGCCCTGGTTATCGCCTGGCCACCTCCCCCGAGAATTTCGCGGCCCTCTGGACCGCGATCGTCTCCGCCGGAGCCACCCCCGCAGGCCTGGCCGCATTCGATTCCCTGCGCGGCGAAAACCTCTGGGCCCAATGGGGCGTGGACATCGACGACACCATCTACCCGCAGGAAGCCAACCTGCAAGACGCTTTCAGCCTAACCAAGGGCTGCTATATCGGTCAGGAAGTCGTGGCTAAGATCGACACGTATGGCGGTCTCAACAAGCGCATCCTTCTGCTCAAAGCCCCCGACTCGCCCGTCGCCGCCGGCACACGCCTCATGCGCCAAACCGCTGGCCCCGATTCGGAGTGGCGTGACCTGGGCGTCGTCACGACCTGGACGTATTCCTTCGCAGCCGACCACGGCGTCGTACTCGCTTACGTCAAGCGCAAGCATCAAGCGCAGGGCACCGAATTCCGCCTCGGCGACGGCCCCGACACCGCCACCATCCTCACTCCTGAGGAGTAGCTCGCAAACGCAAAAGCGTCTTCAAGATAAACTGGCCCAATTGCTGTGCGTCTATTTCCCCCATAGGCGTGCTGGCTAGAATGCAGAGCAGGCAACCGACCGCAGCCCGCCTCTATACAATCCCTCTTCACGGGTATTAACTACTATGGCTAAGAACCTAAAAGGAACACAAACCGAACGTAACCTCATGATTGCCTTTGTGGGAGAGTGTCAAGCGCGCATGCGCTATGACTACTTCGCAAGCGCAGCCAAGAAGGAAGGCCTGGTGCAGATCTCGCAAATTTTTGCGGAGACGGCTGCCCAGGAAAAAGAACATGCCAAGCGCTTCTATAAGCACATGCAAGGGGGCGAGGTCGAGATCACCGCTAGCTTCCCCGCGGGGCCTGCGGGCGACACTTTGGCAAACCTACGCGCAGCCGCTGACGGTGAGGAACATGAGTGGTCCGACATGTACCCCGCCATGGCAAAAGTAGCGCGCGAGGAAGGCTTCGGCGCTATCGCCAGTACGTTTGAATCCATTTCCATCGCGGAGAAACAGCACGGAAAGCGTTTCAAAGAGCTCGCGGACAACCTGGAGGCCGGACGCGTCTTCAAGCGCAACGGAGTGATCACTTGGCGTTGCCTGAACTGCGGCTACTTGCACGAAGCGGAGGAAGCCCCCAAGGTTTGCCCCGCCTGCTTGCACCCCCAGTCCTACTTCGAAATACTCGCTGAGAACTGGTAGTCACGCTTCAAAAAAAGCAGGCTGCAAAGGCCCCGAAACTCGGGGGCTTTGCAGCCTGCTTTTTTTATGTCCCGCGCTACTCCGCGATGGGTACGAAGCCCTCAGGAGCTCCATGTGCGCTTTGCAGAATGATCGCAACTTCCAAATCTAGGGGTCCTAGGGGTACGACCCCTTCAATCTTCACGGGCACTCCGGTAGTTTCGTGGAGCCAAATGCTGAGGGTGCCGTGGATGCCGAAGAGGCCCTTGAAGTCCTTGCGCTTCTTTTCACCCTTTGGCGTTTTGGGGTCCAGCTTGACCGCTTGGCAAGCGTACTTGCCGCCCGGGGTTCTAACGTTCGCATGGGAGCCTAGGGTCATGCTTAGGTTCCACCAGGAATCCTTGTCGAGCAAGGGATAGTGGATCGGCTCGCCTTGGTTGATGACCAGCTCGCGGGCCACAAAAATGGAACTGAGCATGTCCAGGGCGCCCTCGGGAACCGCCTGCACTTTGGGTGTATCCCAATCCCTGTGTCCACCGCTCTTGCAACCGTTGCAGTGATACTCACTGCCGAGTAGGCGCGGCTTGCGGAAGTGCTCGCGACGGTCACACTCACGGCAGTGGCGATCGCGTCGGTACCAGGACATGGGCTTGCCATCGCGCCGGCCGTACATGATTTCGCGGCGGCGGTTTTCGCTGCCCGTTTGATAGTCGCGGACGATTACATGGGGCCACACCTGGGGCAGAATGCGCGCATCGATTGAGTGACCCAAGGTGTAGTTGAGGTAGCGGCCCGAGGCTTCGCCTTGGATATGCCCCTTGCGCTTCTTGGGCGCGGGCGACTTGCTGCCTAGCTGAGGGAGGCCGGCGCGATAGTCTTCCACTTTGCTCGTAATCACGAACGAGCCCACATTGATTTTGCCCACCACGGCCATGTCGAGCTCCACCAGGTAAACCAAGCGCTCATCCTTGGGGATGTACATGCCCACATCCAATCCGTCCACGGGAACCAACCAACCGGTACGCGAGTCCTGAGTGGCCTTGGCGACCTCTACGGGTGCCTGGGCTGCGGGCGTTTCGACAGTCTCCTGGTGGGCGGCGAAAGAGGTCAGGGCCAGAAGGACTGGGGCAAGAAAATTCAAAAACATGGAGAGCGCGAGTGGTGTTACCGTTTCGAATCGCGGAGATCTTGGAGGCGTTGGCGGGCAAGGCGGCGGGCGACGCGGGTGGGAGCGGAGTCCAATTTGGCCGCCTCTTCTAGAACTTCGCTGACCATGTTTGCCACCCGCTCACCAATCGCTGAAACCGGTTCGCGGCGGGCTTCCAAATGGAAAACCGTCCCGCGAATAAGGGCTCCGCAGTTGATCACAAAATCCGGGACGTACAGAATGCCTAGGTTGTGTAGGCGATCCCCGTGAAGGGTTCTAGCCAGCACGTTATTGGCCCCGCCGGCAATCACGCGGACCTTTAGGCGCTCCAGGGTCAAATCGTGGATCAGCCCCCCCATGGCGCAGGGTGCCAGCACATCACAGGGGTAATGTAAAACTTCGGTTGAGTCCAAGCCTTCGATGCCCAACTCTTCCATGACCGTATCCATTCGGTCCGTGTCCACATCGCTGCCCACCACCTGAGCGCCCTGCTCGACCAAGCGCTTGGCGAGCTGCCGCCCCACCGCACCCAGTCCCTGTACGACCACTTTTTGGGAGGGCCAATCCAGCTTGCCATCCAAATGGAGGAGCGCGGCTTGCATGCCGCGGAATACACCTTCGGCCGTGGACGCCCCCAACTCACCGGGACCCTCCGGTCCCGGGTCGGTGGCAAAGCGGGTTTCCGCTACGAGGCTGGAGAGCTCTTGCTCACCCGTACCCACATCGGGCCCGGTGTAGAAGCGGCCCCCCATGGACTCCACTTTGCGACCCAACGCCGCATAGGCCCGATCCCAATCCACATTGGGTTCATCGAGCAGGACGACCTTGCCACCACCGGCTGGCAAATTCGCCAGGCGACATTTGTCCGTCATGGCGCGCGAGAGACGCAGGCAGTCCATCATCGCCTCGGCTTCGGTTCGGTAGCTAAAGCGCCGAATGCCGCCGAATGCGGGTCCCGCAGTCGAGTCGTGGATAGCGATCCAGCCCCGCACACCGGAGTCGCGGTCGTGCCAGGCTATGACCTCCTCAAAACCCTCACGGGTCATCGCGTCCAACAAGTGCATAGCTATCGATTTAACGAGCAAAAAGGGGGATTGCGCGAAGTCCAATGGCCAAGGCTTTATTCGCCGTCCCCCCGGGGGCGAATCGCTGCGGCTCAGATCGTACCCAAGTTGCCCCGCCCTCAAGCGCCGCTGGCCAGGATTTCCCCCTCCAAGACCCAATACCGGCAGGGGGCCCAGGGGCAGTCCCGAATCCGCACTT
>JBLFXY010000149.1:0-9897 GCA_047611645.1 Glaciecola sp.
CATGGGCGTCGGATGCCACTCGCAAGAGCTCGTCCAGGGTCGGTTGGCTCGAGCGATGATCGCTGATCGCCAACTCCCCTACGCCAATGATGCGATCCACGTGCACGATGTCCGCCCGCACGGAACCGGTCAGCGTCGTCGGCGGCAGATGATAGCCCCCGGTGTAGCAATAGGCGGTCATGCCTTCCGCAACCAATCCGCGCGTAGCCGCCAAGAGATCCGCCGTACTGCGCGTGACATCATCCGTCCCAAGCAGCCCCACCACCGTGGTCACGCCTGCGCTTGTGAAGCGCGAAATGGGAACGCTGGGCACCCGGGTCTCCGGTCCCGCTTCTCCTCCACCGCCGGTCACATGCGCATGTCCATCCACAAAACCAGGCACCAAGCGAGCTCCTTGCAAATCGACCTCTTCCACGCCCAAGGCTTTGGGCATGGCGGGTCGATCCTTCCCGACCCAAACAATTTCCCCACCGGCGATCAAGAGATTCTGGAGGCCTAACGCTTCGGGAGCGAAGACCTCTGCGTTGAGGAGAAGCTGCAACAATGAGTGGGTGGTCTGGACAGGGCGCCGACTTGGCAGGGGTGCCGAAAAAGGGTCAACCAAGGTACCACGGGGTTCCGATTCCCGCCATATGGGATCGAAGTGAGATTCGAATCAGGCGGACCCCATGGAACTGCCTGGATTGTCAAGAACCCGTACCCTGTCTTTCACCTTCGACCCTTCCTCTTGCCTGGTTTCGGTTTCTTGGGGATGTCGCCCTTCATGGGATATGTGGCCACCACCCACGCGCGCCAATCGGCTTCGGTCTTGGCTAGGCTCTGACCCAGGGTGTCCTTGAGAATTTTTCGGGAGGGGGTTTCCGCTTTGAGTTCCAGCAGCATGGGCTTCAGGACTTTGGGGTGGTTGGCCACTATCCAATCGAAGAAGCTCCAGCAAAGCGCCTGCTCCGGTAGCTCCATTTGCCCCGTGTCCTTTGTGATCAATTGCGGCAAGAAGGGCACCTTCTCCTTGGCGAGCCGCTTGCGGATCGCCGTGCGCCATTTCCCTCCATGGTAGTCGCGCATGACCGTGCCCTCTTCGATGCAATAATTGGTCGTGAGTTCATGGATGAAATACTCGTACCAATGGGCCGCACCCGCGTCGTACCAGCCGCCGGTTGTATCCCCAAACCAGAGCTCCTTGAAAAGGTTTGAGATCAACATGTGCGCTGCGTTGTGGGTGAACAACCGGCGCACCTGCGGCAGGCTGGAAAAGTTGGCCTCTTTCCACACGGAAAACACTGGATTGCGCCCCAGCATCTTGAAATCGCCGGTTCCACCGCTGCGCAGGAATTCCCGCATCACGCCTTTATGATCCTTGCGATCCTCCCAAATCCACATGCGCATCTTGGAGAAGTACTCGCTCTCCGGGATCGTACCCTCCAAGGTGGGGCCTTCGTTCAGATTTTGAACGGGGCCCTTGCCGCTCAATTCCAGGTGCTGCCCCAGCAAACTCGCCACCTGCTCGACGTCTTGGGCCACGCGGTGCAAACAGAGGTGGTTGTCGATCTTCTTTTTGCCTTGTTTGAGCGGGCCCGTGTCCACGATCAGGAGGAAGTGTTTGGTTTCCACATGAGGAACCGGTCGCCCCAGGTGTTGGCGCATGGGCTCGTTGGCCAGCCACTCCGCCACTTGCGTCCTGCGCAGCGCGACGGCATCGCTTGAGGTGCCATGATCGCAGCGATCGCAGTCGACTTGAAACGACCCGCCGCAAGGTTCACACGTGGCAGCAATCGAGCAGAATTGCACCGCCTGCTCCAGGGCCAGTATCTCTTTGTTGTGTTCCCCACAGGGCAGCACACCCAGGTCCTTACAACGTTTGCAGCCCACCTTCACGCGTTGTGCGCCTTGGGCTGACGGCGCCATGACAAGCGCCACGGGCAGCACTAAAAAGACCAGAAGCACCAGAAGCGGACGTATGGAAACGAAGCGAGAAAAGATCATGGCCTGATTGTAGCAATCGCCCGAAACCTCGCTGCACGCTTCGCTCAAGAGTCCAGCTGGACCCGTAGCCAAGTCTGCGTGGCACGCTCCCCTTTCCCAATGGGCTGGACCCCTTCCGCAAGACGCGCCACCCATATCGTTGGACCCTGCGGCAGAGCGCTGACCAACCAACTGGGCGGGCCTTCGCGATCCAACACCGGCTCGGGCAGCGCCGTGCCCAGCAGCCAAGCCCCGCGGGCGGTCCATTGTCCAGAATCTTCCCGAACCCAGACCTGATCCAGGTTGCCTAGGGCATTCAAGTCTTCACTCAGGCGGCGCATACCCGGCTGTGTGTCAAAATCCTTGCGCAGCAAAGATCCCTTGGAACGAGCTCTAATCCGTAGGTTACCCGCCTCCTCGGTGACCCACCAATGGAGCCCTTTGCCCGCAGGTCTCACATGCATGCGAACCGATTGACCGGGCTCATGGAGCATGGAGTCCCGCGCACTATCGAGCACTCTCCAAGTTGCCGTCCCGTTAATCTCAATGATGCGTACCAAGCCAGAATCGTCCGGGTGGACCGTACCGACCTGCGCAAGCAAGAGCGCCGACCCCAGCAAACCAACCGGGATCAGAAGGTTGGTTTTGCCCCGCAGGAAATACAGCAGCAGGGCCAGCGCGACCAACGCCAACGCCGAAGCCATCGGCAAAACAGGCACGTCGTTGGGCACCAAGGGCAGGGGCAAACTGGAGGCCTTGCCCGGACTGGGGGTTTCAAAACCTGGATCCTGGGGCCACAGCACCGCGCCCGTTCCTTGCCAGGTCACGTCAGTTTCACGATCTACGAAACTCGCGTGAATGGGCAAAGGGACCTGAATATTGCGCTTTTCACCGCTGAGCAGTGGGATCTCGATGTGCGTGGCTCCCGCACGACCGCAGTCGATGGTCACCGAGTCCAACGGCCCCACCAACCGTAGCGAAACCGGGTTCCAGCGGTTCTTGGCACTGTCCTGCGCGCTGGCAACACTTGCGAATAGAAGGAGGGACGTGACCCAAATAAACCAACAGGTTCTCATCCTCCCAACCCGCTTTCTGGGCTCTCAGGCGCGCCAGCCGGTCGTCGGGCCAGCCAACAATTGAGGCTAGCCATGGCGATCAATGCCACGTTTCGCGGGATCGCCAAGCCGATGGCCTGCTCGCTTTGCAGCGGTAACTCCTGCCAAAAAGAACCTACCGGAGACCAGGCCAAAAGCCGGCCAGGCGCAAAAGAGTTCTCAGCAGCCACATGGCTCCACAGCCCTAATGCCAATGGCATTAAGAACCAAAGTCCGAAGAGCAAACTGCGCGCACCCCAGGCATTCGAGGTGCCGGTAGCCCCCAATCCAGCACAAGCCAAGCACAGAATCGCCCCGTGCGCTGCAAGCGAATAGGCGCGAGACACGGCCATGCCGGCCTGTAAATCCAGCGCCAATGCCAAAGCAAGCACGGGGACGAAAGCGACGAAAGCCCCCAACTTATACCGACCTCCTGCAGCCTTGGGCCAAGCGAAATAAAGCCCCAGCACCCCCGCAAGCAAGACGAAGCGAGCCAGCCCAGCACACATTTGTGCGCAAGGCGGGCAAATCAGAATCCCTACACAGGCCAACCAAAGTGCCACGAATCCAATATTCGACATGGCTCGGCGGTCACGCCTTTCGCCCTGTGCCTCAGGAGTCATCGCTCAAGATCCCTCGAACCTGCCGTATCGGATCCTCCCAGCGCACATCAAGCAGGTCCCACTCCACGTTTTTGAGTCCCTGCTGCAAGGCATCCGAGATCGCCTTCCACTTGATCTGGGCCGGTAGCTCGCCAGGAAAATCTCCGCCCGGCGTGCGACCGAACAGGATACGCCGCTTGCCTTCCAGATCGATACGGACTCCACCTGGCAGCCCATCGGGGGCGAATTCATGGCTGGCATCGATCACGATGCGACGCAACAGACGCTGCTCCCTTGGAATCAGATTACGCTGCATGGAACCTGCCACCTTGAGCGCAGCCAACAGGGCCTCATCCTCAATGAATTCTCCAGGCGAAGGCAAGCCGGCGCGCAACAGGCGATCCGAAGGCCCAAGGATCGGCAAAAAGGCTCCGTAAACCTCGTGCGGTGCGTAGCTGTAACCTGCAAGCACCATGCCATCATCCGCAACGGGTAAAAAGTCATCCCCCACTCGGATGCACGCGGCGGGCTCGCGCAAACGCAACGGAACCACCAGACCATCGGGCCAAACCACTTCAGGCTCACCCACCTCCTCGACAAACGACAAGCCGGCCAGCTCCGCCTTGAGAGATTGCACGGCGGAGAGGTCCGATAGATCGATTTTCTCGCGCCTACGTAGAATGCGCTCCAGCCGGCGTTGCCAAGCATCGCCAAAGTACAAGGGGTCGTGATGCAAGCGCATCCGGGTCAACTCGCAGATGCCCACCCCCTTTTCCCGGGCGGACATTTGCAGGGAGTTCAAAACCCAAACAAACCCCACCGCCAGAAAGATCATGGGGACCCATGCGGGCACCGAGCCCCGACGGCCATAGTGGCCCCTGGAGCGGGTTCGATGGAATGGGGGTCGGAACGGCATGGGCTCACTTTACTGGAAAACGTCACGAGCCTGCCCGCTGATGACGCGAGAGCATCATCAGCGGGCAGGCCCGTGATTCATCGGCGGGAAACGATCAGTTGCGGGTGGGCACCAGGGTCGTTTCGACGCTCGCGTTGCGGCTTCCGGAGCCACCGCTCGCGCTTCCGCCGCCCTGGCGGGTGGCTTCTTCGATAAACAGGTCCAAACTGGTCTGGATCTCAAGGACTTCCTCACGCGAAAGCGTGATCGACTTGCCGCCGGTTTGGGTATGCAATTCGTGGCCTAGCAGGCGAGAAATGACCTTCAGGGAGCTCAGGTGACGCATCATGATAGAGGTGGAGGAGTAGGAGGCTATGTTCCTGGCTGGCCCACCCGGGGGGGTAGCGCATTCAGAAACTTGGAGGACTGGTTGACCGAAAAGGGGGAAGGAACCTGGGACCATCGCCCTTGGCTCAGCCCTTCCCACATGATTAGATAACAGACCGAACATGGGTGGCTCAAGACCGGGCTGTGCTCAACAGCGCACTTTCCCGATGCCAGCAACCATTTCCTTGGTTCAAGACTCTCCAGCCGAGCCCATCCACCCCCACCATGTCCCACAAGCCTATCGATCCAAATTCCTTGCCTTTCGGCCACATGCCGGAAGAGGACAAGACACCCAAGCGCTCCCCGCGTTCGAAGCCCAAGGCCAAGCAGGCCCCGAAGCCGGAACCGGAACCGCAGATGGAATCCGCCGCAACGAGTGCCGCTCCGGTCCAGCCAACGGCAGCTCCCGTTTGGGAGGCCCACGCCAAACCCGAGGAAAACGAGCCGGCCCCGCTACGCGAGCTGCCGAGATCCAAGGCTCCACGTGAGCCTTCGGTCGTGCGCATGGATCCTAAAGGGCGTGTTGTGCAATGGAGGCACTTCCAACTTTCCGCTTTCCAGATTCAGTCGGTCGAGGCCGTGCGCAAGGGTCACAACGTTTTGGTTTCCGCCCCCACCGGCGCAGGCAAAACCCTGGTTGCCGAATACGCCATCGAGGATGCGGTCAAGCTCGGTAAGCGTTGCATTTACACCTCCCCGATCAAGGCACTGTCCAGCCAGAAGTACCGGGATTTCCGCGACGACCCCAACGTGGACGTGGGCATTATGACCGGCGACGTGACGCTCAATCCGGGTGCCCAGGTTTTGGTGATGACCACCGAAATTTTGCGCAACGCAATTTTTGAGAACACGGGCCTCTTGTCCGGCGTGGAGTACGTCATCTTCGACGAAATCCACTACATGGACGACCGAGAACGCGGCACGGTGTGGGAAGAAAGTTTAATCTTCCTTCCGCCCGAAGTGCGTCTAATATGCCTTTCCGCTACGGTTTCGAACGTTTTAGAGCTGGGCAACTGGCTCACGGAAATTCGCGATCAAGAGACGATCATCGTTCAAGAAGACAAGCGTCCGGTACCGCTCTCCCATTGGGTTTGGACGGAACAGAGTGGAGTCTTCGACCCCAGCAAGCTCGGCTACCAGCGCAAAAAAGCGGACGAATTCGTGGCCAACGCCAAGGCTAAAAAGAAAGCGCGTGGCCGAACCCGCGGCGGCGGTCGTGGCCGCGGACGAGACGGCAAGACCTTCGCTCCCGCGCCCGATGCCAGCATTCTAATTACGGAGCTGGCCAAGAAGAGAGAGTTGCCTGCCCTGATCTTTTCCTTCAGTCGAAAGGACTGCGAACGCTTGGCGCGCAAGGCCGCCAAGTCGAGCGCTGACCTGGAGTTGTTGACGCCCAACGAACGCGAAGCCATGGAGAGCTTGCAGCTCGAACTGATCGAGTTGTTCCAGGTACAAAAGGGCATGCTGCGCGGCGAGATCATGGCCATGGCGCGTGAAGGCGTGGGGTACCACCACGCGGGCATGCTGCCGGTCGACAAAGAAATGGTCGAGCGCATGTTCACGCAAGGCTTGCTCAAGCTGCTCTTCACTACCGAAACTTTCGCACTGGGCATCAACATGCCGGCGAGGGCCGTGGTCTTCAACGGACTCAAGAAATTTGACGGCATCAGCTTCGACTACTTGCGCACCCGCGACTACATGCAGATGGCGGGCCGCGCAGGCCGCCAGGGCATCGATGACAAGGGCTTTGTGTACAATGTGCTCAGCCCATCAACCCTGCTGGAAGCCCCCCTAGAGCGCCTCTTCGCCGGGAAACCTGAGCCGGTCACAAGCCGTTTCCGTCTCTCCTACGCGAGCCTTTTGCACCTACTCGAGCATCTAGGCCGCGAACGCCTGTTCGAGGCCTGGGAAAAATCCTTCCACCATTACCAGGCCAGGGAGAAAAATAAGAAGATCCAGGACCGCCAGCGCCGCATGCAGCGCCGCCTCATCGTAGGCCACTTGGACTTCCTCGAGGAAATAGGGTACTTGGAGGGCGACCAAGTCACCTCACGGGGACGCATGGCGCGCCTCATCAACGGCTACGAGATCCATGTCACCGAGCTGATATTCAACGGTGCATTTGACGAGCTCAATCCCAAGTCCATTGCAATGACCGCCGTGGCCCTCATCTTTGAGGACCGCCGCCGCTTCGGAGCCCCAAGGCAAAACCGCAGCCCCTACCGCCGCGAACAAAACCTCATCGCCCGAGCCCTGCGCAACGCCTACGGACAAGAAGCCCACTTCGGCATCGAACCCGCCATGAAGCGTCTAGATTGGGGCCTGACCCCCGCCGTGGACGTCTGGTACGCAGGCGGTGACCTGCAAAAAGTCGAAGACGCCACCGAAACCCCACTCGGCGATGTCTGCCGCATCTTCCGCATGGCTATCCAGCTCCTGCGCAACATGCGCCGCGCCATCGACGACCCCTCATGGGACCTCTGCGACAAGCTCGAAGAAGCCATGACCGCCATGAACCGAGCCGAAATCGACGCCCGCCGCCAACTGGAACTGGGCTGATCCAGCGGATCCACAAGCCAGAGCGATAACGAGCCTGCCCCGGACACTGTTCCGGGGCGGGCTCTATTTTTGAAATGAGGGCTCGGAGATCTTCCCTCTGTATCGACGAAAGGTGTCGTTGGTTTCGTGGGCCTTGTGTGTGCGGTACGGGAGTCGTCTGGGCTGGGAGGGCCTGGATGAAGGGTAAGAGAAGCCGACGGGTTAGTTCACGCGAAGAAGCGAAGGGGCGAAGGACGCGAAAGCTCTGACGCTACGCGCGCTTGGAATTGTGGGTTTTGAGGAATTAGTACGGATGCGTGTTGAGAATAAAAAGGGTGCCTCGGTCCGGGGCCTGCGGCCCGTCCTTCGGGGGGAACATGTCCTCGAAGGGTGCGTTCAACTCGGAGGGCGTATGTTCTCACAGCCCATTTGAAGGGCATTCATTGGGTTTTGGCATCCGTGGACCGTGTGTGTGCGGTACGGGAGTCGTCTGGCTTGGAGGAAATGGATGCGGGTTAAGAGAAGCCGACTGGTTAGTTCACGCGAAGAAGCGAAGAAGCGAAGAAGCGAAGAAGCGAAGAAGCGAAGAACGCGAAGAACGCGAAGAACGCGAAGAACGCGAAGAACGCGAAGAACGCGAAGAACGCGAAGAACGCGAAGGCTCTAACGCTACGCGCACTTGGAATTGTGGGTTTTGAGGAATTAGTACGGTTGCGTGTTGAGGATAAAAAGGGCGCCTCGGTCCGGGCCTGCGGCCCGTCCCTCGGGGGGAACATGTCATCGGAGATCACACGCTACTCGGAGACCACACGTTACTCGAAGACCACACGTTACTCGGAGGCCACGCATTTCTCGGTGACCACGCGTTATTCGGAGACCACCTGTAATTCACGAGCCCAGAGCCGAGTACACCCGCCCAAATTTCGGTCGGATCGAAATTTATTGCAAGCAGGTTTCCCGACGCCCAACCACTGACTAAACGCCCCATGAGCAAATTGAACAACCGAAATGCTCCCACCCCAGTTTCTATCCCAGTTTCTACCCCTGTTTCTACCCGAGGTTTTGGCCGAAGGCCAAACCGGGCCGACTTTTCAAAATAGACCCCAACACGCCCCCCCCCCAACAAACCCCCTCCAACTCAACATTCAACAACGCGTGGTGTTAAGCCTTCGCGTCCTACGCTTCAGCCAGCTTGGGGCTGGCTTCGCGCGGCTCCCCCCATTCACTGGGGTGGACGGTGCGGGAGATTGAGGGCGCAACTACCCTGACACCTGGGGCTAACCAGTCGGCCTCTCCGAGCCCGCATCCATTCCTTCCCAGCCCGGACGACTCCCGCACCCCACACACCCGGCCAAGGACCTCAAATCCTGATCGACCAGATAATCAAAGGAGTACTCCTCTCCAAGCATGTGGACTCTACGTGCCCCTCGAAGTTTTGGCCGAAGGCCAAACCGAGCCGACTTCTTAAATTCCCTCAACACGCAACCCAACAAAACCCCTCCAGCCCAACATTCAAAAACGCGTGGTGTAAAGCCTTCGCGTCCTTCGCTTCTTCGCTTCTTCGCGTGAACTAACCAGTCGGCCTCTCCTCACCCGCATCCATTCCCTCCCAGCCAGACGACTCCCGCACCGCACACACCTGGCCCATCCAACCTCCAACCTCCAACAACTGCAATGGCAATGGCAACACGGCCACCAAACAGCAATCCACTGCCCCTTCAACGCCAAAACCCGTTCGGAGGTATAGACAATAAGAAGCCCCCGAAGAACCGAAGTTCATCAGGGGCTAATAAAAACCCGGCAATAACCTACTTTCGCACTTACGCACTATCATCGGCGGTACCTGCTTGACGACCGTGTTCGGAATGGGAACGGGTATGGCCAGGCACCTATGGTCACCAGGAATACTGGGTCGAGGAAGACAGGACTTGCGTCCTGCTTTCTTCCTCGATTGGAGAAAGGTGAATTAGATCGTGGGCGGTTGCCGCAAGGTCAGAAGGGCTTACCTTCTGCCATTCCGAACACCAATAAATTGGTGCTCACGAATAGGAGAAGGTGGTTAAGCCGATCGTCCAATTAGTACCGGTAAGCTAAACACATTGCTGTGCTTACACCGCCGGCCTATCAACCTGGTAGTCTCCCAGGGGACTGATAGGGATGACTCGTCTTGAAGAGGGCTTCACGCTTATATGCATTCAGCGTTTATCCGTTCCGAACGTAGCTACCCAGCTGTACCACTAGCGTGATAACTGGAGCACCAGAGGTTCGTCCACCCCAATCCTCTCGTACTAGGGGCAAACCTTCTCAATCATCCTACACCCACACCAGATAGGGACCGACCTGTCTCACGACGGTCTAAACCCAGCTCACGTACCGCTTTAATTGGCGAACAGCCAAACCCTTGGGACCTCCTACAGCC
>JBLFXY010000150.1:0-9833 GCA_047611645.1 Glaciecola sp.
GCCCTGCGCCCCACCCAATACCCCGGGGGGCGGGCCCCGACCGGCCCCCGCCCCTCTTTTCGTGGGCCTAGGCCTGTATGACTTAGGTCGAACTACTTGACCTGCAAGACTTGCACGCCCTTGCGGTCGGCTTGGATTTCTTTGTCTAGGTTCTGGCTTCGGACTTGACCGCTGAACTGGTTCATGTCCAGCACGTTGGAGAAGAAGAAAGCTTGGTCAGGATTGATGATCGATTGCCGGTCGTCTTTCTGTTTGCGCTGATCATTCAAAAGGGACTTGCTGCCCCTGTGAAAGGCGAAGTGCTTGTGCCCCTTGCGAGCAATGATCGTGGCTTTACCCCGTACGGAACCGACGGAGAATAGGCCTCGAAGATCGGTCTTGCCGATGGAGAACCGTCCATCGTCACTTCCGATTATGCGCACATCCACGTCCTTTAAGAATGCGTCCTGCTCATGACCTGAGACTTGTACACGGACTGTGCCGTCCTCGTACTCGTTGACATCCAATTCAATGTCGCTTACGAGCACCAGGGACGAAGCGTGCAGGGAACCTCCACGCAAGATAACTAGGTAGGCGCCGGGTTCGGAGAGCGGCAGCGAGGTCTTCAATTCCTGGCTTCGCAAGTCCGCACCCTTGGGTAGCTCAATGGTGCCACGGAACTTCGGAGAAACGCCCGCCAAGTTCACTTGGGTTACGCGACTCAGGTCCTTTTCGCGAAGGTACAGGGTCATGAGGTCCACCGGGTACACAAGCAGTTCAGCCTCGGCTAGGTTGCGATGCGTTAGCGTTAGCTCGACAGGCTCACCGGGGTGTACACGCAGCACTTCCTCTTGGATGTGAAGTTCCAGATTGAGCATCGACTCCAGCGCAAGGGCGGCATCGGGGTACAGATCATCGATCGCTTGGTAGTACTCAGTAGCGGGAACCACCTCCTTCCGAGCATGATAGATCTGAGCCATGATGTACTTGGCCAGGTCACGATTGGGAGAATAAATTGAAGTGCTGTTGGCTTGTTTGTACTTCGCCTCCGAGATAGCGAGCAACTCAACCAGGGCTTTATCGTCCAGACCCAAATACCACGAAGACACTGCGCCGCTGTACCGGAAGGCATCGAAGTAGACAGGTTCCTTGTATAGGGGAGCCATCTCTTCACAGAGCGCAGCCGCGGACTTGTGGTCCTCTAGGTCGAAGTAGGCAGAAACCAAATTCAGGGCAGCATCGGCGCTCAAAGGTGAATTGGGGTACAAGGACAAGAAGCGTTTGAGCCGCTGAATTCCCATGCCGGTGAGCGCTGCTCGGTCCGCCCCCGCTTGTCTGAGGTCATTGCGATCGTGGGCCTGGGGCGCTTCTTGGAGTACGCGATCCGCCAATGTGAGATCGGTTTCAACGACAATGGGTAGGCTGGGATACTCGCCGATTAATCGATCCAGCAAGCGCGTCGCCATCAGCCAGTGGTTCTGCTGATCGAGTAAGCCGACGATTTGCAGGTCTTTTCCGAAGGATTCGTTTAGGGCGGCTCGGAAAATCAGCATGGCGCGCTCGTGTTCACCGAGCAGGGCGTAGGCCGCTCCAATTTTTAGAACCTGGTCGATTGGAATGAACAGATCAGGCTCGCGTTGCTTGATGATTTCGAAGTAGCGCACGATTTCGTTGGGCGTACCACTATTTAAGCTCGCAAATAGCAGCATGCGCGCGGTGTCTTTCAGGTACGCGGGCCGCAGCTTGCTTTCGAATTCATCGAGCAGGGGCAGCAGGTGTCCACGGGCGCGGACGAACTTTTTGTCTTCGAATAGGGACTTGCCCAAGTGGAAGCTCTCATCGGGTGTCATGCGGTAGCGGTCCGTGGTGGGCGCGCCAGCAGGAAGCAATGTGACTTCTGTAGCTTCCGAAACGGCGATAAGTTCCGGATGGTAGGCGCTGCGCAGGAGCACGCGCGCAGCGGGGTAAACCCCGGGATGCATAGCGACCAGACTCACTTTGAATGAGCGGTTCGGTCTACGGTCGTTCAAGGGGCCCAAGGGGAAAACGAGTGAGTTCCCTATCAACCGATAAGGGCGTTCACTAGGCCGCTTGGCGTCAAATATTTCCAGGCCAGAGGGGATGGGGACCTGTAATTCCAAGTACTCCAAACGATTGTTGAGCTCCGCGTCTTTCGTGTAATTGCGGCGAGCTAAAACTTCCAAATGCACAATCTCACCAGCTTCAACTTGCCTGCGTTCGTTGCGCCAGCGTTGCTCTTCAACAACGGTGTTGAAGCCTGCGGGCATCAGTTGCCCTTCGTATCGCGCGGGGCTGGCTAGGAATAGTCGAGAATGCACAGTGAAGGGGGTAGCCTTTTGCACAGGCGGCTCTTGCACATGGCCTTTTAGGATCGCCGTGTACTGCGGCAGTATGTTCCCCGACAGCCCGAGGTCGATGGAGACCTTGGTTTTTCGACTTCCAGCCACCGCATCGGGTAAATCAAAGCGCAACATGCTGTGCCGGTGGTTGGGCTGGGAGGTCAAAGCCACGCGGGTAGGTTCCTGGCCGGCGACATGCACGGATACGAACCCGTTTGCTTGGCCTGGGAGCTTTTGCAGGCCCTGCTGGGCAAGGGCTTGGATGGCATAGCCTCGCATGCGGGGCGTGGGCCACGGGCGCTGGGTTGTTAGGAACTTACACGCGGCTTTCGATTCACCGGCCGGACGTTTTGCGGCATGCATGGCAAGAGCCACGAGCGCCGTAGTTTCGACTTTCGAAGTTACCCACGAAGCTTTGTACGCAGGCTTCCAGAAAGTTTGTGCTTCGAATTGCATGGGGGCGCTCTCCAATTCCGAGACAATTTCGGAGGCCATGGGCGCTCGTTTGGCTGCTGCGAGGGCAAGGGCTAAGTGAGCCTTGCTGGCTGTCGACATTTGTGCGCGCGACCGATAGAGGCGGTTCAGGGCTGCGAAGTCTTCACTTCCCATGGAAGACAGAGCATGCTGTAAGTGAGTGCGCACTTCGAAATCGGTGGCGACGGCAACTTGCACAAATGAATTGAGCTGACGGGCCAATCGTTCCCTTCCGTCGGAATCCATGGGGAAGCCCAAATTGGCGGCTTGGGAAAGGGCTAAGGTCACGTGGGCGGTGCTGTGCGCATCGGCTTCCCTATCCTGTCGATTCCAGGGCCATCCACCGCTGGGCAGTTGTCCTGCCGATAGCGAGGCGACCAAACCTTCAATGCGATTCTGCAAATCGGTAAAAGCCGGGTGTCCTGACTGACCTTGCATGGCAGCGAATACAGCGCTTGCGGCCATGAGGTCGGAAGCTTGCTGCACATGTCCACCATTCCAACGGCAAGTGGATGGGAATTGAGCCAGACCCAAGGCTTGACGAATCAAGTCATCTTCTAGGGTGACTCCAAAGTGCAATTCCAGGGTGCGGCCCGTTCCAGGCAGGTCCATGTTGAGTTGGATCTGGTCTCCGAGAGTTCCACTTCGGCTCATGACCTGCTGCCACCCTTTAGGTTGCACGTGGATTTCGCGAGTACTGACGGCTTGTAATTGTATGGAGTTGCGATTGGTAGTGGCGACAACGGTCACCTGCATGTCTTGGGGGCCTGCGAGCTGGGCGAGCAGCGGGAAGGTGTGTTCGATAATGGCGCTGACACCAAGTTGTACTTCTGCTTTGAGGATGGTGGGCCCAGCCAAAGTGAGAACTTGAAGCTCTATGTTTGCGGTGCCGACCTGCATGGCGGAGTCATGGATTTGGACGCGCATCTGCGGTCGATCTCCGGCGACCAGGAGCGGAGGAGCGATTAGTTCGACAAAGAAATCACTCTGGGTTGTGACGTGGGAGGTCCCGCTTCCAAAGCGATTGCCGTCGGCTATGCCATGGGCGGTCAAGCGCCAGCGTGTAGAGCGATCGGGCCAAACAGCGTCCACAACGCCTACGCCGTTGGCGTCCGTGGTGACCTGCGCGAGCCACAGCGCCGTGGGCGATTCAGGAGGCCCCATGGGGCCGTCATCGGAACGGCCACCACCGCGTGCGGTTAGGCTGCGCCTTCCGCCAAAGCGACCGCCAAAGCTGCCACCAGCGCCGCCACCGATGCCGATCTTGTTGTTAAAACCATCCATTTCCTCGGCCTCTTCCTGGACCATCTCTTCGCCGAGCATCCAGTCGTCGCCGCCGGGGCCCGCAGCACTAGGACTCGTGAGTAGTTGCTTGCGAGCTCGCTTCCAATTCTGGTCACGTTCCACGCGCTTGGCTTCTTCGAGCAAGCCCTGCGCGATAGCCTGTGTTGCTCCGGTGTAGGAAAACTCACAGGTCGAGCGGGTCGAAATATTGGGGAAGGCTCGAATCGGATGGGTGAAGTGCTTGGAAAGGTCAAGGTTGCGGGCTGGATACAGTTGGAAGAGAGATTCCTCCACAGCGGCTAGCGAGAACTCCCCTTGCACCGGTTGGCCCGAACCGTCCGTTGCGCGGATCGTGATACGAGTGGAGCTGCCGGGGGCGGTCGAAACCGCGGCGGGCAGTACTTCGAGGTTCAGTCTTGCCCGAACAAAGAAGCGCGCACTGGACTCGTGAAAACTATGACCATCCATGAAAGCCAAGGCCACGTTCAAGGAAGGGACATGCAGCCCCTGGGTCTGGAATTGGAATTCGTTGCTGCCCTGCTTGAGGTGCACCAATCTATATTCAACCACGTGGTCTGTTTCCAGGGTCATGAGCGCCAGGCCGGAACCTGCACGATTGATAGCTTGTATGCGGCCCAGTTGACCCAAGTCCAAGGACGTGTTGTGTGTCAGTAATCGGAGCTTAGTGACGTCATCCGTTCCGGATACTTTTAGACTTGTGCTGGCTTCGATGCGTTGACCGAATTGATCCCGACCTTGAACGGTGATCATGACCTGCCCGCCTTGTGATATTTCTATGGGGACTGCGACCTTGCCGGTAGTGGCATCCGTCCGGACCTCTTTTTCGAGCAGAATTTCTTCTTTCCAGCGGCCCTCGGCAGGGCTGGAGTTACGCTTAACTTTAAGGGTCAGCGTGCGCCCAACGGGGTTTCCATCGGGAGCCGTGGTGGTGACCGTTACCGGGAACGTGGTGCCCGCTAGTTCCAATTCACGCTCGAGCTTGACCGAGGCGCCAAAGCCGGAAACTGCCAGCTGCACTCGCGCTGCACCGTGCACGTTTTCCGTGGGAAGGCTTGCGCCCACCGTCAAGATTTGAGCTTCGCCGTATTCTTGGGTTTCCAAAACGTATTCGGCTGTGCCGGTTGCGTCGGTGCGAACTTCTTGTTGACCGTGTCCGGGTATGCGCCAGATAAGCAAGGTGTTGGCCAGCGGAGCACCGTAGGTCGTTCGTGCCTGCGCTGTGATGGTCACTTGATTTCCGCGCCACGCGAAGTTTTTGTCAGCTGTTAGGATGACTTCTGCCAGGGGCATGCGGAAACTCTCCACTTCGAATCGGCACTGGGTTGTTTCAAGGTCCTTGCCGGAGAATCGCAAACTCCACCTGCCGACTTGCGTATCCTCAGGCAGGGGGAAGCTCCCATGCACGGAACCGCGTGCACTCAGTGCAGTGACATGCTTGCGATAGATTCGGCCACCGGGACCCGTGAGTTCTATCTGAGCTACTGTGTCTTGTGCTGCGTCCCATTGGCCATCGTTCGCCTTGAGGGCGATGGCGCGCCAGTGCACGGTTTCACCGGGTCTGTAAGCGGGCCGTTCGGAGTAAATCACACTCTTGGGTGCTAGCCTTTGGCCGGTTTTGAGATTGTGGTTGTCGAAGGCTGTGGAAGCCACGTTTCCGTTAGACAGGGCCAGCGCGTGCAGGTTCTGGTTGGATTTGTGGGGGGCCTTGGGTGTCCAGGTAGCCACTCCATCGGGGCCGGTGGTGACCGAAACAATTTTAGGGCTGCCATCGGATTCTACCGAGATCAAAACCTCGACTCCGCCCGCGGGCGTGCCTTTCAGCATGTCCTGCACGAAGACAAAAACGTCCTGGTGGGTGGCCTTGACGATCAGGTCCAGGTCGGAGCTCAACACCAATGTTGTCGCACGCTTTTCTCCACCTATCACGGAGACGACCCAAACGCCTGGGCCTAACACAGGAACATCCAATTGGAATTCCATAGGGGAGTACTGTGAGTAGTCCTGAATGGGATGATCGAACCGTTGCTCGGGAGCGATCAGATCCAGGTCAAGGTCTTCGACTTTGGCATGGGTGAGATGCTTGCGGAAGTAAGACTCTAAATCGAGTGCGTGTACGTGCACCTCGAGGTTTTCGATGTTGCGTGTCTGCACCTTGATGCGCACGGGCTCGTTCGAACGCGCGGTGCGTTCTGTTTTGATGGAAAGGCTGGTTCGAACCATCTCTTCGAGGCGGTTGCGAGCTTGCACTACGTGGGTGCCGAACGTGACGTTACGGTAGGCCTTGACCGCGGCTCCTGCGTCCAACAGTTCATTCTCAAATGTGTCCGCGATTCGGAACAAAGCCTTGCTAGAAGTTTCATTGGTGCCGTTGCTCGCCGCGCACAATTCCCATTGCGCAATGGCCTTGCGGAATAGGGTTTTGGAGTCGGCAGCGCTTTCCCCTTCCTTAGCTTCCTCGATGTAGGTTGTACCTATCGCCAGCTGGATGCGCGCGACTGCTTTGTCGAGCGGGTGGCGGCTGAGGTACTGCTGGTATCCCTCGCGTGCATCAGCGAAGCGGCCCTCTTTGCGCGCTTGCTTGGCAATTGAGAGCTCCGCATTCAGGATGCTCTGTTGCGCCTCGGACCAGTTGACTCCGTCGGGATAGCGACGCGTGTACTCGCTAAATACGCGGATGGCATCAGCGAAGCGGCCTCGGTTATCGAGAGCTTGGGCCTTGGCGAAAAGAGAAGCGCGCAAACGCAGTTCGTGACTTGCCCTTTGTGTTTCACGATCCTCCGGACTGAGCTGTGCGAGTGTCTCTTCATTGAGTTTCGTTTGAAGCACGCGGTCCCATGCCAATAGTTGCTCTTCGCCGGACGTGTGACGCGCGATAGAGATGGCGACCGTGGGAGCCTCAAAATAGTCCGGATAGAGCTCTAAGGTCTTTTCCCAAGCGGAAATTGCCAAGGGGATACGGCTAGAGGTCAACCAGGAGTCACCCATACGGTGTTGGGCCTGGGCCATGGCACGTTGAATGGTCTGAGCCAGCTCTGCATCGAGGCCGTCGCTCTGGATTTGATTGGAACCTGCTCGTAGCAAATCTTGCAGGGCCCGGCGCTGCAGCCGCGCGGAGTACCCGAGACCGGTCGAGTGGGCGTGGGCTAAGCGAGCTTCCCAGTGTTTGTGATTCGTCTCGTCAGGCACCAATTCCAAGAAGGCCGCGAAGTGAACGGTAGCTTGCGCATGGTTGTTCAGGGCTTGAAAGCTGCGGCCCATGGCAAAAGCGGCGTGGGCGCGCACATCGGTGGTGGCGTGCAGCGCATAGGCCTTGGAGTAGAGTTCGGCTGCTTGCGCGTGACGGGGCTGAGGGGATTGCGGATCCGTAGGGTTTCGGGGAGCGGCCATAAGGTCGGCCAATCCGTTGTAGATTCCAGCGAGCTCCGCTTGCCGACCTTCGGAGAGCAGGCGTGCGGCCGCATCCCGGTAGATCACTTCGGCGCGTTGAAAGTCGCGGGTCTTCTGGGCGATCGCAGCGCGCCGGTAGGTGGCCTGTAGGATCCACGGGCTATCGGGGTAGGCGCCGGGGAATTCCATGAACGCGGCTTCGGCTTCGGACCAGCTTCCTGCGTTCTGGTAGGCCACCCCACGGTAGAACGCCCACAGGTCGGCGGACTCTGACTTCGCAACAAGGAGCGCATCCAGCAGCTCGATGGCTTGTGCCGTATCGCCGCCGGTCATGGCCTGCCGCACATCCTCAGGCGGGGCGGGCAAGGAGGCCCGAGTCGGGGCCTTGTCCTGGGCCATGCCTGTGGTCAGCCAGCCACCACAAACCACGATGGCCACGATTGCCAGCAAGGGCAGCAAGGGCAGCCATCGGGATCCCAGCGGGAGAGTTGCTGTAAAAAGACGATGGGTTTGGCTCGTAATGCTCATGGAGGATCTTGGCGAGGGGCCAGAATTCGGATCGTTGCGTGCGAAAGGCGCGTAAAACTACAACGCAGGCGCGCCTTGACAGGTTGAGGGAAAGCCAGGATACGCACTTCGTTTATCGACGAAAATGGGTTGAAAGTTGGGGTATTGGACGCCCAAGGGGCCTTCTGCGTTCCTATTCCCAGTAACGGCTGGCGCATGGGGCTGCTTGGGGCCTAGTGGGGCATTTCGGCGATTCCTGGGCAACGCAGCCCGCCCGGATAGAATCCGTGGATGTACAACTCGATTCGAACGCTGTGCGCTTTGGCGTGCTTTGCGGGCTTGGGTGAGGGCGTCACTGCTGCGCCTGCCTGGCAAGAACCTGCCGATGGCGGCTCTGGACCTAAGTTCCAGAACCTTCCCCCTATGGGCTACGCAAACCCCCATCAAATGGCCCGGGAGCTTGAGGCTCTTGCCGCTAAGTCATCCCGCATGACCTTGCAGGTCATCGGTAAGGCCGCTACAGGGCAGCCCTTACTCATGGCAACCCTGGTGGGAGACTCTCAGGTCCCTGACCGGCCGGAGGTTCTGATCGTGGCCAATTTGGAAGGGGATCGACCCGTGGCCAGCGAAGTGGCCATGGGCGTGATTCGCCGCATGGCGGTGGATGGTTCGCCATTGCTCGATGTGGCGACGGTACACGTGCTGGCCGTGGCCAACCCGGACGGGGCGACTAACGCTTTGGCCGGTGGGCTCCCCTGGCGCGGTGCGGCTGTGGACGACGATCGGGATGGCCGTATCGATGAGGACGGTCCGGCAGATTTGGATGGCGACGGCAAAACGCTTTGGTTGCGTGTGCCTTCCAGTACTGGCGAGTGGCACGCTTCGGAATCCGATTCGCGCTGTTCGGTGAAAGCGAAGGACGTTCGCGAGCATGCCGGGGCTTTTCATCTGCGCCGTGAGGGTTTGGACGCCGACGGGGACCGGGCATTCACTGAAGATGGACCGGGTGGAATTGCGGTGGACTCAAACTTTGCACATCGCTGGAAGCAGTACGCTCCGGAGGCCGGGCCTTATCCGTTGAGCGAGTCCGAGAGTCGGGCCATTGTTGACTTTCTAATCGCCCATCCGCGGGTCGCATGCGTCCTGGTCTTGGATGATGAAGACAACTTGGCCAAAACCCCGAAGGGTGATGACAAGGTGAAGCCCAATTCCACAGAGCCTATGAAAGCAGACTCCAGTTTGATCGCCTTCCTTGGTGCAAGACTCAAGCCGGTGGAGCCCAAGGAAACCAAGGGCGAGGAAGTCGCAGAAGAATCCGACGCGCCCGCAGCAATGGGCCCGCTCGATGGTGCGCTGCAAGCAGGGGCTGACATTCAAGATGGCGTAGAGGGAGAGGCTGATGCTTCTGAAAAGGAAACCAAGCGATCATGGACCGCGCCGCGCAGCTCCGAGCACGGCGCCGGTAATTTTGCCGATTGGGCATACTACCAAAGGGGCGCAATCGTCCTTGAATCGGCTGTTTGGAGCCCGCCCTTGGATTCCAAGACGGCAGCTGGAAAGCCTCTGCCGAAAGAAGCTACAGAGGAAGAGAAATTGCTCGCATGGGCGGACGCAACCTATGGATCGGGCCACTTTCAGAATTGGACCCCTTTCCAGCACCCGGACTTGGGAAGCGTCGAAATCGGAGGTTTCCTACCCTTGGTTCTTACGAATCCGCCCGCTTCAGTCTTGCCGGATTTGATCAGCAATTATGCGGACTTCGTGGATTCATTAGCCGCGGATCTCGCCCACATCGAGTGGAGCGAGGTTCGCTATACCGCA
>JBLFXY010000151.1:0-9763 GCA_047611645.1 Glaciecola sp.
CATCCAAGGCGGCGAGCACCTTGCCGACCGAGTCGTCGACCTCCTCGATCACATCCCCATAGGCACCTTGCTCGCTGCGACCGACCGAGGCTTCAGCCGTAAAGAGCGGCACATGCGGCATGGGGTGCGCCAGGTACAAGAAGAACGGTTCATCCGCATGCGATCGAACAAAGTCCGCGGCGCGATCCCCGAACTTCGTGGTGAACTGCATCTGATCCTCCGCCGTCACTACAGGATCGGAAATCTCGGTGCCCTCGAAGGTGAAGATGTCCGGATAGCCTTCCTTGCGTTTCTTGACGGGATCCGAGAAGTGCGCATAGGCGGGGTGCCAAGGCCACATGTCGTTCGAGTAGGGAATGCCATTGGACTCGTCGAACCCATGGTTGGCGGGCAGAAACTGCTCTTGGTATCCCAGGTGCCACTTGCCGAACATGCCGGTGGCGTAGCCACGCGCTTTGCAGAGCTCGGCGATCGTCGTCTCTTCAGCGTGGATACCGTGGGTGTTGCGAGGGCCGATCGCACCGTGCATACCAAGGCGGTTGGGATAGCAGCCGGTCAACAATGCAAGGCGCGAAGCCGAGCAAACGGGCTGCGCCACATAGAAGCTCGAAAAGCGTGTGCCCTCGGCTGCCAGGCGATCCAAATGGGGCGTTTCAAAACCCGTGGCCCCCTGGGTTCCGATGTCGGCCCAACCCTGATCATCCGTGAATATGATCACGATGTTCGGCCGCTCGGTGTCCTGTTTGGGTGCCTGTGATTCGACCGCACGACATGCCACAAGGAACAAGGTCAGGGCACAGATTGAAATTCGACTTTTTCGCATGATGATGAAACAAGGATGGGAGAGCAGGCGATCAGCCACTGGCTAGCGGGCGCGCACCATTTCGATATGGTCGAGGCCATCGAGCTGGTAAACGTCGCCAAAGGGCTCGAAGCCGTAGCCTCTGTAGAAGACGTCCAAATAGGTTTGCGCGTGCAGGCGGATGCCTTGATCCGGCCAGAGCGTGGCGATTTGATCGAGGGCTTGGCGCATGACCTCGCGGCCCAAGCCTTGTCCACGCAGGTCGGGATCGCTGACCACCCGGCAGATGAGGGTTTCCGGGCCTTCGGCGCCAGGCGCAAGCAAGCGCACGTAGGCGGCCAGTTTGCCCGAGGGCGCACGCAACAGGATGTGCCGGGTTTCGGGAAAGCGGTCCTCGTCACCAGGGTCCTGGTAAACGCACTTCTGCTCGACCACGAAGACCCGCGCGCGTAGCTCGAGTAGATCGAGCATGTCCGCTGCCGTGAGCTGGGAAAGCGTAGCGATTTGGCAGGTGAGCTCCAAACCACCCATTAACTTCCGCCCTTGAACAAGGGCAATAGAGTGTCCGCTAGCTTCGAATACAGCTCGCCCGTGGCGCGCACATCGCGCAGGCAATACTCCCCGATGTCTTCGATGCGACCTTCGCGGTAGGCGCGGCCCACCTGGCTGCCATCGATCGATCCCTTGGGGCTTTGCACATCGAAGCGACGACACCAATAATCCAGGGAGTAGCGATCGCGCGTCGCGCCTTGGAAGGTCAGCACATCGAATAGATCGCAATGGTCTGCCAGGTCGTAGCGGTACGGCACCAACTGACGACTGGGCGCCAATCCCAATTGCGCGGAGCGCACCATCAACACGGGACCGTCGTAGCCGCGACCGTTGAACGTGACCAGGCGTGAGCTGCGGCCCGTGGAATCGCGTGCCCCAACGACCTCCCAAAAGCGCTTCAGGATTTGCTCCTCGCTACCGCGGAAGATCTTCGAGTCCCCCACCTTCTCCCAAACGTGCTCCTCGGTGGGCTCGCCCTCCAACAGAATCAGGCCTCGATCCTGCTCCACCAACCAGAGGCCAATGGCGATGACTTTGCCCAGGCCCGGGTACAAAGCCAGGCGTTCGGGAACCGCATCGCGCCGCTTGGGATCCCGCTCGCGCTCGACCAAATAGCCACGCGTGGTTTCATCCACTTCGTCCCACAGGAATCCCGCCACCTCTATATCGAAAACGATCGTCTGCCGCTCGGTGCTAGTCATGCTGCCATCATAGCGTTTTTCAGCCAAAGACCGAGCGAGTTAGCGCACTACAAGCAACTGGGGCACTGCCCCCTTAGGATCAGCTCGTGGTGCGTCGCGACAAAACCCGGGGGAGCCATGGAATGCACGTCCGTGGGACAGCCTGGGATGTCGAAGAGGCGGTCGCAAGTGCTGCAGTGGAAGTGGTGATGATGCGCCAACCCCGCGGCTTCGTAGCGCGCGGGCTGGCCCGGAATGTCGACGGATGCCAATTCGCCTTTTTCCACCAGGGTTTTAAGGCACCGATACACGGTGGTAAGACTGAGGGTCTCCCCCTTCTCCTGGGCTGAATCCACGATCTCTTTGGGGCTGAGCGGACGTGCGCAGGAGCGCAGAGTCTCCTGAATGGCCCTTCTCTGCTTTGTAGATCGCTGCATGACCCGAGGATAACCAGGCTTTTGTCTATTGACAACTCATTTTCAATAACCGACTCTAATGAGACCCGGTTATCAACAAGCACCCACCCCGTCATGAAAATAGCGATCAAGACCCTCTCCTTCCTCGCCCTGGCCAGCCCCGTGCTGTGCCAAGGCCCCGTCTTCTCCACCCCCGGTATGCCCAAGTCGGGTTCCACCGGCCAAACCGACCGCTTCTCTTCGGAGTTCAATCCCGCCCTTGGCGGAGTGATCGACAGCCTACTGACCTACCGATCGGCCGACGGCAGTAGCGAGGATGGTTTCGACCTCTCCCTGCGCACCTTCGAGGGCACGATCAACACCTGGATCGATCCCAATACCTGGGCCTACGGCGTGCTGGTTGGCAGCGAAGAGGACGCCATCGTGGTGGAGGAAGCCGCCGTGATCTACGAAGGATTGGGCGGGCACTCCACCCTGCGAGCGGGTCGCTTCTTCGTGGACTTCGGCAAGCAAATGCAGGCCCATACCCACGACTTGCCCACCTTCCAGCGGCCGGCGGTCCTGAGCGCTTACTTGGGCGAGGAACTGGGTGGTAGCGGATTGCAATACGGCAACTGGTTTGCCGCAGGAGATTCAGGTGCCATCCGGTTCTCGGTCGGTTTGTTCGATTCGCTCGTCCAGGGCCATTCCCACGGGGACGAAGGCGGGGAAACCGAAGTCAGCCAAGTGGTAGGCGATTACAAGGATGCGGAGGAGCTCTCGTATTCGGCTCGCCTCACCGGATTCCACGACGCGGGGGAGAACGGCGTCATGCAATGGGGTTTGTCCATGCGCGGTCTGCCCGAGTTTTCTTTCGACGCGGATCTGGAAGATGGCACGGAACTGGCGCTGGATGGCATGTCCAACCACGTGCTGGGTGTGGACATGACCTATGGCTGGAGCGATGACACGGGCGTCAAGACCTGGACCGTGGGCGGCGAATACCTGGCTATGACGGGTGACATCAGCGCCGAGGTCAACGACGGCGGCACGCCGCTCAACTTTGCCGACGATACGCTCGACGTGCTCGACGACGACCGCGATGGCTACTATCTCTGGCTGGACCACGGACTCGACCTCAATCACAGTGTGGGCCTGCTCTACAGTACTTTCGAACACGCGGAAGCCGGTTCCCCCCAGCAGTCGGAGATCACGGCATACTATACGCGCCACCTCACCGAATACTCACGCCTGCGCTTTGGCATCACGCAAACCGACCTGGACGACGGGGATGACTCCACCGCCTTCTTGGTGCAGTTCACAAACTTCTTTGGCAGTCATGCACACGGAGTGAATTGGTAATCATGAAACACGCACTCATTGTTGTTGCCGCCTTCGTATTGCTTCCGTTGGTTTTAAGTGCGAGCGCACTGGGCTCGCCCACTCGCGCGCAGGACCCCCTCAAAGCCGTCACAACCCTGCCCGACATCGCGGGCCTGGTCGCGACCATCGGTGGTGATCAAGTCCAGGTCAAGGCCATCTGCAAGGGCACCGAAAACGTGCACGCGGTGCGCCTCAAACCCAGCCACGTGGTGATGACCAGCCGCTGTGATTTATTCTTCCAAGTAGGTCTATCCCTGGAACACGCTTGGGTCCCGGGTCTGATCAAGACATCGCGCAATCGCAAGATTCAAGCGGGACAGCCGGGTCTGGTTACACTGAGCCAAGGCTTGGCCGTACTGAATGTGCCCGCCAGCCTGTCGCGCAGGGAGGGCGCTGACCTGCACCCCGAGGGCAATCCACACGTGAACCTGGCCCACAATGCGGGTCGTCACATGGCTGCGATCATTCGCGATACGCTCACCCGCATGCGCCCTGAAAAGAAGGCTGATTTCGAGCGTCGCTTCAAGGCTTTCGAAAGCCAGAGCCTGAAGGCCGAAGCGCGCTGGGCGAAACTAGCGAGCGCTCTGCAAGGCCGCAAGGTCATCGTTTACCACACAGAGTTCACCTACCTGTTGAACAATCTAGGCCTGAAGGTCATCGCGACCATCGAACCCAAACCTGGCGTCCCCCCCACGCCCCGCCATCTAACCGAAGTCATCCAAACCGCGCGCAAGAACCCGGGCGTGGTCATCCTAACCGCCGCTTGGTCCAACAACCGCGCAGTGGATCGAGTCGTGGACGCGGGCAAGGGTAAAAAATTGGTGCTCGCATCCATGGCGCGCACCGATCAAAGTTGGTTGCAAAGTATGGAAGCCATGCATGTGGCATTGGCCAAGGCCTTTGAAGTCCCCTACGGAATGGAAGCCGAAGTCAAGGCCACCCCTGAAAAGCCCGTGGACACCGACAAAAAGCAAACGCAATCATGACCTCCATCCTGGAAGCAAGCGACTTCAGTTTTGGCTATCGGGGCGTGCGCGTGGTCTCCGGTGACAAACTGACCATGGAAGCCGGGCAAGTGCTGGGCATCGCAGGCCCCAACGGTGCGGGTAAGTCCACGCTCTTTCGTGGACTGCTCGGATTGCTTCCGCCCCTTAGCGGGCAGGTCACTCGCAGGACCCAGGCCATCGGCTACGTCCCCCAGAAAGAAGTGCTCGACGAGCTGTATCCACTCAGCGCCGCCGAGGTGGTCCAGATGGGAGCCTTCGGAACCCTTTCCGGTTTTCGCCGTCTCGGTCGGGACGCCAAGGATCTAGCGCAAGCCTGCCTGCAACGCGTGGATCTTCCCGACGTGGGCAAGCAGGCCTATTCCAGCCTGTCGGGCGGCCAACGCCAGCGCGTGCTATTGGCGCGTGCCCTGATGGTGAAACCCAAACTCATGATGCTCGATGAGCCGACCTCGGGCGTCGATGCCTTGGCCGCGGGCGTCATTATGGAGTTGATTCTACGTTTGGCGAAGGATGAGGACCTGGCTGTCGCCATCGTCTCCCATCGCTTGCACGATTTACGGCACGCCGCCACGGTCGGCGTGTGGGTCTCCAATGGCCGCGCCCAGGTGGGCCCCGCCGAAGAATTACTGCAAGCCGACCGTCTCGCTTTCGCCCCCACAAGCTCCCGGGGTGACAAGTAGTGGATTTGTCCCTTATCCTCGAGCTCTTCGGCTTCTCCATCGCCGCAGCGCTCATCGCGGGTTTTGTGATGCCGTGGATCGGCAGCTACCTGTACCTACGGCGCACGAGTTTCTATGGACTCGCCCTTCCCCAACTGGCGGCCACCGGAGTCGCGTGTGGCTTTGCTGTGATGCCCTGGTGGGTGCGGCACGTGGGCATAGGCGATTTGGAATTGGCGACGGCGCTGGAGGACACGCACGCCGCCATGAATTACCACTTGGGGTGGGCCTCGGCTTTCACCCTGGGCGGACTGGGCATGCTGTTGCTGCTCGGGCGCAGGTCCGGATCGGAGGTGGCCCATGTGGCCGCCGCATTCGTGGTCGCCAGCGCTGCCACCGTGCTCTTCGCCCACGCCTCGCCCATGGGCGAAATCTTCGTGCACGAGCTTTTGCGCGGGGAGATTCTAGCCGTGGGCATTCACGAGTTGGAGACCTTAGCGGGCGTGCTCGGGGTGTCTTTCTTTATCTTGCTGTGGCTGCAAAATGACTTCCTGCTGGTGAGCTACGACCGCGAAACCGCGCAGGTGCTCGGCAAGCGTGTGCAAGCCTTCGAAGCGGGCCTCGCCATTCTGGTAGCCGCCTGCGTCGCCGCCGGCACCATGACCGTAGGCCCCGTAGTCCTGTTCGGACTGCTGGTATTACCCCCCATCGCCGCGCGCCCCTTCGCTCGCTCCCTGACCCATTTCCTCTGGCTGGCGAGCGCCATCGGAGTGCTCGGAACCGCCCTGGGAATCTGGGCCTCGTTCCACTGGGATTTACCCTTGGGACCCTGCGTGGTCCTGAGCTGCGCCCTTTGCACCGTTCCCGGATGGGTTGTTTCGCTGGCTCGCAGGTAGTTGCGCAGCAGGCCATAAATAAATATGGGGAGTTCTACGTTTCTGAACTCTCCGTTCCAAAGCCCTTCGTAGCGAGCTACCTGCGAATGGGCCGACCAAGCGTCTCGTTCAGTCTTTGCTTGGTTTTGCCCATGGAAGTTGGGGCCACCAAAGGGCGCCGTCGTTGGGGGATTGTTCGACGACCTTGCGAAACACTTCGGTCAGTTGCTTGACGCGCTCCGGCTTGTGACGTGCGAGGTTCTTTTGTTCCGACGGGTCCTCGATTAGATCGTATAGCTGCAGCGCGGGGGCATTTGATTGAGTCGCGGCCTTGTCTCTAGGTGCGGACCATCCACCAGAACCTGGACAGAAGCACAACTTCCAGCGTCCGACCCTCACGGCGAAACGCCCTGACCCACTGTGTGTCACGATTGCGTCGTGCAGGGGATCCTTGCCTGTCTTTCCACGCAGTACGGGTACAAGGCTGATGCTGTCCTCCGCGGACCCTTCGGGCAATTCGGTTCCGAGCACGTCCGCCACCGTCGCCATCACATCCGTGAGCATGATCGGCTGCGAGTAGCGGCTACCAGGGGAAACAACACCAGGCCAGCGAACTAAGAAAGGAACGCGGTGCCCGCCCTCCCAAATGTCGAACTTGTGCCCACGCCATTGTCCACGCAAGTCGACTTTGCCTCCCGCGAGTTCGGCGAAGTTCGCCTTTGGGGATGTGCCGTTGTCCGCAGTGAATATAACGAGGGTGTCTTCCGCTAGACCATATTGGTCAAGAGCTCGCAGCAGCTGTCCGACCGACCAATCCGTTTCCAACAAAAAATCGGCGTAGGGGCTGACGCCACTTTGTCCCTGGAAGGATTCCGACGGACTGATCGGCGTGTGTGGCGAGGTCATTGAGTAGTACAACAGAAATGGTTCTTCGTCTGCGGCACGGTCTCGGATGTAGGTGACGCAGCGCCGAGTGAGCTCTGGAAGTACGGACTCCAAATTCCAACCGGGCGTCATAGGCCCTGCGCGTACTCCATTGCTGTCGTCCTCCACCATGGTCGCGCTCGGCGTGTTGAGTGCTCGATCGTCCTCGATCCAAACATAGGGCGGCCAGTTCGGGACGTCATCGCCGAAGTAGTCATCGAATCCGGCTTGCAGGGGACCTCCTCCGATTGGAAGCGAGTAATCGATCTCCTGCGGTTTCCGAGTGAGCCCACCGCCTCGTTTGGGCCATTCCCACCCGAGATGCCACTTGCCGATGCAAGCCGTTTTGCGTCCGGTTTGACTCGCAACATCGGCCAACGTCATGCGGTCCTTGGTGATCAACGGCATCCCCCACTTCGGAACGATTCCGCGCTTGAGGTGGGTCCGCCATGCATACCGTCCCGTCAAAAGGCCATAGCGCGATGGCGAGCACACGGCTGAACCGGAATGTGCGTCGCTGAAGGACATTCCTTCGCTCGCAAGCCGGTCCAAGTTGGGGGTGGGCAGACCCGACGCTTTGTGCTCCGCGTGCAGGGATGCGAGCCCCATGTCATCCGCGAGGATCACAATGACATTGCGAGGGGTAACTTCCTTGGGCTGCACTGGAGACCCCTGGAGGATCTCGCCGACGCCGAATTCGAAAAGGAGGAGAAAGCTAAGTACGAGCATCGACCTAGAATATCAGCATACTTTGAAGTTGTCACACCGGTCATACCCAGCACAGCGTGTGGCAACCATGGCGTAAGCCTCCGGCAAGCTCCGCTTAGAGTCCGGACACCTCCCAACCTTCGCGATACTCACGGCGTAGCAACCGATCCGCGTCGGCAAAGTTGGTGATCGCCAGCTTTTCCGCGTCGAACTCCAAGCGTTGCGTGGGGAAACGGTTGGCGATGACGCCGAGCAGTAGTACCTCGGTCAGCGGCCCCGCATAATCGAAGCCTGCCGTCGTCTCGCCCTCGCCCAAGCACGCGTCCGCCCACAGTTGGTAGTGGTTGGCGCCCGCCTGCGTCGGGATTGGGTAATCCTTGAAGTCGGCGGCTGGCAAGAGCTGCGGATCTGCGATGTGAGGCAGCAGCATAAATCCCTTCTCGCCAATGAACATGGAACCCTGGCCAGGCAGGTTCTTGACGGGCCAGTCGGTCCCGTCCGGCGACATGCCTCCGTCGTACCAAGTGAGCTTGAACCCCGGTACGACGTACTCCGTGCCGGCAAACGTGTACTCCACTCGGTTGGAGGCTGCGTGTGAATCTGCGGGCGGATCGAGCTTGCTGGCCGACACGATCGAAGTCGGCAGGCCCAAGCCGATGGCGCTCGCGACAGGATCTAATATATGAATCCCCATATCGCCCATGGTGCCGCACCCAAAGTCACACCACTTGCGCCAGTTGCCGGGATGGTAGTGGCCTTTGGCGTACGGGCGCATCGGCGCGCTACCGATCCATTTATCCCAATCGACTCCACCCGGGACTTTGGACGTCACCGGTTTGGCGCCCTCGTATCCCCAACTCTTGTTGCTCCAACTATGGACCTCTTTAATTTTCCCCAGCGTCCCGTCGCGCACGATTTTCACGGCGGTGCGATAGGCCGCGCTCGAGTGGATCTGGATGCCCATCTGCGTTACGACTTTGTGCTCGGCGGCCGCGAGACGTAGCTGCCTTGCCTCGTGCACGTTATGCGTCAGTGGTTTTTGGCAGTAGACGTGTTTGCCCATTTGAATCGCTGACATCGAAGCCGCCGCGTGCGTATGATCGGGCGTCGCCACGTTCACCGCGTCGATGCTGTCACCCATTTTATCGAGCATCTCTCGCCAGCCGGCAAAGGTTGCAGCGCCCGGCCCACGCTTCGCCGCCCGGGCCAAATTCCCCGCATCGATATCACACAAAGCGACGACGTCGATGTTCGGGTGCGCAAGGAACTGACCGAGATCCGCTGACCCCATGCCCCCGACTCCGATGCTAGCTAATCGCAACCGCCCTTTCAGAGGCGCGCTGCGCATTATGGACGGCAACCATAGAGCGCTGGTAACGAGCGACGCAGAGCCACGCAAAAAGTCGCGGCGAGTGGGAAGGTAGCGTGCGGTCATGGTCTCGGGTTGGGGATCGGTTGGTGAACGGCAAACAACGTATCACGAACCTCACTTTTTCACCCCTATCCAGATTGCAACGTGCCAGTCCATACAATCGCTGCCCCACGGGCCATGCCTATCGCTACCACGGGATACCGCATACAACGGACCGCGATCAGCGTCCCCTTTCGCAATTACAGAGCCAACAAGGAAAGAGGAGGGCCCGGGACTGTGGCCCGGGCCCTCCATCCCCTTCATCAAACAGATGGGACTATGGGCGACGCGCGATCAGGAGTCGAACGCCCAGAATTCCGTAGAGCAAGACCATCCAGCCGCTGCCTTCAAACATCTGACGCCAAGT
>JBLFXY010000152.1:0-9759 GCA_047611645.1 Glaciecola sp.
CCAGAAAAAAAGGGCCGCGCAGGCAAGCGCAGCATTCTAGGGTTGGCTTTGAAAAGCCACAAGTCGCGGCGGGTAATCAAAGCTAGGCAATTTCAGCGATTGTCGGAAGAATGCAGGGACGGCGGGATGGCCACGCAAATATCCCTCCGATGGTTCGTATGTTTGCTTACTGCGAAACTCGACGGAAATCTGAAATGCTAGCCTTACTTCTCCCCCTTACTCTCGCCGCTCCTCAATCTGTCGACCACTCGGTTCTGCACCCTGCAGACTCATTGGTTTACTTTGAAATGACTGACGTGCAGGGAGTCTATCGCGCCTACGAAGGAACCGCATACGGACAGGCTCTTGCCGACCCGGAGTGCCGTGTGGCTCTGGAAAAGCTCCTCAAGGAGAAAGAGGGCGCATTTAGCGACCCTGCAAAAGCCATTAACCGGAAGCTCGACTTGTTCACCGATGGCTATTGGAGTCTGCTGCATCCCGTTTTGAGCGAAATCGAGGCGGTCTCGTTCTCGGTCAGCCTGCAGGATCTGCCCCCGGCCGCGCTGTTCGAAGGACTAGAGGATGACGGATTCTGGAATGACGACATCTTGTTCAGTCGCATTGAAACCTCCCTTCGAGTCCAGGTCGTTGTCGACTTGACGAGCGAAGTTCCGGCTGGAATGGCATTCGGCGCCCTGGGGCAAGCCGTTGCTGACGGTTCCGAGGGAGACGGGATCGTAGTGGGTGAGGGTGTTTACGAAGGTCGGCCAGTTGGGCACATTTTTGCCCGTAACGTTCCGGGTTCGAAAATGCCCGCAGGAGTCTTTCAGGATGGTCGCCGAATTGTGCTCGCGATGGGGGCGGACCCCATCCTGTTCCTTGAGGCGGGCAAGAAGCGCACAGATAAAGTGACCTCTGGTCAGCGATTCCTTGAGGGGCAGAAGCGGTTCAAAGACCCGTCCGCAGGAATGACGGTCTTTCAATTCAAATCCCGCTTGGCCGAGTCCTTCTACGGCGTATGCCCCGAGAAGGAATACATCCTGCCCGCGATCGATCTCCTGGTGAGCGTCCTGGGCCCCGATTTTGACATGTTGCTGCGCGGCGGTGACTGGAGAGTGCAACTAAGGGATGGGGTCTTCATCACCGAGTCCTTCCAGGAGGACTTGGAATTGGGCCCTTTTGACCGCCTGTTCTCAGGCAAGCCACTCAACAGTAGCACTCTCGACTACGTGCACAAAGACGCGGTGATCGCGAGCGGAATCAGCGTAGATACCGATCTCTTGGTGGGTTTGCTTAAGAGCGCATTCGCCGACCTAGATGAGGATCCTTTCGAAGAGTGGCGCCTGAAGTATGACTTCCGCCCCGAGGAAGACCTCTTGGCCCAACTGGGAGCCACATGGGTTACGTCCCTTCCTTTTAGTTCTGTTGGCGCAACAAGTTTGCCCGGGCTTTCCCTGTGGGTCGACCTCAAGGACCGGTCCGCCTTCATGGCGGGCATGGAAAAACTAGTTCAAGTGGTCAACGCTGAAGCAGGCGATGAAGTGGAGGCGAAGGGCAAAACCTACAGGAGGCACCGCCTCTACACCTTCAAAATTAGGGACGCCAGTGGCCCGGAAGTCATGCTGCAACCCACCGTTGTGGTATTTGAAGACCGAATTCTCGTCTCTGTCTCGAGGTCCCGAGCCCAAACGGAAATTAAGCGCGCCCTAGCGGCGACCGATGAAGTGACCGCCCATCAAGTCTTTAACTCAAACGCTTTGACCGAGGGCTTCACCACTGTGGAGCTTTCCTACGCGGATTGGGCGAAGTTCCTTGGCAGGCTGTACATGGGAGCAAAGAGCATTTTGCCCATGGTTGCTGGTGGGATTCCGGATGAGATTCCGGTCGATCTGAAAGCGCTGCCCAGGGCTGATCTGTTCACTCAATTCTTTACGCCCGCCGTGCGCTCTCGCGAACGCGTCGCCGGAGGATTGGTCATGCACAGCACGTCCTCCTTCGGACCTGAAATGTCGGGTGTGATTGCTGGCAGCATGCTTGCAGGTGCTTTCTTTTTCATACCGATGAGAGTTGTCAGCGAATATGAAGAGGGAGAGGGTCTGGAAATCGTCATCGAGCCATTGGAAGAAACCCAACACGAGCATTCCGTCGATGCGCCCGTGCCCGTGGAGCCCGAAGCTCCCAAGTAGCGGTTGAATGACCCGCCTCGTGGTACAAAGCGCGCCCGCATCCCGATAAGGGCGGCGGGCGCGCTTGTTCCTACCGAACCCAATCGCTTGGCAACGCGGCCACTAGATTGGACCCTCCATGTAGTTTAGCCTTGAGGATCAGGCCCTAAGCCCTCAACCACCGTGTCCGAAACACCCTCCGCAGCAGAACGAAACTCCAAGAGCAAGAAGCGCCACAGCCCCTGGCGTAAGAGGAGAAAACGCATTGCCCGAGCGATTGGTGCGCCCCTGGTACGCCACGTGGGTCCGCTTGTGGTTCGCATGTATGCCAAGACTTGGCGGCATCGAATCACAGCGGATGATCCGGATCACATCAAAAGGCTCAAAGAAACTGGGGCCTTGGCGGTGATATGGCATGGTCGAGGCTTCTCTTTGATTCCCTTGTTCCGCGGGATGCAGGCCAGCATTCTCGTTTCGCATAGCCGAGATGGGCAAATCATGGGGGATATGCTCAAGGGCTTTGGCTTTGACACGATCCAGGGCTCCTCCAGCCGGGGAGGCGCACGCGCCATGCGCGAGATGGTTGGAGCGCTCAAGTCTGGACGCACGATCTGCTTCACGCCCGATGGTCCCAGGGGGCCGATGCATTTCATGAGCCCCGCTGTCGCACTTATCTCGCGTTCCACCGGCTTTCCGGTGATTCCGGTGGGGTTGGGCGTCGACCGCGCGTGGCGCTTGAACAACTGGGATCGGTATACCATCCCTAAGCCCTTCGCCAAGCTCGTCAGCCACATTGGGGAACCGATTCAGGTGCCGCGTAAGGTCACGGAGGAAGAACAGGCGGAGTGGAGTGAACGCATTCGACAAGCCCTGTTGGATGCGGAGCTACGCGCGTTTAAGGAAGTGGGCGCGGAGCCGGACTGGTGATTCGTGTCGGACCCGCGGGCTGGTCTTATCCCGACTGGGAGGGCAAGGTCTGGTCCCGAAACAAGCCGCGAGGCTTTCACGCATTGCCGTACTTGGCGCGTTTCGTCACGTGCATGGAGGTCAATAGCAGCTTTTACGCGCTACCCCAGGCCAAGCACACCTCTCGATGGGCGGGCTACCTCGAGCCTTGGCCTGACTTTCGACTGGTCATGAAGCTTCATCAGAGCTTCACCCACGAGCCCTGGGATGATGGCCTCGCAGCGGAGTCCCACCAGAGGTTTGCCGAGGCTCTCGCCCCTTTGCGGCGCAGGAAGGTACTCGGTGGAATCCTGGTCCAGTTTCCGATCACGTTCATAAACAGCGCCCAGAGCGTATTGCGCCTCAGCCGCATTCGAACCCTGTTTGAAGGCGAAAACCTGATCCTAGAGGTGCGCCACCACTCCTGGTTTGAACCACCCGCTCTGAACTCTATTCGAGGCTTGGGCTATTCCCTGGCCCATATCGACCTGCCCAGTGCTTGGAACCATCCGCCCGATCGACACCCGCCGACCGGACCGACCGGGTACCTGCGCCTGCATGGACGCAACGCGCACCACTGGTTTCAAGCCAAGAGCGGTCGGGATCAGCGCTACGACTACCTCTATCCGCCCCCGGAAGTGGGCCAAATGGCAGCCAAGGCCGACGCCATTTCCAAGGAGAGCGAGCAAACCTACGTGGTCACGAACAACCACTTTGAAGGCAAGGCCATGGCGAATGCTCTTGAACTCCGCTATTTACTGGAAGGGCGGCAGCCCGTGGCGGCTCCAGCTACTTTGGTTTCAACCTATCCGCATCTGCAGCAGGTAACCCGGATCCAGGGCCAGACGGAACTGTTCTAGCTCGGTCGGACTTTGTGAAGGGGTTCACTGGATTCGAATCGAGCGGTCGGGTTCCGTATGAATAGGTTCATTGTGTGGTCCAGCGGGACCGACTCTTGCCACCCCAAGCGACCCGGAATGCGTATGCTGTTGCCCATGCTTAGTTTTGAAGAAGCCCAAGCCCTATTGAATGCCGAACCCGTCCAGAGTCGGGTGGAATCCGTCCCCATGAGCGCTTCGCTAGCGGAGGTTTTGGGCCGTATTTTGGCCGAGCCCGTGGCCACTGAAGCGGATCAGCCCTCGTTCGACCGCGCGACCATGGATGGCTATGCGGTTCATCTGAATGGGGATACGACCACATTCCAGGTCGTGGATACGGTGCTCGCAGGTCAGGACTTCCAGGGCTCTATCAAACCCGGACAGGCCATTCGAATCATGACTGGGGCGCCCACTCCGAAAGGCCTTACCGTGGTTCCGGTGGAGCGCACGGACAACGGGGATCGCACGGTTCAGATCGAAGCGGCGGCCCTCGTGCCCGAAAAGAACATTGCCTGGCAGGGTCAGGACGCGCAACGGGGCGACCATGTGCTCGGGGAGGGTTGTCGGCTGGGACCGACGACGCTTTCTGCGGCCGCGATGGCTGGAGCGGAGAGCCTGCCGTGTTTCGTACCGCCCAGGGTGGGCGTGGTGACTACAGGCGATGAAATCGGAGCATCCGGACCAGCGAGCGTGCGCAATAGCAACGGCCCCCTGCTTGGAGCCTTGTGCTCCGCATTGGCGGTCCCGGTAGGGCGCCGGCACGCCTTGGATAAGGAGGACCCCCTGCGGCGCATGCTGCAGGAGAGTCAGGCAGACTCGGAGATCATCGTTACCGTCGGCGGCGTCAGTATGGGCACCCGGGATCTCGTTCCAGGCATGGCCCAGGAGCTGGGCTTCAAGCCGCTTTTTCATCACGTGGCCATGAAGCCAGGTAAACCGCTGTTTATGGCACGCCACGAGGACGGCACATTTCTCCTTGGTCTGCCTGGGAACCCGGTCAGCGTTTTGGTGACCGCGCATCTATTCCTAGCGCCACTCATCGGGCGTTTCATGGGGAATTGGAAGCCTCGCACTTTTGCCATGCCCATGGTTCGCGATTACGAGTATCGCGGCAAGCGGCGCTTGTTCTTGCCCGCGCGCCTGGAGGATGGCGGTGTGGGTACGATCGATTGGAATGGCAGCGGGGACTTTTACGCGGCCGCTTTTGCCGACGGTCTCATAGATCTGGCACCTTCGAGTTCATGGAAGGCCGGCGAGCCCGTACGATTCCTGCCCTTCCTGGGCCACACCCCGGGCGAAACCGGGCTGCGACCCGGACACAACGCCCCCAACGCCCCCAACGGCGACTGCTGCTAAGAACCATGGACGAAACCCTTTTCGAACTGACCTACGACGACGAACCCGGCCGGGTCATCCGTGGGCGTGTTGCCTGCGATAGCGAGGACAAGACACTTCAGCCCTGGGTGCTGTGCATGCACGGGTTCAAGGGCTTCATGGATTGGAGCTTTTTCCCTTTGCTGACCCGTGGTTTGAATGAGAGCGGGATTGCATCGGTGCGTTTCAATAGCTCAGGGTCTGGCGTGGGCGAAGATATGGTGGACTTTTCCGACCTGGCTGCTTTTGAGAAGGACACCTACTCCAGGCAACTCGAAGACTTGGCGCGTGTGCGCGAGGCCATTTTAGCCGGAGACTTGGGTCCCCTCGATCCTGATCGGGGTGTCTTGCTGGGCCACAGTCGCGGCGGAGGGATAGCCGTCTTGCATGCAGCGGAATTTGAGTATCAGGGCCTTATCGCTTGGGCTCCGATCGATGATGTGGTGCGCTTCGACGAAGCCACCATCAAATCCTGGCGCGAGGTTGGCTACCTCGATATCCCCAATACGCGCACCGGCCAACTCATGCGGGTCGGTATAGATATCGTCAACGACGTGGACCAGAACCTGGAGCGTCTCAATATCCTCGAAGCCGCCACCCGCATCAGTGCTCCAACCCTGATCATTCACGGCGCCATGGACGACACTGTTTCAATGGAATGTGGTGAACGCCTCGCCAGGGCTATCCCCGGTAGCGAGATCCAAATCATCGAGGGCACTGGCCACACGTTCGGCGCAGCCCACCCTTTGGAGGAACTACCTCAGTCCCTAGCCATGGCGCTCTCATGCACGATGGGTCACGTGGTTAAGTGCCTTGACTTGCCGGTCGGATAGGCTTGGCTGTTGGATAGGGGTTCGGCGATAGGCGGTAAGGGGTACGAAGCTCGGTGGGTGGGGCCATATGAAGTGACGGAAGCGAAGGTCTAATAAAAAGGCCCCGCTCGGAACTTGCGTTCCGAGCGGGGCCTTTGTTGTTGGTTTTAGACTAAGCGCCGGCGGAGGCGGTTAGGTGGTCCATTAGGTCCATTTTGGTGAGGATGCCGGTTAGGCGGCCTTCGTCGTCAACGACCATGCCTACGGTGCCGCTTTCTAGTTGGGCTAGCAGGTTTCGGGCGGAGGCACCTTGGTGGATGGTATCGACGCGGCGGAACATGACTTCGGCTAGGGCGGTGGTCATTTGGGCGCGGCCTTCGACGATGGAGCCGAGCAGGTCGGACTCGGTGACGATGCCGACGAGTTGACCGTTGTCTACGACGGGTAGCTGACTGACGCCGGCTTCTTTCATGCGCAGGACGGAGTCGGCGACGGTGTCGGGGCCACCGGCGGTGATGATGTCGCGCTTGGGCATGCGGCGCAGGATGTCGGCGCAGGTGTCGTCTTCCCAGCGTTGTTCGACAAAGCCGTTGTCGCGCATCCAGCCGGCGTCCATGAACTTGGTCATGTAGTTACGCACGGAGTCGGGCAGGATGATGACCATGCGCTTGCCGGGGCCTACCTCTTTGGCGAGGGTCAGGGCGGCGGCCATGGCGGAACCGGAGGAGCCACCGCAGAGCAGGCCTTCCTTGCGGATGAGCTGGCGGGCGACGAGGAACGACTCGCGGTCCTCGGTCTTCATCCAGCGATCGACCAGGTTCAGGTCGAGCACGTCGGGGATGAAGTCGTAGCCAATGCCTTCCACTTTATAGGGGGTGATTTCGCTGGGGCCGGCCAGGATGGAACCGACCGGGTCCACGCCGACGATTTCCACGTTGGGGGCGTCTTCCTTAAGGCGCTTGGCGATGCCGGAGAGCGTGCCGCCCGTGCCCGCGCTGGACAGCATGTAGTCGAACTTGCCGCCGTCGGTTTGATCGAGGATCTCTTGGCCGGTGCCGTAGTAGTGGGCTAGCGGGTTGTCATCGTTGCCGTACTGGTTGAGGATGTGGGAGTTGGGGATGATGCGCTGAAGTTCTTTGGCAACGCCAATGTGGCTATCATCCGCGTCCCATGCGGCCTCGTTGGGCGTGCGAATGATCTCGGCGCCTAGGGCCTCCAGAACCACTTGCTTCTCGTGGCTCATCTTCTCGGGCATGGTGATCACCATGCGGTAACCACCCACGGCGGCGGCCATAGCCATACCTATACCGGTGTTGCCACTCGTGGCTTCGATCAGGGTGTCGCCGGGCTTGATGCGGCCGCTCTTTTCGGCTTCTTGAACCATGCGGTGAGCGATGCGGTCTTTGACCGATCCTCCCGGGTTCATGAATTCGCACTTCACGAGGAATTCGCAGCCGGTTTCTTTGCCTAGGCGTTGAAGCTTAACGAGGGGAGTGGTGCCGACGGAGTCGAGGATATTGTCTAGGGTGTTCATAGCAGGAAGGTCTCTGAAGGGTGGCCCATAATACCCAAGAAGGGCGCCGAGCCCTACCCGTCAGGTGGATTGTGAACGCAGCATTAAAGTGCCCGCGGGTCCGGACTCTACGGTTAGGCACTGGATTTGGGTTTCACAACCCGCATCCTCGGGTGAATCCAGGCAGGCTCCGGTGGTTAGGTCGAAGCGCCAAAGATGCCAGGGGCAAGTGATGGACCCCTCACATTGGGAGCCTTCGAAGAGCGGGCCGTCCAGGTGCGGGCAGAAAGCTTGGGCGGCACGTAGCCCATCCTGGGTTTGGTAGACGGCAAAGATGCCCCAGGGGGTTTCGACGGGCGTGCCGCGGTCCCGCGAGAGCTGGTCCGCGCGTAGGCCAGTATCGAATTGGGTCGGTTCCGGGGGGGGGCTCATGGGTCTCAGCTTAGCAGTCCGGCTTGCATCGGTGGCCGCAAACTGCAGGCGGGGCTCCATGGGGCAATCAGAGTCGCCGCTCGCAAGGCAGTCCTGGGCAGCCAGCGGGAGGACTGGAAGACCCGAGGCAAGGGCTTTGAGTGGGGTAGGATTTCCCAGCGAGGTACTTCTCCGACCCAATCGAGAGTCAAAGGCCAACCCTAGAGCAATGTGCTGTGGGGCCTGGAAGGCCTTTGCGGTACCATCGCGGCCCCTCCATGAGTTTCGATAGTGTTACTTTCTGGCTGTTCTTCGCCGTGGCGTGGACGGTCTGGCGTTTTGCGCCCTTTGGCATAGCCAAGCTTTTGACGGCTCTGCTGAGCCTGGTCTTCTACGCTTGGTGGCGCATCGAATATGTGCCCCTGATTCTGTTTTCAGCGGCGGTGGACTACGTGGTGGGCGGCCGATTGGCTGCTGCAGAGTCCCTGACGAAGCGCCGGATCTTTCTGGTGATCAGCTTGGTCATGAACCTGGGACTGCTGGGGTTCTTTAAGTACACACCTTTCGTGGTGCGCATCTTCGCGCCCTGGCTCCAGGATTGGGGCGCATTCCAGGAGACGCCGACCTTCGCCAGTTGGGTCGTGCCGGTCGGAATTTCGTTCTATACCTTCCAGACCCTCTCCTACACGATCGATTTGTATCGGCGTCGCATCGACGTGGCTCCGAATTTTACGGACTTCCTGCTCTACGTTTCGTTCTTTCCGCAGTTGGTAGCGGGGCCGATCGTGCGCGCCAAGGAACTGTTGCCCCAGTTCTTGAAGCGTCGGCGCCTGGCGCCCGAGCACATCCAGCAAGGTTGCTATCAGATTATCACGGGCCTTTGCCTGAAGATGGTGGTGGCTGACGGCGTCGCCACGCCGGTGAACATGCTGTTTGACGAAGGGGGTGCGGCTACCGCAAGCGTGGCGCAAACCTGGATCGGCGTGACCAGCTTTGGGGTTCAGATCTACGCGGACTTTGCAGGCTATTCGCGTATTGCGATCGGCTTGGCCCTCTTGATGGGGATTCGCTTCCCCAAGACCTTCAACTACCCGTACATCAGCCAGAGCCTTTCAGAGTTTTGGACGCGCTGGAACATTCCCTTATCCCAATGGCTCTGGGATTACATCTATGTGTCCTTAGGGGGCAACCGCAAGGGCGCAGGGCGTGTGTATGTGAACTTGATGATCACCATGCTTCTCGGAGGCCTGTGGCACGGAGCGGCTTGGACCTATTTTGTGTGGGGATTGTGGCACGGGGTGGGACTCTCAATTGAGCGCCTCTTTGGCTTCAACGGCGTGCGCACGAATAAACCGAAGTCCGCGCGTGAAGTCGTAATTCGTGGATTCCGCATTTGGGTTGTTTGGAGCTATGTGGCTACCAGCTTCGTGTTTTTCCGGGCCGCGGACTTTGACACCGTGTGGATCATCCAAAAGAAAATGTGGATCGAACCCTTCACCGAGGGCTTCGGTAGTTGGGTGGATTGGCGCTTCATGGCGCTTTGGCCCCTGGTCTTCGTGCCCCACCTGCTGCGCATCCTGCACGAGTGGTATGACGTGCGCAGGGGTCGCTATGCCCATGTCCTCACCGTAGCAGCATGCCTGCTGCTATTGACCTTCGTCCGCCGTATCCTCAATCAGGCC
>JBLFXY010000153.1:0-9645 GCA_047611645.1 Glaciecola sp.
TGGTGGCCGTGTTGCCATTGCCATTACCATTGCCATTACCATTACCATTACCATTACCATTGCCATTGCCATTGCAGTAGTTGCAGTAGTTGCTGTAGTTGCTGTTACGCCCTCCGAGTTGAACGAACCCTTCGAGGACATGTGCCCTCCGATGGACGGGCCGCTGGCCCCGGACCGAGGCGCCCTTTTAATCCTCGACACGCAACCATACGAATTCCTTCAAACCAACAATTCTAAGTGCACGTAGTGTCTGAGCTTTCGCGTCCTTCGCTTCTTCGCGTGAACTAACCCGTCGGCTTCTCTTGCCCTCCATCCATGCCCTCCCAGCCAGACGAATCCCGTGCCCCACACACACGGGCAAATAGACCCTCCACCAACCAAGCGGGTTTCGATTCTTCTGCCCCGTAAGTAAGCATCTCCGTACCGCGGTCAGGTTTGTGCGATTGGTACCAGGCTTGGGCCTCTGCATCCTGCTCCCTCACAAATTGTGGGGGTTGTCTCGGTGCATGAAAGGAGGGAGAAAGAGCAGGGGATGCTCTTTCTCCCTCAAGGTGGAGTAGGGGGAGGGACCTACTCCGGGGTGGGGATCGTTTTTGATCTTTTGTAGCGGGCGGACTTTTGCCTGCCTTGGGGCAAGGGCCGCTCTAGTTAGCGGATGGAGGGGCTGACTTTTTTGGGCGTTGGTCCGATTGAAACGGCTGCAACTACATTCGGCGAATCACGGCAACCACCACGCCGCGGATTTCCACATCGGGCAGGTAGATCGGTTCCATGCTCGCGTTGGCGGGTTGGAGTCGGATGCTCATCTCCTTGTTTTTCCCGCGCCCCTTGGTCTCTTTGTAGAAGCGCTTCAGGGTTGTGGTTCCGTCGGGTAGGACGGCCACTACGGTTTCTCCGTTGTTGGCTTGGTTGCGGCTTTCCACCAAGACCAGATCGCCATCGGCGATGGCGTCTTCGATCATGGATTGCCCTTGAACCTTGAGAGCGAAAACTTCGCTTCCCCTGGGGACCAAGTCACCCAAGTCTAAAGCCTCGGGATTCTCGATGGCTTCGATCGGCGCGCCCGCTGCGATGGTACCGAGGATAGGGAAGGTCGGTGCGGCATGTTTGGGGGCGGTATTTTCTTCGACGAGCTGTAACCCGCGGCTTACGCCGGGTGCTGCGCGTTTAAGGACGCCCTTGCGCTCCAACTCTGCAACGTGGCCGAAGATCGTGACTTTGTTGACTCCGAAATGGGCCGCGATTTCTTCGAGGGTCGGGCTGATCGCCTGTTCCTCCAGGTATTCGCGGAAGAAGGTCAGGATGTCGCGTTGGCGGGGTGTGAGAGGTGCTGCCATGGTCATTGGAGGCTAGATGAGGAAGGTGCAGGCGATCAAGGCTCCCATCACCAAGTAACCACCAACTTCTGGTTTGGCCAATAGTTGGGATAAGCGCTGGGCGGCGCCTTGCTCGGGGCTGGTTGGGTTAATCGGGCTGGTTGGGTCAATCGGAGACTCTTGCGGACCGGTAGAAGCGCGAAAGGCCTCGTTCCACTCCCTTGCAACGCGGTTTTCAGCCGCGACTCCTGATTGATCCACCTTGCTCTTTACCTTGCATACAGATGGTGAACCCAGCAGTGCGTTACCGCTGGTTTGGGGGGTGGGGAGTGATGACCGCCGAGCCATTTGCATAGCCCGATAAGGGCCGGCATTCGGACGGCGACGGAGCTTGCGCTCCCCGGCGTCGTCCTTGGTTGCACAGGTTGCAAAAGGAAGCTCGGCGGTCACCACGTTGGGTCTTGCACTTTGGATTGCCGAGGGATGGCCCTTACGGCCGGTTCCCTTTCCGCCTAGGTCTTTGGAACCTGTAGGAATCTCGGACCCTAAAAGGTCCTGTTCCTTGGCGGAATGTCTGTCTCTCACGGCAGATCCAGTGTGCGCCCCCAATCGACGCTTGTTTTTCGATGTGGAGTGCTTGCGGTCCTTAGGAGCCCCTTTTGCAGGGGAGGGCTCATTGACTATGAGCGTCCCTGCTGTCGGGTTTCCAATGGACTTCAAATCATCGAAAAGGAAAGTGTCGGTGCCATGGGCCCCTGCCACGGCGTTGCGGGTTGTACTGCGGGTCGTATTGCGGTTTACACTGCGGTTTACACTGCTGTTTAAACTGCTTTCTACGCGGTGAGTCATGCTGTCAATATCAGCGTGGCTCGTACATTCCACGGGGCGGCTTTTTACGGCCTGGTCAGCCCGATGAGTCGATCGTCCGGCGGCTTGGTCACTCAGGGTTTTGACTTTGCGTTGTTGGATCGTGCTCATGGAATCGGTGGGCTGATGTTTTTGTTTGGACGGTTGGGGATTGGGCCTTTTGGCGTCCCCGTTCTCCAGCCCCCCCAGTGAGGCGGGGGGGAGGGAGGGAGGGTCTGAGCGAGGGAGGTTCCCTGCGGCAGACCAACTTAGAAGACCTAACAGGCCCCTAATCTATCGCAGGATCCGACCCGAACAGGACCCAAACTTGTGAGAAGTTGCTGCTCCTTTCGCAAACTCAGTAGACGCATGGGGTTAGGTCGCTGTTAGGGCCTCCCTTTTTTTGGGGAGCTGGGGATTCACCTGGGGTTATTTATTTCCAATGTCATTTGGCGATTGCCTTCAACCCACTCCTGGGGGGCTGTAGGATGGGTACACCGATGGCGAAACATGAATTCAAATTGGGGGGTCAGTGGCTGATGTACCGCTACTTGACCGACTTTGAACCCCATAAAGTCCCGCACTACCGCTTTGATGTGGTCGTTGTGGGTGGAGGGGCCGCAGGAGGATTCGCTGCCCTAGCCGCTGCGGACGCAGGCAGCTCCGTGGCTGTGGTCCTTAAGGGCGAGGCCACGGTTGGAAACACCAAGTGGGCCAAGGGCGGTATCGCGACGGTGCTCGACCCGGCGGACTCTTTCGAACAGCACGCGCTGGACACGATTGCGGTGGGCTGCGGTTTGAGTGAATCTCAAGTGGTTCATAAGGTCATCGAAGGAGGTCCCGACGCCCTGCGCAAGATCGAGGCACTCGGCGCGGAATTCGATAAGCGAGCGGACGGCAAGCTCGATCTGTCCAAGGAAGGGGGCCATTCATTCGCCCGGATCGTGCACGCGGACGGGGACGCTACCGGGTTTGAGATGCAGCGCGCGATCACCGATGCACTGAAGGCCCATCCCCGCGTTCACCTTTTTGAAGATCACTTTGCCATCGACGTTTTGACCCAGTTGGATGGTCACGTGGAAGGTTTGCTATGCCTTGGCGACCGTCAGGAGAAAGTCGTGTTCGCCAGCAGTCACGTCGTACTAGCCACGGGTGGCGCGGGTCAAATCTACCGGGAGACTACCAACCCCGACATTGCGACCGGGGATGGCATCGCCATGGCATTGCGTGCAGGCGCAACCTTGCGAGACATGGAGTTCTACCAATTCCATCCGACCTGCTTGTACATTGCAGGCGCCGCACGCATCCTAATCAGCGAAATCGTGCGTGGCGCGGGCGGTATCCTGCGCGATAAGAGCGGTTATCGCTTCATGCCCGATTACCACAAGCAGGCCGAGTTGGCTCCTCGAGATGTGGTCAGCCGAGCGATCTTTCAGCGCATGGTGGCCAGCGACGATACCAGCGTTTATCTGGACCTATCCGGAATTTCGAAGGACCCGCACAAATTGTTTCCGACGATCAGTCGTCACTGTCAGTTCTTTGGAATTGACATCGCGAAGGACCCGATTCCCGTGCGACCTGGCGCCCACTATCTGGTCGGTGGAATCAAAGTGGACAATGCGGGAAGGACCGATGTGCCCGGCCTGTGGGCCGTGGGCGAGTGTGCTTCCACCGGTCTTCATGGAGCCAATCGCATGGGTTCCAACTCCCTGCTGGAAGCCCTGGTCCTGGGGGAAAGCACCGGTAAACAAGTGGCGGCGAGCGCGGTTCGGTCCGTCCCGCGTACACTTACGCCGATTGCCCCGCGCAGCCATCCGAATCTACCGGAAGGCTTCAATCTGAACATTGAAGACCTAACTTACTCCCTCAAATCTGCCATGTGGCGCCAAATGGGTGTTCAACGCGATGCAGCCAATCTCACGGAGCTGGGCGGTCAACTGCAGTTCTGGATGCAAGCACTTGCCGGCTGGCCCCGGGAAGGCGCGCGTGTTTGGGAGTTGCACAACATGATGGCGGTCTCTCATCTGGCGACGCAAGGTGCGCTAGAGCGTCAAGAAAGTCGCGGAGTACATTCGCGCACGGATTATCCGAACCTACATGCAAACGAACCTTTTCACTTGGATCAGCGTCCCCGCTTCCGCGGCCCCGGCATCGGCGGCATGGACATTCATAAAACGTACCTGTCGACAGAGCCTCAACCTCAATGAGTAAGCCCAGTGAAAACACGGCCGCATCCAAGGATCGAATCCTGGTGTGCGGCGTTATTTTGCCCGGCCATCCCAAGGAGTTCGAAGGCGAGCTGTCCGAGGTGCGTGCCCTGGTCGCGGCTGCCGAAGGCGAGGTCGTGGGGGAAGGTATCCTGCAGCGCAGGGATCGACCGAACCCTGCCACGTTGATGGGCAAAGGCAAAGTGCAGGAGGTCAAGGACGCCATCGATCAATTCTGTCCCGACGCCGTAGTGGTCGACAACGACCTCACTCCAGCCCAAGGTCGCAACCTGGAGAAGGCCTGGGACGTGCGCGTCATCGACCGCTCCGAGCTGATCTTGGACATCTTTGCGCGACGCGCGCAGACCCGCCAAGCCAGCCTGCAGGTCGAGTTGGCCCAGAACGAATATATGCGCCCTCGCCTACGCCGGCTGTGGACGCACTTGGAACGTACCGAAGGAGCCATCGGTACACGGGGCCCGGGTGAAACCCAGCTCGAAACCGACAAGCGCCTTTTGAACAAGCGCATCACGGATCTGAAAGCAGAGCTAGGGATCATCGAACGTCGCAAGCAACGCCAGGTCGCTACCCGCGTGGGGCAATTTACCGTGGGTCTTGTGGGCTACACCAACGCGGGAAAATCCACGCTATTGAACCTCCTGACTGGATCGAACGAGTTCGCAGCGGACATGCCCTTCGCCACCTTGGATACCCGCACCCGCAAGTGGATACTCCCCGACAAACGGGTCGTATTGCTCTCGGATACAGTGGGTTTCTTGCAGCGCCTGCCGCACCACCTGGTTGCCTCGTTCCACGCAACTCTGGAAGAAACCCTGCAAGCCGACCTTTTGCTGCATGTGATCGACGCGTCCCATCCGGACGCCGCCACACAAATGGCTGCGGTGGATGAGGTGCTCGGAAGCATGTCGGCCCACTTGGAGCCTGGCATGCTCGTCATGAACAAGGTCGATCGTGTTGAGGATCCCCTGCAGCTTCACTTGCTCACAGGGCACACAGATGTGGACATCGTTTACATTTCTGCCAAGACCGGCGAGGGCATGGATAGGCTCACCGATCTTGTCGTGCGCACCCTCGACGAGCAGTCCTCCGTTGTGGATGTTTTCCTACCGCTGAGCGATGGCAAGACGTTTTCTATCGTGCGCTCGATGGGAGGCTTCATCGAAGAGGAATGCCTCGAGGAAGAAGCCACCATGCGCATGCGCCTGCGACTGAGTCATAGTTCGCTTGGCATGCTGCAGCAAAAAGCCGGATCCCAAGCGCGCTTCGAGTCCGTCGGGTCTTAGGGCTGTTCGAGCCGCTTCGTCCGACCTAAGCCATGGCCGGCTTGCAATGCCTGAGGGAGCCCGGCCTTAAATCCTAAGCGACACCTTTTTGTGAGCTTGGAATAGGAATTTTTTTCCAGGGGGGGGGCGGTTTGAGGTCCAGGGACCGCTCAATGCGACAAGCAAAAAGTGTGTCTCAGTTAGGGCGTGGATCTGGTCGATTCCAAGGGAATACCGCGAACCATGCCGGCGCCTGCAAGGTCGCGGAGTTCCCGACACTCTGCTTATTCCCATTGAAGTTCTCTTTTGCAGCGGCCAAGCGCCGCCTGAAACCAACGCCCACGGTAGGGGTGCGTTCTATTATCGCTGCCAGTGGCGTCATGCTTCTATTGGTTTCGATGATGACCGGGTTGAGTTACATGGACGAGGCGGACCGCCGCATACACGGCTTGAGCGGCTTGCTGGGTGTGGCAACGGCTGATCTTCCGGAGCGGATGGACAGCCACGCGGAGCTTCCCGAGGCTGTTGTTCAGAAGTGGCTGTCGCTGAAGGCAGATCCCCGCTTGGGCGGTTTGATGGTTTATGCGCCCGACGGACGTTTGGTGTACGGTTGGACGACGAAGGGAGCGGATGGAGTGGAGGGAACGGAGTGGCCGAAGAGCGCAGATGAAATTCAAGAGTTACTAAAATCCGCCCCTGAAGAAGCCACCCGGGCCCTGCAATTTAACGGGGGCGAGGGGTCGATTCATGTGGTGCTGAATCCGGAGAGTTGGGTTCAGTTGCGCAAATCCTGGGGGATGGTGGCCTTGCGCCTCTTCCTTATCGGACTGCCGATCCTTTGGCTCTTGGCGAGCTCCTTGCAAAAGCAGCTGATGCGCCCGGTTGAGAACATTGTGCGGCTCGCCCACCAAGTGGTCAGCCAGGGCAGTTACGGCGAGCGCATTCGACCGGGTGGTGGGGAGCACACCCAGCGCCTTGCCGATGTCTTCAATCTGATTCTGTGGGAGATCGAAAAGCGAGACGGTCGCTTGGCTCGAACCTTGGAGAGTTTGGAACGAGATGTGGAAAACCGAACCGGCGAGCTGGTGCAGGTGAATGCCGAACTGAACAACTCCCGTGAATTGGCCGAAGCCGCTTTGGTCGCAAAGTCCGAATTCCTGGCCAACATGAGCCACGAGATCCGAACTCCGATGAACGCGGTGGTGGGCATGTCGGCCTTGCTGGTAGATTCCGGGCTGGACGCGGAGCAGGAGACGATGGCGAGTAACGTGATGCGATCGGCTAAGGGCCTACTTGCGATCATCAACGACATCCTGGACTTCTCTAAAATCGAAGCTGGCAAGATGAGTCTCGAGGAAGTGGCCTTCTCGCCCCGTGAGACTGTGGAAGACGCGACGATCATGGTGGTGCAAGCGGCCCATGCCAAGGGCCTCGACGTGGCCATGCGCATTTCGCCCAACGTGCCCGAGCAACTCATGGGCGACTCCGTCCGTATCCGCCAAATCATTTTGAACTACCTGAACAATGCGGTGAAGTTCACAGAGGAGGGAGAAGTCGTTGTCGAGCTCGATATGCAGCCGGATGGCCTCGGGCATTGCCATTTGATCTTGCGCGTACGCGACACGGGTATTGGTATCCCCCAAGACCGAATGCACACCCTGTTCGAGTCGTTTGCCCAGGTGGACGCATCTATGACCCGTCGCTATGGCGGCACGGGACTGGGATTGGCGATTACTCACAAGCTGGTGTCCTTGATGGACGGACGGCTCGGCGTGGAAAGCGAGGAGGGGACGGGATCTGTTTTCTGGGCCAACATGCGCTTGCGCTGCTTGCCTGGCAACTCCGCAGTCGGCGAGAGCATTCCTGAATTCCTAAAAGGCTTGCGTGTCCTTGTGGTGGAAACCAATAAAACGGTAGGGACCTTGTTGGTCGAGGAGCTGGAATCGCTGCAGTGCCAAGTCGCTTTGGAGTCGACGATCTATGGCGGCTTCGAGAGCATTGCACAAGAGAATTGGGATGTGGTGATTCTGGATGCCAATCTACCGGGGCGAGATGCGTTCTTTGGCGCCATGCGCAACCAACCGAACTTGAAGCGCATCAACCTGGTGCTTGCGTCTCTGTCGTTCCAGCGAGCGGTGTTGCCGCCCAACGACGAAGACTTGGTCGGCGCTCACTTGGACAAACCGATCAAGCGTGCCGAGCTTATGCGCGCCCTGGCCCAGGCCGTGAATTCAGAGTTTTCCAGCGGGGCGAAACCCCTGTCAACGCAAGTGGAAAGCCTATCGCTCTTCAGCACCCAGTTCCGTAAGCGGGTGAGCATCCTGCTAGTCGAGGACAACGCCACAAACCAGCAGTTGATGCAGTTCATCTTGAACAAGGCCGGTTACTCCGTTCAGGTTGCCAACAACGGTTGGCGAGCGGTGGAGGCTGTCGCACGCGGAGCCTTCGATTTGATCCTCATGGATTGCCAAATGCCCGAAATGGATGGGTTTGAGGCCACTCAGCGTATCCGTGGAATGGAAATGGTGCGGGGTGGGCACCTCCCGATTCTCGCAATGACAGCCAATGTACTGCAGGGTTACCGCGAGCGATGCTTCGAAGCCGGGATGGACGATTACATCTCCAAGCCGATTCAGCCCAAGGAAATGTTGGTCTGGATGGAGGGCTGGCTGCAACGCAGTATGACCGCATCGGGTCGCATGCAGGAGGTTCAGGAATTAGCCGACAGCGAGCCGGATCCCGCACCCGAGGTCGAGGAAGTCAAGCAGGCCCCGCGCGACTTGTTCCTTGGCGACGCGAGCTCGACCAAGCCCGAAAGTTTGAACCCCGCGCAACCCGTAAGGCTCGCCAGCGCTGCTGAGTTGCTCTGCGGAACCGACGACCGACCCGCGACGGATGACTCGGCGAACACTCCGGGGGGGGACATCCTCGATCACATCATGCTGGATGGCCTACTTGAAGACGAAGCGGGCCGCGAGCTGGTAGGTTTCCTGGTGGATTCCTACGAGTTGAGTGTTCCCAAATTCCTGGATGAAGCCAAGCATGCCGTTGATGGGGACCACTGGGAGTGCCTTGCAAGCGCAGCTCACAAGTTTGTTTCCTCCAACGGAAGTGTTGGCGCGGTGCGATGCGCAGGTGTACTCAAGGATCTGGAGGTCGCTTGCCGCAGGCTAGACTTGGATCGTGTGCACATCCTGCTCGGCATGGCGCGCACGGAGATCGCGCTAGCGCTCGTTGAGCTGAAGCATCTTAAGGTTAAGTAACAACACCCGACTTTCATCGGGCGGGCAGTCCCTAAAGCCCGCCGGGGAAAAGTACTTCCAAGGCGGGTAGCGCAAGCACCTGGCCCTGCTTCAAATTGTCGGGATCTTGGAGGTCGTTGTATTGGGCCACAGCTTTCAGCACCCGGTCCCTTGCTGTGCTGTAGCGTCCCACACAAATCGTTCCAAGCACATCGCCGGGCTGCACCACATACTGAATGTCTGGCTCTATGTCTGGCTCTGGCTCTGGCCATGGCTGTTGCTCTTGATCCAAGATCAAAGGAGCGGGCCCAGGATTTAGCTGCACAGGCGCGGGTAAGGGGTCTGCGCCACTGGGACGACCTAGTACCAAATTAGCCCAGCGACTTTCTGCGCGGCCTTCCATGGTGCCCTGTCCTTGCTCGTAGGTACGCTTCTGCTGCAGGCGTCTGGTGATGCCTTTTTGCCAGAAGGCCGCCATGAGAAATAGCGATCCGAGAACTGCGATACCGAGGAAGACGCGCATAACTCGTGCGATCCTAGACCTCGACTTCGCTTAGGGCAATCCCAATCATGTTCCCATTGGGCTTCAGCCATCCCTAGCCCCGGGAAGGGGGTAGGTGGAGGGTGGTTCGTGTGTCGTGTGTCGTGTGTGTGGGGTGCGGGAGTCGTCTGGGGGCAAGGGGATTGATGGGGCTTGGAGAGGCCGGCCGGTTGGTTCGCGTTCTTCGCTTCTTCGCGTGAACCAACCAGC
>JBLFXY010000154.1:0-9526 GCA_047611645.1 Glaciecola sp.
CCAGGGCCGCTATCCAAGTTTCTTGCAGCACATCCTCGGTCCGACCCGGATCGCGAACCATCCCGGTGACCAGCTTTCTTATCCAAGCTGAGTGGGCTAGCAGGGCTTCCGGGGTGAATTCATTTTGCATCGTGTTGGGTCCTCACCTAGGAAACCCCACCACGCGCGGATCGTGTGCAAAGACTTCAGAAATACTCGCCAAAGCACCGAGACCCGACAACTGGCTGGGCCTTGGACCCTGAACTCCCTACGCCTCCCGGTTGCGTTGCATGGCGCTTTGCAGTTGGCCGGCGAGGCAGGCGCCAAGGGGGGCGAAGAGTCAATAGGTCCCCGTTCTACGGACTTTGTGGGTCATGGCCTTCTGGTGGGGATTTAGCAGGGGGATGGTTTCCCGATCTTTCTACTCTGATACGATGCCTCGCATGCACTCAAGTGATACCAGTTCCGATGCCCATGCCGCCCAGGTCGCGGTATACAAACGGCTAGGACCTGAAAAACGCGTCGCACTTGCATTCCAGATGTCCGAAGAGGCGCGCAGCATCTCCGCTGGGGGGATTGGTGACCGCCACCCTGAATATTCTGAAGCAGACATCCGTTGGGCCTTGTTCCGCCTGATTCATGGCGATGAGCTCTTTCAAAGGGCCTGGCCGAATGCGCCCCTATTGAAGCCATGATCGGCGGCGTTGATTTTCTTTCACGGCTTGTTGCCAAGCTGGAGGAGTCGCATGTGCCTTACATGCTCACTGGTTCGGTGGCGAGGTCGTACCACGGCATTCCGCGCACAACCCAAGACGTGGACTTCGTGATCGATCCAAAACCCGCGGCACTCGGGGTCTTTGTGCAGGCGCTTCCCGTGGAAGAGTATTACGTCGACTCGTCGTCAGCCTTTGAAGCTCTGGCAAGACGCTCGCAATTCAATGTGATCGACCAAGCGACCGGCTGGAAGGCGGATCTCATCGTGATCAAGAATCGTCCCTTTAGTAGGGCGGAGTTTGATCGGCGCTGCCTAGGTTCGGTGATGGGGGTGCAGGCCTTTGTGTCTTCTCGCGAGGATTCGATTCTCAGCAAATTGGAATGGTCAGCCAAGTCGGGTTCAGAGCGTCAGCTCCGTGATGTGGCTGGGGTTTTGTCCGTAGGCGCCGAAATCGATTTGCAGTACATCCAGGAATGGGTGAAGGCTCTGGATCTCCAACTCCAATGGGACCAGGCTCGCGGCTTGGGCTCCGCGCCAGAATAACGCAAGAAGGACTCTTGTCCTGTGACCGGCGGATACCTGCGATGATTTACCGGAGCGCGCCCAGACCGAAAGCAGCGCCTGATCTTGGGTCCTACGCCTCCCGGTTGCGTTGCATGGCGCTTTGCAGTTGGGCGGCTAGGCTGGTGCCGAGGGGGGCGGGTTGGGAGGCGTCCGTGTTTTCGCTGGGAGGGTTTTTGCGCGCGGCCGCTTTCCACTCGGCTTGGGCTTCGGTTTCTTGCAGGTTGAGGACGCGGCCGCCGACGTCGAGCATAGAGAGGGTCAGGCGTTGTTCCTCGGGGAGGATTTCTAGGACGCGTAGGGGGACGGTTTGGCCGGGGCGTAGGAAAATTCCTAGGCGGCGGTGGCCGTAGGGGGTTTCGCTGCGCGGGATGAAGCCTTCGGTGTCGCCTTGCCAGCCGGCATCGATGTTTTCGAAGCGCACGACCAGGCCGGCGTCGAGCAGCATGACGACGGTGCCTTGTGTGTAGGAGCCGGGCGGGTTTTGCTTGGCGAAGCTGCGCCAGGGATTGCCGACGAGTTGTTTGAGGCCCAGGGAGATGCGCTTGCCGCCGCGGTTCATGCGCAGGACTTTGACCTCGAGGTCGTCGCCCATGGAGAGGTGGTCCTCGGGGTGATCGATGCGTGCGTGGCTGATGTCGGAGATGTGTAGCAGTCCGTCGCGGCCGCCTTTGAGCTTCAGGAAGACCCCGTATTCTTCGATGCGCACGACTCGACCGCGGGTCACGTCCCCGGGGAGTAGGGTCATTTTCCTGCGCCGCATTTCGCGCTCTTGCTGGATGACGCGCTTGCGCGAAAGCACCACGCGTTGGCGCTCTTGATCCACTTCCAAGACCTCACAGACGAGGGTTTTGCCGATCATGCCTTTGACACTTTGCCCGGGCGTCTTGCCCGTGTGGGTGTGGGGCATGACCGCGTGCAGGTGATCGATCTTGAGTTGCAGGTGGCCTTGGTGTTCGCGCACCACGCGGGCGCTGATCCATTGGCCTTCCTGCATACCCTGCCAGGACGGCAAGCTGCGATCACCCACGAGCGACAGGGCCCACAGACTTTCTTCCCGGCCGCCGAGGGTGAATCGGTGCAGGTCGCCCTCGCGGGGGAGTTCTAGGAAAGCGGAGGCCGGGAGCACGCCTTGGAGGCGTGGGCCCAGATCCACGAAGACGTCATTCCCAAAGACGCCCACGATGGTACCCTCGTGGATGCGCAGACTGTCTGAGCTGCGTTGCACGGGGGAGTCGCTCGTATTGTAAAAGGCGCGCGAGCCCACCGGATCTGAACCTTGAAAATCAAACATGGCACTCCATCTCTAGCACCTCGGGAGCAATACGGGTAGAAATGCACGTCGAGCGTCTCGCATAGAGGCGCAAACCATCCCACCACTGGTACATTTCGAGCGAATTGAAGCATGAGTCTCTCCCCCCTGGCCTGGATTCTCATCCCCCTGCTCGGCGCATGGATTGGGTACGGCACGAACCTGATCGCCGTGCGCATGATCTTTCGCCCGATCAAGCCGGTCCACGTGCTCGGATTTCGAATCCAGGGGTTGGTGGGGCGCCGGCAGGCCGAAATCGCGCGCTCGATCGGCGGCGTGGTGGGGGACCACCTGCTCAGCCATGCGGATATGGTTGAGGCCCTGGAAAAAGCGGATCTGGAGGGCCTCTTGGACCAGGTTTTGGAGGATCGCCTGCCCGAGGTTCTAGAGGGGGTTAAAAAGTCCCTGGGACCCATGGCCGGCATGCTGGACATGTTCCTGACGCCCGAGCGTTTGGTGGAGATCCGTCAAACCCTGGTGCGCAAGATCCTCGACAACCGCGAATCCTTGATCACCGCGCTCGAGCAAGCGCTGGAGCAGGGACTCGACGTGAACTCTCTGGTCGAATCCAAAGTCGCGGAGTTCCCCGTGGAGCGTTTGGAGGAATTGATCCTATTGGTGGCAAAAAAGGAGCTGCGATCCATCGAAATCCTGGGAGGAGTTCTGGGCGCCTTGATCGGTTTGCTGCAGGCCGGCATCCTGTCCTTGCTGCCCGCTTGAATCGGCGCATACCCATGTCTAAAACCAAAAAATGGGTCCACCTCGCCGCGCTGGGCTTGGTTTGGGCCATGCCCTCTTGTGCCGAAAAAGAGGCCCCGGAGACCGCGAGCCCGCAGGCCGCAGTGCTGCCCGCGGGCCCGCCTTCGAATGAACTGCACATCGCAGCGCCGAAGCCCAAATTGCGCGTCCCGCAGCAGATCGAGCTGCTGAGCGAGAACCTGACAAACGTTTTCAACACCTTTGGCGATAAGGTTTTCATCCGCGACTGGGCCGGCCTGCAAAATTTCCTGCACGATGACTTTCGCGGGCACGACCCCTTCGACCTGCCCGAACTTTCGAGCGCGCCCCTGGCCCTGGGCGCACAATCCCACACGGGCGATGTGACCCAGGCGCCTCTGGTGGATCGGGCCGCATTCATGGCGTCCTTTGAGACCCGCATTGGCAGCTGGCGACGTTTGGAGGACTCGGTTTGGAAGGTGCGTGGTGCAGAATTTGAACGAGGCCAGAACCCCCAGTGGGGGCGCGTGGAGTGGGCGGCTCATATGGTCGGCTTGTCCGATTCGGAGGGCCGCGAGTTGTTGGAGCTGGCCGGAGTTGCGCGTGTGGATCGCAAACAGGGCACGGGTTGGGTGATTACCCAGATGGAAATTCACGAGGTTGTCAGCTCGCGCGGTGGCCGTCTGTTGTTTGAGGATGTGACGCGTGCGGCGGGTGTGCACTTCGAAGGCTTGCGCTACGGAAAACCCGGCAATGATTCGGATGGTTGGAATGGGATCGCCAGCGCGGATGTGAATGGGGATGGTTTGTGGGACGTGTTCGTTCCCAGCTCTACGCGCAGTTTTCTGTACTTGGGCCAGCAGGGCGGTGGCTTTCAGGAGGCTTCGAAGGAAGCGGGGCTGGACGGGATCATGGGCGGAACGGGCGTGGTCTTTTTTGACTTTGAAAACGATGGCGATCAGGATCTTTTGGTGGGGCACGTGGGTTGGGAAAATCGCGGCCTGGGCAACGGCGGCGGACAATCCCTACGCGCCTACAGGAACGATGGTGAGGGTCGGTTTATGGAGGCCACCATGCTCATGGGATTGGACAAGATTCGGTGCGCCGCTTTCGGCCTGACCGCTCTGGATGCGAACGGGGATGGCTTCGTGGATGTGTTTGTGAGCGCTTATGGGCGCATGGGGCAGACGCGCAACGACTCGTGGAACGAGGCCACCAACGGGGAACCCGATCGCTTGTTGCGCAATGTTTCTGGTAACACGTTTCAGGATGTGACCAAGCAGTCCGGATTGCAGGATCGTGGTTGGACCTATGCAGCGACGGCCGCAGACTTCGACGGGGACGGGGATCAGGACCTCTATGCGGTCACGACTTTTGGCTCCAACCATCTTTGGATCAACCGCGGCGATGGGGTCTTTGATGACCGAGCCGAAGCCTACGGCGTGAGTTTGCGCGGCAATTCCATGGGCGTGTCCGTGGGAGATTTGAACGAGGATGGCGCGTTGGACCTTTTCTTGACCTGTCCATCTTCCAATACGGGCCGGCGCATTTTAAAGCGCTTCGATGCCGATGAGCGCACGGTGGCGTGGGGGGATTTGGCGCGCATGGCGGGCGGAAATATGATGCTCTTGGGGGACGGCACCGGAGCCTTCGAAGTGGTCGAAGGTGCGGGCGGCGCAGGGGGGGCCGGTTGGGCTTGGGGACAGGCCCTGGCCGATTTCGACCTCGATGGCCATCAGGATATTTATTGCGTGAACGGCTTTGTTACCGGCGACATTCCTCGCGACACATGAAGCGCATTCTGGCGCCAAGTTGTGGCGCAAAGCATGGGGTTGGAAGGGGAGGTGGACGCAGCGGAGCACACTCACGATGAGGAGCATCAGACCTTCCAGCACCCTTGGGTGGTGGAGATGTTTCGGCGTGGATTTTCGTTCAACGGCAACGAGCGCAGTCAGCTCTTCCTGGGGTCGGGCGATGGGAAATTTCAGACCTACTCGGGTTTGAGCGGGGCGGACTCCCCCCTGGATGGCCGCGGCTTGTTGGCGGTGGATTTCGATGACGACCTGGACGTGGACCTGTTTGTTCACAACATCCAACGCGAACGCCACAACCTGTATCGCAACCAAATCGATGCGCCGGAGCGCGCCACCAAGGTGCGCCTCTTGGCTACATCGGGCAGCTACGAAGCGATCGGAGCCAAGGTCGAGTTGATCGTGGGCACGCGCCATCTCACCCAAGTGCTGACTCGCGGAGCGGGCTACGCCTCGTGCCAGGCACCTGAACTGATATTTGGCTTCGGGGAGGCCACCTCCGGCGAGTTGGTGGTGTCCTGGCCCTACGGCCAGCGCGAATCCTTCGGCAAGGTCAAACCCGGTACGCGCTGGCTCCTGGAGCAAGGCACCGGCAAGCCGGTGGCGTTCGAAGCCCGTTCCCAACCCTTGCCCGATCCGTGGCCTGCGGGCCTGCGCATTGCGGTCGGAGAGACCCTGCCTTCGTTCACGGTCGAGGGGGCCGATGGGGCACGCATGGTCTTCGATCCCAGCCTGATCGAGCCCGGCGGCATTCTGCACCTGAACCTCTGGGCCAGCTACTGTCGGCCTTGCGTGGAGGAGCTGCCCCTGTTGGATGCGTTGCATCGGCGCGACGGGCACCAGGTTCTGGGCATCAGCTTGGACGGGTCGCAGGCCAGAGAAACGGCTGTGCGTCTCCTGGAATCCGCCCGGGTGGGCTACCCAAACGCTTTCTTGATGGTGCAAGACGACGAGGCCGGTGAGCAGGTCGATGCTTTCCTTGATCTGTTCAGGTTGATCCTACCTCCAACGTTGGAAATCGACTCGAAGGGCACCCTGCTCGGAGTCCATCAGGGTCGCATTGATCAAAAACGGTAACAATCTATTCGTATCCGTGAGAAATCGTCGGAGAAGCGGGAAAGGCCGAGCGCAGAGCGCCCCTCCGCAAAGTTATGCTTTGGCGCACGGTGGGGAATCTCGAAAGAGAAGTGGAACCCATCCCCCCAAAACCGCGCTCGCACACCCCAGACACAATCGGTATGAACCTGATCAAACTCTGCATTCCCGTCTTATTGGCACTCGCTGCCTGCTCCGGACCCCAGGGCAAAGCCCTGCACCGTCTTGCCCCGGAAGTGAACAGCTACCGCTACTCAGGACTGGACCGTATTTCGCCGGGTGATGTCCTCGCCATTCGCTTCCAGAGCAACCCCGAGAGCTGGGACCAAGAAGTTGTCGTGCAAGCGGACGGCAACGTCTCGCTCAAGGCCCTCGACCCGATGAAAGTGGGCGGCATGCTGCCCAGCGAGCTCGATGAGGCATTACGAAGCGCCTACGCCTTGGTGATCGAGGGTGGCTATCCCGAACTTACCGTGACCATCGCGGCCCAGGCCCCCGATCAGGTCTACGTCATCGGTCAGGTCGGTCAACCAGGAGCCGTGCAGATGGGACCGGATGGTACGCTGACCTTTGTGCAAGCCATCGCGCTCGCCGGCGGCCACATTCAGAACACCTCCTGGCTCGGCAAGACCCGGCTGATCCGCTGGGACCCGGCTAGCAACACCCAATTGAGTTGGATGATCGACGGTCGCACCAAGTGGTGGGGCGCTGCGGAGACCATTCACCTGCAAGAGCACGACGTGCTCTATGTTCCCAATACACGGATCGATCAAGCGGCCATCAACCTGGACAACTGGATTCGGCGTATGATTCCGGTTCCCCGTATTCTCACGAATTAGATACCTGGGGGCCCAAAACCCCCAAACTGCTTGATGGAGAGCTAGCTTGAGCGACGACAGTTTCTACGACGATTTGGATTCGGAAGAAGGCGGCAAGTCCCCCTTCGATCTCAAAGTCTTGCTCCTTTATGGAGCCTGGCGGTCTAAGCATTGGATTGCCCTGTGCGCCTTGCTCGGTTTAGTCGCCGGCCTGGTGGCAGCGGCGTCCATGCCAAATGTGTACCGCTCGAAAGGCATGATGGATTACCGTCCGGGCAAGAACGAGGCCCAAACCCTGGCGATGGCCGCCGGGGTGGACGGGACTAACGTGGGCAACAACGTGCCAGGAATGGCGAACGAGCTGTTGATCCTCGAAGACATTGAGATCTACATGGACGTGGCTAAAGACCTCGGTCCGGCCTACGTGCTGGGCAAGCCCGATCCCACCGAAGGCGATGACAGTGCAAACATTGTGATTCGTCTGTGGCATGGTTTTCAGAAGACCATGATCGACATGACCCACAGCGGGTTCACTGAAGGCGATGTGGTTTCTGAGAAGGCTCTTCTCGGAGCCGCGGAGAGCCTGAAGGCTCGCACAACGTTGTACGTTCCGCCGCGCACGCCCACTTCGATCATTCAGGTGCTGCACGATGGTTACTCCAAGGAAGGTGCTCAGAAAACGAATCAGGCCATTCTGAGAGCCTTGAAAGCCTTCCACACCTCGAAGTACGGCGGTGAAGATTTCCGCGAGACCGTGCGCGAGAACTTGGACGTGCTGAAAGGCAAGATCAAGCAGACCGACGATGCACTCCAGCAGCACACATTGAGCTGCGGGTACCAGGACATCGAAGGCCAGCGTAGATCCTACCTCGAACAAATCGGTGGCGACAAATTGGCGATCAGCGATTTGCAGGTAAATATTCGCGGTCTCGAGAGTCGCCTCGCACAGACCAACGAAGAGTTGGAAGATGTGGATCCGATGGTCGAGGAAGTCGTTCCCCCGGAAATGGCGCAATCCCCAAAGTACAAGCTGCAGCAGGAATTCATGTTTGACCTGATGCGTCGCTACAACGACCGCAAGTCATCAGGCGGGCAGGATAAAAACTTGCTGACGCAGATGCAGTCCAGCATCACAGAAGCGGAGGAAGAACTAGCCGGCATGGAGAAGTTGGTCGAGGTGAAAATGTCATCGATCATCCTCAAGCCCAACCCCTTCCACAACGAACTGATCAAGCGTCGCAGCGAAGTCCGCAGCGAGTTGGTTGGAGCTTTGTCGAGTTTGGACGAGCTCAGCAAGCATGTGCGCGACAACAACGAGCACATTCTGCGCATGGGGGAGTGTCGTCAGCTACACGCAGAAAAACTGGCCGAACTGGAGACTCTGCAGGACGAGCGCGCGGGCGTGAGCAAGCAATTGCAGGCCAGCGAGAACCACCAGGCCCTCGTGGACCAGGGTTACTCCGCGCTGCAGCTCTTGAGCGACGCCACCCGGCCGCGCAACAAAACCGGCCCCAATCGCATGAAGCCTTTGGGCTTGGCACTCTTTGCAGGATTGGCCTTGGGCCTATTCCTCGCGGTTCTACGTCAACTTGTAGATCCCACCGTGCGCTACCGTGAAACGGTGGAGAAGGATCTGGAAATCAATGTGTTGGTCGTGGTGCCCGAAGCTCGCGCTTTGCGTCGCATCAAGCCCGGCCACGTGAAAGTGGGCTAACCCCTAGTTCGAAACAAAAGTACTCCAACCATGGCCACTCACTTTTCAGGCGCAGCGAGCCCGCTGCAGCAAGCCATCGACGCGGTTCAGCCCTTGTCGGAAGATCTCTGGACGCAAGTCGCAGCGGCCCACGCGGGTCGCAAGATCACGCGCACGCTGTTCACCTCCCCTGAGCGCGGGTCTGGTACCACTGTGCTAGCTGCTGCTTGCGGAATGGGCTTGGCGCGTAATCTGCGTCAGGAGACGACCGTGGTGGAGACTAATTTGTTGCGTCCGGCGCTCTCGACCTACTTGGGTTTGCCCGGTATGCCTGGACTGTCCGATATGCTCGTGGGGCGCGCGCAGCTTTCTGAATCGCGTTTTCAGGTTCCTGGTAGTCCGTCCTTGTATGGGCTTCCTGCTGGTTCTGCGCGGCCTGCGGTTCCTGGTGAGTTTGCTGATGATCGTGCGCAGGCTTTGTTGGAGGGGCTAAGTCAGATGGGGCGGCATGTTATTTTTGATGCGCCGCCTATTACGGAGCATAGTGAAGTGCTTTCGTTGCTTGCGTATGTGGATGCGGTGGTTTTGGTTGTGCGGGCGGGGTCTACTAAGAAGGTTCAGGCTCAGAAGGCTGTTCGGATTATCAAGGAGTCTGGGGTTCCGTTGCTAGGTACGATTTTGAATCGATTTAGGTCTGATGATCCGTTGCATCGGGGGTAGTTGGTGGTTGGTTGGATTTGGCCTTGGGCGTTTCTTCCCTGGGATGTGTGGGGTTCGGGGAAGTTGGAGGGGGATGGAGAGGCCTGCCGGTCGCTTCTTCGCTTC
>JBLFXY010000155.1:0-9493 GCA_047611645.1 Glaciecola sp.
GCCGAGTTCGCCACGCATAAAAAGGAACATCTGTCCCTTTCGAGTTGCGGCTTGTCGCTGTGGGCGGCAGAGGCGACCTTGTGGGCCGTTCCTTGCTGCTCGCGCTGCGTTGTTGAGGGGGATAATAGGGGCAGATTCCGCTGGGTCAACGACGGCCCTCGACTTATTGAACATTCATTTCAATGACGAGCCGTAAGTGCCTACAAGCAAGGACATTACAGTTCCGGATAAAACCTCGCAGTTCTAGGCATTCGTACCCCGGCACTTTAAATGGCCTCCTTTTGAGCTCGCGCAAGGGGCCACCGGAGGCCTTCAGCGCCGGGTTCGCTCGCTGGGGTCAAAATCGAGTGCTTCCAGGGCTATTTATTCCCTTCGCTGGCCAGAGGGAACTGCGCAAAGAGGACCAACACTTCCTTGATTCACATACGGATCCGCCTACTGGAGACAATTCCCTCCCCCCCCCACCCCATCGGGCTCATTACTGCCTCCTGGTGCCTGTAAATGGCCTTCTCGCCGCTTTAGCACCTGTCCAGCCAGGGCGCGCTGGGAATGTTTCCTGGCAGGCCAAGAGGATGTATCCCGCCTCTGAGCTGTTAGAGGCGGGTCTTTGCAGGTCTGAAGGGCTGGGTTCGAACCGAGGGTCCGACCAGGGCTGCACAACGACCTTGCAGCCCCAAGGAGGCCGCCCAAGTAGGACCGACACACCTTTGCCGCACATGAGGGTGGCGCCTCTGGAAACACGGCACTCATGATCCAATCAGGGTCATTGCCCCCCTGGCGACCTAAGTCGCCCCTCGCGCCGCTCCAACAGCAGCCCAGCCAACGCTTACTGAGCAGGTTCTCTGACCGCTCAAAGTGCAAAAACCTCCTCCTGAGCCCCCAGAGGCGGGCCTCGGCAGGCCTAAGGCGCTGGATTGGCGCTTTGGGGCCGAATCGTGGGTCTGGCAAGGGCTGCGCAACGAACGCGTAGCCCGAAGGAAACCATGCAAGGAATACCAGAGCGACCTCCCTGCACATTGTGGATGCGGCCACTGGAGTCACTCACCATCCACACCCTTGATTCACTGACTCATGCACTCGAACCCTCGCGCCGCTCCTGAGTACACCCCAGCCAGCGCGCGTTGAGGCGGTTTCTGAGTCCATTTATATGAAAAGACCCCCTTCTGAGCTCGCAGAAGGGGGTCTTGGAAGGTCTAAGGCGCTAGGTTCGCGCCCTGGGGCCTAATCGTGGAATCTACTAGGGCTGCACAACGACCTTGCAGCCTGAAGGAAGCAACTCAAAGAGCACAGAGACGTCCGCGTCGCGCATACGGATGCAGCCACTGGACACGCGCCCCCCCACCCCATCGGGGTCATTCGTGCCGTGGAATCCGTAATCGGTTTTCACTCCGTCCTGATACCAACCTAGCCAGCGTGCGCCGAGCAGGTTTTCGGGATGGCCAAAGGGAAGAGGCTCCTGGCCCCTGCGCGTCCACACAGGCTCTTTAAGCTTATCCCCCACCGTGAAGGTGCCCACCGGTGTCGCGGCGCCCTCGCGGCCAATACCGACGGTCCACGCCATCACGATTTCCGATCCGTGCCGGTAGAACGCCATGCGCGCGTCCAAATCGACCAGCATGTTGCACGGGGAGGTCGGAATGCGCAGTACGTCACCCGGATGAATGTAGCGCCCGACGGAGTTCACTTTGCCGATAAGGCCCGTACACATGAGCAATCCGGGCTTTTGGCGCACAACACGCTTGCGTATCAACTCCAGACTTTCGTTGCGCGCAACCGTGTACGTCAACGAGGGCCAATCGCTATGCGCACTCAAACGGTGGAAGCTCTGCGATTCATTCAATCGAGCAGCCCAATCGTTCAGGGCCTCGCGATGCGGGTCCCACGGTGCAAGCACTTCGGACATCAACAACTCCGACAAGGCGCGCGCTGCTTTCGGATGCTGCCCCTCTTTCGCGTAATGCTCGGAAGCGGCCTCTAACAGCACCATTCGCATGGAACGCGCCAAAGGATCCTTGCGCCCCGCATGCTCCGGAACGCTGGGGCTATCCTTGAATTCCAAAGCGGAAGCCAACATCGCCAACTGGGCGGAGGTCGCAATCGACTGGGAACTCAAGCTCGCCCATTGCTCTCTGGCCTCGTCGGGTTTCCCGACCATGGCCTGCCAGAAGGCGGTGACCATGAGGCTTTGCGCTTCCGCAACCTCTGTGGACTCCGCCTTGTCGAGTTCGTCCTGCAAAGGAACCGTACTCTGCGCAATCCAGGCTTCGAGGAGCGCCTGCGCCAGGGGTCCCGTTTCTCCGCTAGGACGTCCTAGAACGAAAGCCCTTGGACCCTCACCCCCGATGATCTTGTCCTCCGGACTGGAGGGTTCCCAAGCGGGCACGGTCTCCACGCCCGCGATTTCCTCTCGGCCGGAGACGTCCGCCTGCCCTCCCCCACCGGGGATAGGCTCGACGTCATCTAGGACGAAGGGCAAATTCCCCTCGGTCTGAGGCCCTGGGCCCACGGGAGGCTGCCCAGACGTCTGCTCGTCCTCGAAGTAGGGTCCCCCCCCCTCGGACGACGCCAGGGCGTCACTGGGCTGGAGCAAGGCCTCATCGGCTTGCTCCAAGACCCCTTGGTCCCTGTCCTTAGCGGACGCAGGAGTCCCCGAATCCGAGCTTTTGAGCCCTAGAACAATTAATATCACCGCTGCTGTGACTAGAAGTACGCCCCTCACGCTTCACCCCTTTTGAAACGAGTTTCATTCGCGGGCCGGCGGTATGTCCGCAAGTCCCGGTGCTACTTCGCACGCGGAGGGGCATCGCCGATACCAGCCACATCCCCCCCGAGTGTGGAAGCATGCAGGGGATCGTACAGGTCTGCACGAGGCGGACCCCAAGGCTTTCGCAGCCTATTCCCCCCACCAGGAATTCCAATCACGTTCACCTGGCGGGTGGCCTTCCCGGGCCTGCAGTCAGCCAATACGAAGCGGGAAGTGAGGGGGAACCTTGAACCGCCGTGTCCTCTTATCTCCCGAAACCATCAGGTTTCAGGTGGGCCAAACTGCCAGCGGAAAACCGCTCGCGCGTAACAGGCCCATTTTGGGTGAATCGGCTCCGGGGAACAAAGAGTCTTCACCTGCGGGCGAGGCTCCCCCTGAGAACTTAAGGCTACCAGGACACAACTCAATCGGCAAATCGCAATAGGAAGCGGGAGCCGGAACTGTGCCAAAGCACGTCCCAACTCCCGCATTAAGACAACCAGCGAGCGACCTGGTAAGAGTCCGCTTGCTAACGCTTCTCGATCACCAAGGCCAGCGCGTGGCCGAGCAGGTCGAGCGCCTCCCCTTCCTCACCGTCAGGGACGGAGCCGGGACCTTCCTGATCCGCGAGGACTTCGGCCGAGATCAAGCTCCAATGGTCCCGAAGTGCTTGCGCTACGTCCCCTTCCGCTCGCACGCCGATGCGAATGCGATCGTCCAAGGCCAAGCCGCTTTCTTTGCGCATATTCTGAACGCGACTGATGAATTCGCGGGCCAAACCTTCGCGCTCTAATTCCGGCGTGAGGTTCACATCTAAGGCGACGGTTACACCGCCTTCGGTACCGACCACCACGCCTTCTCGAGAGTTGCGGTCCACCAACAGGGTCGTTTCATCATAGATCAATCCCTCCACGACTTGACTCGCGATGCTTTCGCCCGCAGCGACGCTCGCGCACTCTTGGCTCCCCATGGCACCGAGCTCCTTGCGAATCGCACCGAGCTGCTTGCCGTACTTCGGTCCGAGTATTTTCAGGTTAGGACGGGCGGAGAAACTCACCAGGTCCGACTCTTGGTCAGCCCACAGGACTTCGCGAATGTTGAGCTCGCTCAGGATCCAGTGCTTGGCATCCTCCAGCGCTGTACGGTCTTCAGGCGTTCCCACCGCAAGGGTCAAACTAGCCAAGGGTTGGCGAATACGCACGTTTTGCGCCACACGCAGGGAACGTCCCAGCGAAACGGCTAAGCGCGCTAACTCCATACGATGCTCCAAGTCCGAGTTTTCGAACGCGGCTTGCACCTCGGGATAATCTTCTAGGTGCACGCTGTCCTTGCCCTGGCCGGCGGACAGGTTCTCGTAGATCTCATCGGAGATGAACGGCAGGAACGGTGCGAGCACTTTGCTTAAGGTCAGCAAGACATGGTGCAGGGTGCGGTACGCGTTGACCTTGTCCCCGTCCTGCTCGCTGGCCCCACGCCAGAACCGACGCCGAGAAAGGCGAATGTACCAGTTCGTAAGATCGTCGATGAACTCGACCAATGCCGGCACAACGAGGAACAAGTGATACTGGCCCATGTGCTGGCGCACCAACGCCACCAAGGTTTGCAAACGCGCCAAAACCCAGCCATCGAGCTCATTGGTGTTCGGATCGGGAGCCTCACCGTCGGGGCTCCATCCATCCAATGCGGCGTAACGCGTCAAGAAAGAGTACGAGTTCCAAAGCGGCAGTAACACAGTACGCACCTTCTCCTGCACGCCAGCATCAGCGAAACGCAGGTCCTTGGCGTTGACCACCGGCGAGTCGATCAGATAGATGCGCAAAGCGTCCGCGCCGAATTCCTTGAGCACGATGTTCGGGTCGGTGAAGTTGCGCTTGCTCTTCGACATCTTCTCGCCCGCATCGGTCAAGACGGTGCCGTTGACGATCACGTTCTTGAACGCGGGCGTGTCGCGGATCGCAGCGGAGATCACCATCAGCGTGTAGAACCAGCCGCGGGTTTGATCCACGCCTTCCGCGATGAAGTCGGCGGGGTGCGAGGCCTCCACGCGTTCCTTGTTCTCGAACGGATAGTGACTCTGCGCGAAGGGCATCGACCCGGACTCAAACCAGCAATCGAAGACTTCCGTCGTGCGCCGCATCGTACCGCCCGAGGCCTGGCTCGATTCGAATGTGATGTCATCCACGCTCTCCCGGTGCAGGTCCTTCACACTGCCTGCTTCCAGCCCGGCGAGTTGCTCCAGCTCGGCGACGGATCCCACGCAAACCATGTCGCTGGGGTCCTCATCGTTGCGCCAGATGGGCAACGGCGTACCCCAGAAGCGGCTACGCGCCAGGTTCCAGTCGCGCGCGTTGGCCAGCCAATTGCCGAAGCGCCCCTTGCCGATGGCTTCCGGCACCCAGTGGATCTCGGAGTTGAGCTCGACCAAGCGTTCGCGCATGTCTTCCACGCGCATGAACCAGGTGGACAGGGCCATGTACAGCAGCGGCTCTTCCGTGCGATAGCAGTGCGGCGTGGCGTGCACGAGCGTATCGCGGTCCACCAAGGATCCGAGATCCTTGAGCTTGATGAGGATGCTCTTGTCGGCTTCCTTGGCGTGCAGGCCCTCCCAATCGGGCACTTCGGGACCAAAGATTCCGTTCAAGCTGATCGGATTGACCATGGGCAGGCCTTCGCGCTTGCCGATTTCAAAGTCATCTTCACCGAAGGCCGGCGCGATGTGCACGACGCCCGTACCAGAGTCGGCGGTGGCGTGGTCGGAGAGAACGATGCGGAAAGCGCGCTTGCCTGCCGCATCGGGGGTGGCGTGCTCTGCGAAGAAGGGTAGCAGGGGGCGGTAGCAGCGACCTTCCAGGTCCTTGCCCTTGAGGCTTTCCAGCACCTCGTACTCCCCCACCCGGTCGCGTTCCTTATAGCGCGCCAGGCAGATCGGGTTCAGGTACACCACGTCACCGGTGTCGGTGAAGCGCACCTTGACGTAATCCATTTCCGGATTCACGGCCAAAGCCAGGTTGCTGGGCAGGGTCCAAGGCGTGGTGGTCCAGGCCCACACGAAGGCCTCTTCGTCTTCGAGCGCAAAGCGCACGGTGACGCTCGGATCCTGGCGGCGCTTGTGGCCGTCCTTCTTCGTGATCGGATCACGCTCCTGCGGGCCTTGCGCCACCTCGAAGTTCGAAAGCGGCGTGCCCAACGATGTCGACACAGGCTGAACGCGGAATCCCTCGTAGATGCGGCCTTGGTCCCAAAGGGTGCGGAACACCCACCACACGCTCTCCATGAAATCGGTGTCCATGGTGCGGTAGCCGTTGTCGTGGTCCACCCAACGGCCCAAACTGCGAATCGTCTGCTTCCATTCCTTGGTATAGCGCAAAACGAGGTCACGGCAGGTCTTATTGAAGGCCGGCATGCCCAGGGCTTCCACGGCCCGTGCGTCGACCAGGTTTAGCTCCTTCTGGGCTTCGTTCTCCACCGGCAACCCGTGGCAATCCCAACCCCAACGGCGCTCTACCCGCATGCCACACATGGTGAAAAAGCGGGGGATGATGTCCTTGAGCACACTGCCGACCAGGTGCCCGTAATGGGGCAATCCCGTGGCGAAGGGAGGGCCGTCGTAAAACACGAAGCTGTTCGCTTCGTCCCGCTCCTGAATCGAACGCTGGAAGATGTCCAGGCGGTCCCAGGTTTCCAGGCGCTGCTCTTCGAGTTCGGGGAATGAAACGGAGGGGTCTACGGCTCTCATGGTCATGCCGCCATCCTACGCCAAGCCCCTGCGCCAGTGGCACCTCCACGACCCACAAAATTTGGCTGGGAAGGCCTTCGTGCAAGGAAGCCCGCCCCAGCACGTGTGCAATTACGAGATGGCTTCGCCTTCGAGAATGCGGCGAACTCCCAACTCCGAGTAATACTGACGCTGGGACTCGCGATAGCGCCCTTTGAGTCCGAGGTCCGTACGGTCCATCGATTCAATCAGGTAGCGCACATGGGGACCCAGGTCGGGTTCCTCGCGCAGCTCTTGCAGGGCTGCGCCGCGCGCTCCGCCTGAGCGCCACAGTTTGCGATGCGCGAGGCGCAACTCTTCGATGGCTTCGGGGGTGAAACCTGCACGCTTGAGCCCGATGGTGTTGACGCCGCGCACACGGGAATCGTGGCCGTCCACGATCATGTACGGGGGCACGTCCTTGGACATGCGCGTCATGCCACCGATGTAAGCGTGGGCGCCGATCGTGATGAAGGCCACCGCGCCGGCCATCCCGCTCAGGTTGGCGTGGTGCTCAACCCGGGTGTGCCCGGCTAACAAAACCCCATTGCCCAGGATCACCCGATCTTCCAACTCACAGTCGTGGGCCACGTGACAGCAAGCCATGAGCAGGTTGTCGGAGCCGATGCGCGTCACACCTCCGCCCTTGATCGTTCCCCTGTTGATGGTCACAAATTCGCGGATCGTATTGCGATCTCCCACGATAAGGCGCGTGTCCTCGCCCTTATAGGAGAAGTCCTGGGGCGGCGTGCCGAGGGAAGCTTGCCCTACGATGGAGTTCTCTTCGCCGATCTCGGTCACCCCGTCCAGCATGACTTGGGGTCCGATGCGGGTCCGGTCGCCAATGCGCACCTGGGGTCCGACAACCGTATACGGGCCGATTTCAACATCGGTGCCCAGCTCCGCCCCGGGGGCGATGACTGCAGTAGAGTGGATATTGGTAGCCATGGGAGATTCCTACGCTTCGATCATGGTAAACATGAGAACGGCTTCGCACACCAGCTTTCCGGCAACGGAGCCCTTAGCTTTGACTTGCACGGTCTCACCTTTGATGCGCGCGGTTTCGACCTCGAGTCGCAATTGATCACCAGGCGTCACAGAACCGCGCAGCTTGACCTTGTCCAGCGACCAAAGGACGGCCAATTTGCCCGAATACTCCAGCTTGCGCAGCAGCAGCATACCCGCGAGTTGGGCCATAGCTTCCAACTGCAAAACGCCGGGCATCAGGGGCACGTCGGGGAAGTGTCCTTGGAAGTACGGTTCGTTGATCGTGACATTCTTGATGCCGACAGCCCGCTGGAATCCATCCACCTCGATCACACGATCGATCATGAGGAAGGGATAGCGGTGCGGGAGCATCTTGATGATCTCTCGTATGTCCATGCCCGACTCGCGGCGCAGTCCTGCGCCTTCGGCTTCCTGCAGTCGATCGAGTAGCTTCTCGACCAACAAAGCATTGGTGCGGTGCCCGGAACGCGTCGCGATCACGTGCGCCTGAAGGTCCACTCCCAAGAAGGAGAGGTCGCCCAGCAGGTCCAGTAGTTTGTGGCGCACGGCCTCGTCGGGCATGCGCTGCACGCTCTCGGGATCACCGAGAATCAGCGTGTTCTCCCGGGTGGCGCCCTTGCCGAAACCGGCTTTGGTCAGAGCCTCGACCTCGGAAGCCAAGCAGAATGTGCGTGCTTGCGCGATTTCGTTGATGAAGTTTTCTTCGGTCACATCCAGCTGAACCGTGCCGCTTTCCAAGCCGGGATCCTGAAAGGATGCCACATACTGCAAGGTCAGCACCTCGTGGTTGGTCGGCAAGGCGACCAAGGTCGCGTCCCCGTCGCGCACATAGACAGGCTCATCCAACTTGAACACCACGGCGTCTTCGGTCTGATCCACCAGGCCGGTTTGCTGCAGCAAAGCCACGATGGGGCCTGCGCTTCCGTCGGCTCCAGGGAATTCCCGCCCGTTCATTTCCACGGTCAGGTTGTCCAAGGACAAACCCCGACAGGTCGCCAGGAAGTGCTCGACCGTTTCCACCTCGGCTCCATCCTTGGCCAGCCGGGAACGACGTTCCTTTTCGGAGTAATAGCGGATGTGAGCGGGGATGCGCGGCGCATCGGGCAGGTCTGTGCGCACGAACACGATACCGTGTCCCGGGGGAGCGGGTAGGATGCGTGCTTTCACGGTTTCCCCGCTGTGCAGGCCCTTTCCGACCATTTCTACGGCGGTGCGTAATGTTCTTTGGCGGCGACTCAAGAGTTCTTCTCCTCCAGTGCCTTCAAGCGGGCTTTCAGTTTGCTGAGTTCTGCGCGCAGCTTGGGCAAGAATGCCAGGGCTCGCAGTGTTTCTTGTTTCGGACCGGCTGGCGCACCAAAGACATCTTGGCCCGCCTTCACGCTCTTGAGCACTTTGCTGCCCGCACCCACACGCACGCCGGCTCCGAGCTTGAGGTGACCGCCCACTCCTGATTGGCCAGCGAGGATAACGCGCTCCCCGAGTTGAGTGGATCCGGCGACTCCACTTTGCGCGAGCAAGAGAGCAGACTCCCCCACCTGGCTGTTGTGCGCCACGTGGACCAAGTTGTCGATCTTGGTGCCGCGACCGATGACCGTATTGCCAAAGCGCGCGCAATCGATGGTTGAGTTGGCTCCGATTTCGACGTCATCTTCGATGATGACGCTGCCCACTTGGGGGATTTTCTGCCAGCCCTCGGCGGTCGGGTTGAAGCCGAAACCATCGGCGCCAATGACGACTCCGCTGTGCAAGCGGCAGGACTCGCCGACTTGAACCCAGGGGTACAAGGAGACCTGCGGGAAGAGCACCGTGTTTTTTCCGATGCGCGCGCCTTCGCCAACAGAGACATGGGAGATCAAAACGACGCCGGGCTCAAGTTGCGCACCTTGGCCCACGCTGCAAAAGGGACCGATCGCCACGCTCTCATGCAACCGCACGCTCTCGTGCACCACGGACGAGGCGTGCACGCCCTTGGGCACAGGGGTCGTCTG
>JBLFXY010000156.1:0-9490 GCA_047611645.1 Glaciecola sp.
CCTGGGGCTTGGGTAGATCCTGGATCAGTGCCAGGGTATTGAACATGTACATGGTGATTTGAGTGGGTAGGACCAACCCGTAAGCAACGTCCGTGCCAACCGTGAAATACGGGCGCACCGACCCCAATTCAGCTCCAGGGCCCTGTAGACAATCTGGCCACTGTTGTGTTTTTCAACACCCGTTGCTTCTTTCACCAGTGCCGATTTACTCATCACCCCTGCACAGCCAACGCAGGTGAATTCGCCTCGGGAGTCCATTCCCAGCGCGGGCACACCCCCGCGCAAGCATTTGGAGAAACGGCTCGATCCCTAGGAACGCCACCATTCCCAGGAGGCTACCGACTCACCGTGAGTCCAGTTCACAAAGCCCAGATTCGGGTACCCATCATGAAGGACATCGAGCAAGCCCAAACCTCCGCCCTGGCATTCGACCCGGACTTTATTCATGCACCGCTGCCTGAGGTCAATGTTCCTCAGACGCAGCCCGACAGTCTCATGAAGCTCATGGCACCGCCCGTCACCAAGCACGCATGCCTAGCCTGCAAGTCGGTGTTCAACTACACGATCAAGCGCTGGGATCAGATGCCCCTCTCCGTTCTGGGACTGCCCCGCTCCGAGCGCGAAGCTCGTTCGATGCAACGGCTGGTTATGGATGTACGCCAATGCGCCAGCTGCGGCCACGTCTTTCACACTGACTTCGACTACGAAAACATCCCCTACCGCACGGGCTCGAACCTCGTTTACAACGACGGTAGTTCCTGGCGCAAGTACCACGACGACTTGGTGGATGAGTGGGTCGCTGACTTCGACCTGCGCGGCAAGCGCATTGTCGAAATTGGTTGCGGTGAAGGCATGTTCCTCGAGCGCCTGGCCAAGCACGACAACCACTGCATCGGATTCGAACCTGGCCCCGACGCGGTTCGCGCCCGATCCCGCGGCATCGAAGCGTACGCGGAATACTTCCAAGGCTCGCGCCTTTTTGATCTCAAGGCCGACGCGCTGATTTGCCGCCACGTGATCGAGCACCTGGCCAACCCTCTGGACTTTCTCGAGGACATCTCTATCGCCTGCTCCGAGGCCGACATCGCCCCGCTCTTCTTTGCCGAAGTCCCCCTGATTGAAAAGGCCATGGAGCAGCACAGGATTAACGATTTTCTGTACGAACACGTGTCCAACTTCACGCGCAACTCATTCCGTACGCTCTTCGAACGCGCCGGCTTCGACGTGCTCGACATCCGCGCGCGCTTCCACGAGGAAGTCGTCACCATCGTCGCGAAACCCCGCCCTAACCCACTGCAACGTGCGATTAGAATGCGCGCCTCGGGCTTCAACCGCAGCATCGCCGACCAAATTCAGAACATCCACCAGACCCTACAAACCTGGAAACACGAAGGCCAACGAGTCGCCCTTTGGGGAGGCACCGGAAAAGCGGCAGCTCTGATTAACATGATCGGCATCACCAAAGAGCTTGCCCCAATCGTGATCGATTCCGATGCGCGCAAGGCAGGCAGTTTCGTACCAGGTACCGGTCAGGAAATCCACACGCCCAGCTACCTAAATAATCACCCCATCGACCGCATCCTGATTTGCACGAACTGGCGCGCCCGGGACATCGAACGTGAAATTCGTGAGGACTGCGGACTCAACTGCGATCTTTATGTCTACCTAAACGAAGGGCTTCAGAAGCTGACCGCGGAGTGTGCGCTGTGAATCCCGCTGATCTCACCAAGGTAGATAGGATTCAAGCTTGCCTGCATCTGACGCTCGAAGTCCAAAAATCCATCGAATCCAAAGATGAAGACCTGGCCATCGAATCCGCCTCGGCCTTAATGTCCGTTGCCTTTGAGGATGTAGCCGCGTTTGCGGAACCTGGCGAGGTCGAAGTCCGGGCACTCGTCCATGAAGTGATCACTCGGCTATTGGTTGATCTCGTCTTCGCGGACGACGCAACGGGAAATTTCTGGGAAACCATCGTCCTTCCAAATGAGATTGGCGTCATGAACGCCCCCACCTGGATCAGTCACATCAAATGGGCTCGGCTCTTTGGATCAACGGTTCCAAATACTCCGGATCTATCGATAGACCTGTGGGCCCATTATCCCCTGAAGCAGCAGGCGAAAACTCTCGGGCGATATTGCTCCACGCATGACGCCACGTCATCCCTGGACGTCACAAACATCACAAAGCACCTCCACCCACGCCTTCTACCGTACTTTGTCACCTGGATCACAGGCACCTACCTGCAGAGTCCAGGCAGGATTGAGAGCGAGGATGAAACCAATAACCAACGATCAGCGCTCGACCAGCTATTGGCTTTCCTAGAGAAACGCCCCGATGCGCTTGCTAGTTCCCTGATGGAGATCAACACCCCGTTCCGGCTTTCCTACCGGGAAGAGTTCCCTGTCAAACGTGCAGCAGAGTTCATCAACGGGGAACAAACGCGCCAACTTGTGTCCAAGGTTTGGAATAGCGATTCGGGTCAAGCTTCACAAGAAATCCACAATCAGCTTGAAGGACTGGCCGGCCACGACACCGCCATTTTTTGCCCCAACTGGCGTGAAACCCATGTGGCCTATCGCTGTCTAGCCGAAATGGCTAGTCGCATGCAAAGTGATGGAAGCCCCGCCATTATGGTGCACCCTCCCAATTCTCCACTTTCGGGTCGGAGGGCAGATGCCTGGCAGGATCAATCTATCGAGTTCAGCCTTCCGGGCGCCAGCCCACTGCTCTACGAACTGGGTCAAGTCGCGAGTGCTATACGCTCCAAGAACTTGGACTTCTTGTTCTACCCCGAGGTCACACCTTCGAACTGCACAGCTTTGATGGCCACGCAACGCATGGCGCGAGTTCAAGCCGCTGGCTATGGTTTCCCACTCACCACGGGATCGCCGAATATGGACTACTTCATTGGCGGCACGGAAGTAGAAGGCTCGGGTGAAGATTACACCGAGCAACTCGTGCTCCTTCCCGGACTCGGCGTAAGTACGATCATCCCCCCCAGTAGCAAGGTGCTTCGGGAGCGCCCCTACGACGATGAATGCCTGAGAGTTGTGTCGCTGGCTTCCGATCAAAAGCTCAATGCTCCCATGCTCCAAGCTTGGGAGGCAATCCTGTGCGACAACCCCTTGGCGCTACTGGATCTATTCCCTGGACTCACGGCTCAACAGGCCGAGCAGCATTCCCCCAAGATGGCTCGATACTTGGTGAAGTCCTGCGTGGACCTTCATCCTAAAGTGGAGCGCTCCGTCATCCTGGACACTTTGGTAGACGCGGATCTGTATCTCGATTCCTTCCCCTTCGGTGGATTCAATTCCCTAGTAGAGGTTCTGGTAACGGGCTGCCCCATGGTCACCTTAGAAGGATCTGCGGCACGTCAACGCTTTGGTGCGGCTCTGTTGCGCCGCCTCGACTTGCCCGAATTCCTGATTGCCAAAAACACCAAAGAATACATCGCAGCGGCTCGTCGACTGACGGAAGACGCTGCCCTACGCATGGACATCCGCGCGCAGATCGGCGACCGGGAGCGGGTACTGGCCGCACTCACCGATGAAGACTTGCCTTACCACTTCGCTGCGGCGATCGAATGGATGCGAAACTCAGGCCCCTTGCAACACTCCGCGAGAAAGGGCGGAGCTCCCATCATCATCACCGCGGGCGACAAGCCGCGGGTTCTCTGCGCGTAGCTATCGCCAAAGGGCCAATTGCGCAGGCCCTGCAAGGCAAATAGACTTAATCTCCTTCAAGTGCATCCATGGTTGCGGCAAAAGTGTACCCACCGTTATTCTAAATCTACCAGGACAGTCTCGGTCGTTCTTCATTCGTCCCGGGTCTGCTTTAAGTTCACGACAACGCCCATGCAGAGCGCAGCGCAACAACAGTGCGCTAGCGCAAAACCGATCGACCGTCTTTTGCAACTAGATTGGTTGCCGATGCCTAGGCAGAGAAGTCACAAGTAGGCGAATCGGGCTCGGTATCCGTCAGCGCGTTGATGGTCTTCAAGCCACGCTGGCTTTGATGGAGCATGTTGATCAGCTTCTCGCGGTCATTCCGAACGGTATTTGAGAGTAAGGCATTCACGCGCAGCAAGTCTTCCAGGTGCTTGCGCAATTTAACCTGGGCCTCCTCGCTAACCTTGTGTTTCAGCTCGGACAGATTGCCAAGGATCTCGAAGGCATCTTGTACATCGGAAAAGCTTCGACCCACTTTGGGGTCGTTGGGTGCGGATGATTCGAAGTCCTCGAGGCACTCGCGGAGTCCCGCGCGTGCCTTATCCAGGGCCTCGAAAATCTGCTTCTCGTTCACGCAGCCCGTCCCGAATTAACTTCCACGTTGCGCCAGGCATCCAGCAGCAATTCTAGCACTCGCTTAATGTTGCCCAGAGGCTCCTTGCTGCGCTCTACCATGGCGCGTCCTAACTCATCCTCGCAGAACAAGTAGAGGCGTTCTAAGTTGCGGGGGACCTCGTCCTTACCGTCGGCACCATATTCCAGTGCTAGACGCAGCTCGACGACAATATCGTCCACCTTTCCAAGCAGCGAGGTGAAGTCGTTGTTGATTCTGAGTTCTTCCAGTTGATCCGCCTGGCCCAAATAGCGCAGGGCGCCCTGGTACAGGAGACGGATAATCTGGATCGGCGGAGCGTTTTCGATCGTTGCAGCCAGATAGGCCTGACTTGCTTCTTGGTTATTCATGATTGATTAGCCTAAGCCCCCTAGAGAGGCTGCTAGGGATTGTCCTTGTGCGTTAAGTCCACCCATCAGTTCCTCCAGACGGGCGTAGCGTAATACCAGGCTTTCCCGGTAGGCCTCGAGGGCTGTTTCCTTCGCTTCGATGCGGTCTCCGAGGCGCTCGATCTTGGACTCAAAGGTGCTCTTACGTAGATCGAAGATACCTTGAATGTTCACGCCGGCGTCGCCATCTGCAAGACTGCCCACCAACTGATCGATATTGCGCACCAAGGTATTGAGTAGTCCGCTATCCTCAGTAGTGTCCTCAAAGTATTCGGACGTGTTGCCGATAGCATTCGGATCGCGAATGAATCCATCCGTGTCCACGAACAGATCTGCAAGCTTTTCCAAATTCTGAGAGATCTTCTCGTCGAACTTGGACTCATCCAGGGTGAGTTTGCCCTCGTTGTCCTGGGTGATGCCCACTAAGGACATCGTAGAGAATCCGTCCACGTCGTTGATTACATCGTCGATCGAAACATTGAACAGCGAGCTGGTCAGGGTCCGCTTGACGCTGCGCAGCGAAGTGTCTCCGAAGAGTTCGCCCACGGTAGGGTCGTCATCGTCGCTGGGCGCGGGCACGAAAGTGTTCTGCTCGTTCATGAACGAAATCACATCGTTGTAGGTCGAGAGGAATTCGTTCATGTTGGTGCGCATCCCCTCCCGATCCGGCTCAATACCGAATTGGGAAGTACCCACCCCCACAAGGTCGATGGTCACTCCATCGATCACATCGCTGAAGTCGTTGCTTGAGCGTTCAATGGCAAGGCCATCGATCGTGGCCTGAGCATTGTTACCCACTGTGATATTGCTAGTGCTCGTCGCGTCACCATTGGCATCGGGTCCCGATCCATCGATCGACAATCCCGCAATGGTCGTTGAGACGTTGAAGATGCGGCCGACTTCGCCACTCGCTTTTGAGGCCATCACCAGTTGGTAAGAAGGGCTCTCTTCGGTGCCCGTATTTACTACCGATGCGTTGACGTCATCCCCTGCCGTGGTGTTGATTTTAGACGCCAACTCCACCAGGCTCGAGGTATCTGCATTGACGGTGATGTCGTAAACCGTCGTTCCAACGGTGAAGGATACACCCTGTCCGTCCACGGTTCCCAGGTTGGTGGCTTCATCGGCAACCCCGTCGAACGCCCAACGATCTATGCTGGCAAGGCGTTGCACATCCATGATGTGGCTTCCTTGAATAGCGTCTTCACCGGCGGCGATGGTGGCCACACTCTCGTTGTTACCTGTCACGGCCAAGCTCAGGAAGCCTTTCATGCTACCCAAGCTCTCAGCCTTGTCCTGCAGTTGGGTGACCAGGTTTTTGAACTGACCTAGCTTGTCGATCTTGTTTTGGGTGTCATCTCGATCGATCTCCAACTGCTGGATGGGGATCCGTTCGAGAGCGATGAGCTGAGAAATGATGGCTTGGGTGTCCAAACCACTTCCTAAGCCTCCAATACTGATTCCTGTTCCGTTTACCATGTTTTGTCCTACTTGAACGTAGTTCTGTTATCGGCACACCCTGGGTTCGCTTGATCGACTATTGGCCAATTATCGATACATCTGGCTGGTACCGGGAATGTGGGAAATAGTTCCACATGGAATCGGCTGTATAGGTTCTTAAATGAAAGAAGGCCCCGCTATTGCGGAGCCTTCTTTCGTTGGATTAGGAGGGGGGATCCTCCTCCCAATCCGGATTAGCCGAGTAGGCTAAGTGCCAGCTGAGGCTGGGAGTTGGCCTGCGACAAGACCGATGTAGCAGCTTGCTGCAGGATCGAGTTGCGGGTCATATCGGCGGTTTCAAACGCGATGTCTACGTCGCGGATCCGACTTTCAGCTGAGGACAAGTTCTCACGCACGGTGGCGATGGAACGAATCGAGGACTGCAGGCGGTTTTGCGAGGCACCGTGGGAACCACGAATGGTATTGACTGAACCGATTGCCGTATCCAGCAAGTCGAGTGCAGCAATAGCGTTGGTGGAATCGTTTACGTCCAGAGCAGCGATGGCCAAGCCAGCAGCATCCGTATCGTCCGTCATATCGAGGGAAATTGTTTCTCCCGAGTTAAGACCAACCTGGATGTCGACCGAGCCTGCACTGCCGTCAAGAATCTTGACTCCGTTGAAGGACGTCTCATCCGCAATGCGGGTGATCTCATCCTCGAGAGCCAGAACTTCAGCCTGGATCGTATCGCGGTCTGCCTGAGCGAGAGTACCGTTAGATGACTGCATAGCCAACTCGCGCATACGGCCCAGGATGTTTCCCACTTCGCCCAACGCGCCTTCGGCGGTTTGGCTCATGGAAAGACCATCGTTTGCGTTGCGTCCGGCCACACCGAACGAACGAATTTGAGAACGCATTTTCTCGGAAATACCGAGGCCTGCGGCATCATCGGATGCGTTTGCGATACGCAAACCCGACGACAAGCGAGAGAAGTTGCCTTGGAGGCGGTTGGTCACATTAGATAGGTTGCGCTGGGCACCCATCGAAGCGATGTTGGTATTGACACGAAGTCCCATTAAGTCTTTTTCCTTAGATGGAGTAGAACTGACACGAACGAAAAACCTGAAACTCTTAGATCCTCCACGATCCCCTTCAGTGCCGTAATGCCTCGTCCGTACTGGGCATCGGGCCGTCCGAAGAGTTAAGTGGTTTCAGATGGTATATCCTCGATTCGTTGCCCCTAGAGAAGCGGGCGGAATCAAGGGTTGTATGGTTTGGAAAGAGCGGCCAGGGCGAGCGCGAGAAGATAGGGAGGACCGCCGTAAAACGGCCCTCCCCCTCAGCGATCGGCACTAGAGGCCGTTTTTGGTGCCTAACCCTGTAGCAGGGATAGAGCGATCTGGGGTTGCGTGTTCGCCTGTTGAAGGATCGAACTCGCGGCTTGCTGCATGATCGAGTTGCGGGTCAGGTCAGCGGACTCGGAAGCGATGTCCACGTCGCGGATGCGGCTCTCGGCAGCGGATAGGTTCTCGCGCGCATTCAAGATGCTTCGCAAGGTGCTTTGCATTCTGTTCTGCTGAGCACCCAAGTCACCACGACTCGTGTTCGTGAAAGTGATTGCCGTATCGAGGCGAGCAAGAGCGTCGGTTGCATTGGTTGTATCGGTCACGTCAAGTGACGCAATGTTCAAGCCAGCTGCATTGTCGACACTCATGTCTCCCAGGTTGACATCAATGGTCTCACCAGCATTCAAGCCGATTTGCATCGTCACCGTCGCTGAGGAACCATCAAGCAAGTTGATGTTGTTGAATTCCGTTTGACCGGCGATCCGGCCGATTTCGCTCGTCATTGCCTGGAATTCAGAGTCGATTGTTGTGCGGTCCTCAACCGAGAGGGTTCCGTTGCTCGACTGCATCGCAAGTTCGCGCATTCGGCCCAAGATGTTACTGACTTCGCCCAGAGCGCCTTCAGCAGTTTGGGACAGTGAAATGCCGTCTTGAGCATTCCGCGAAGCCACCGTAAAGGAGCGAATCTGAGACCGCATCTTTTCGGAGATGGCCAAGCCTGCGGCGTCATCAGCAGCGGAGGCGATGCGCAAGCCAGAGGCGAGGCGCGAGTAGTTCCCTTGCAAACGGTTGGTCACTTGTGACATGTGCCGTTGGGCGGTTAGGGATGCGATGTTGGTGTTGACTCTAAGGCCCATTATGGTTCCTTGTAAATATCTAGTTTGGTTGCTGAGTGAGTTGCGATGGCTCGCTCCTCGGTGTCCTAAGCAGGTCAGAAACCCGCTCGGTACGAATGAGTTCTCGGTGGGCTCGCCGGTTAGTTGAGCGCGAGAACTGTGAATTGCTGAGACAGCGCGTAACGGGCCTCCCCACGAGACGATTGCGCCCCAGGGTGATGCAGTTAGCGGGCAAATGCGGAAATGAGTTCCCGATTGGGAGGTCTTGGCCCACACGCCCTTCTCTGGAAAATTCTCGCTGGAGTCTGGTAGATGCCAATGAATACACTCCGCCCATGGCAGCTTTAGTGCTCATTGCCGACGACGAAGACGGCGTACGCTTTGGATTGGTGGCCCTATGCCAGCAAGCGGGCTACCGAACCATCGAAGCCGCCAGCGGGCGCGAGGTCCTCGAACAGGTCGCCACGCATCAGCCCGACCTGGTCCTGCTCGACCTAAATATGCCCCACGGATCTGGGCTGGACATTCTGCCCCAGCTGGTCAAGCCCGCAGATGCCCCTTCGGTGGTCATTCTGACCGGATTTGCCGATGTCGGCACCGCCGTGCAGGCCATGCGCTTGGGCGCCGACAATCTCCTCGAAAAACCCGTTTCCAGCGAGGATCTGCGCGAGGTCATCGACCGCATCCTGGTCGGTCGCTGTATTAAGGACGAGCGCGACCTGCTCTTGAGGGAGGTCTCCGAACTACGCCCCAGCGAGGTCATCGGCCACTCCCCGGCCATGCGCCGCGTCTTCGAACACGTGGAACGCTTAGCCAAAGCCCCCAGCACCACGGTTTTGATCACCGGAGAGTCCGGAGTCGGTAAGGAACTTATCGCGCGCGCCGTGCACGACCGCTCCAACCGAGCCGAACAGCCTTTTGTGGCCATCAACTGCGCCGCCCTGGCTGAAAACCTGCTCGAAGCGGAGCTCTTTGGCTATGAGCCCGGTGCTTTCACCGGTGGCAACCCCAAGGGCCACAAGGGCCTGATCGCCAGCGCCGGCCACGGAACCGTCTTCCTGGACGAGATCGGTGAACTGGCCGCGCCCCTGCAGGCCAAGCTGCTGCGCCTACTCCAGGAGCGCACCTACCGCCGGGT
>JBLFXY010000157.1:0-9490 GCA_047611645.1 Glaciecola sp.
CTTCCGGATCACCACGCGGAAGTAGAGATACAAACCCAGGATGTCGTACAGCTGCCCCACGCGGAATATGAGTTGCCCCATGGAACCCCACAGAACAATGTACGCCATGGCGCTCAAGAGGCACCAGGTGGTCACCAACGTGTCGAGCTTGATCCACTTGAACGCCCCCACCTCATTGCGCGCAAAAACGCGCAGCATGCCAGCCAAAATCAAAAGGCGCAGCATGGAGAAGTCCGCGCCCGCGATAACCAATCGCTGAGCGGAGGGTAGGAAGCAGGCGGCAATCACGATGGGAAAGATCGCTTTGTTGCGCTTGACCGACAAGGTCAGAGCTATCAGGACAAAAACGATCAGCAAGCCGATCGGGTGGATCGTCGTGCTGTCATGAAATTCCCGGATGCCAAAACCTTCTTTCTGGAAATGCTGAGCCAACCAAAATCCCATCAGCCCTGGCCCTCCAAATCATCCGCGTTGTCGTCGAAGGGGACCACGGGGCGCCGCTTGTAGAGTCGCTTGGTGAACACGCGCTTGAACGTGCCATAAAACGCCTGGGCGCGCTGCTTGAAACTAAGGTCTTGGAGCCAGGTTTTGCCAGTTCCCATGCGGCTGTACTTGGGAGCCGCTACGCCGAGCAAGCGACAGGCCCAATTGCGTCCCCAAACGGCACCGCGCGTGTGCAGTAGGTTTATCTGGGAGTCGGGCAGGATGTGTGGCTCGGCTTTCTCCAAGGTCAATGCGCCGGCTTGCATGGCGGCGTGCAAAAATTCCCGGCCGCGCTCGGTGCGCACCAGGATCAACGAACGTCCAGGTTCGCCCTTCGGAATGTCGCGATACCAAGGATCCCCCACCGACAGGTCAGCCAACTCGCCGGTGTGATCCGCACAGGAGTAACAGCGCCACGGCCGGAACTTCTGCAGGATACGCCCCCAGGATTCCGCATAGGTGAGCTCGCCGGACACCTGCCTGCCATCCGAACCTTTGCCACGCACGACCGCCATGCCCGGCCAGCCGTTTCCACGGTAGCGCACGGAGTCGATGCGGTCGCTCTGGGGCACGCCCAACTGCCTGGCCATTTCCAGGGTCCCCTCGGTGGAAGGCGCTCCTGCACAGAAGATGGCGATACTGACGTCGACTTTCGCGGCCAAGGCTGGCCGCAGGACTTCTGCTTTGTTCAATGCCGCCGCGTCGCAGGGCTTCCCCACGAACACGCTCTTGCCTACCCCGTCCTCAATTTGCTGCAGCCCGTCGCAAGGGCTGGCGGGCGCATAGCGCGAACCGCTAGCGGCCATGAGCTGCTCGCGGGATTGGCTGCGGATGGTCTCGTTCAGATAGGGCACATCACGGCGCGCCCCCGTGTGCAAAACTCCCGAGCTGCGGCCTTCTTCCAATGCGAACAGGGACAAGGCCGTGGCCGCGCCTCCGCTGGAACCGGCCAGGCGGATTTCGGGATCGCTGGCATAGCCTTCCCAGAGTTCCAGGATGGGGCCCCACCCCTGCCATAGCTCCTTCAAGTGGCCCGAGTCGGGGTCGAAGGGCGGCAGTTCCATGGCCTTGCCGGGACAAGCCGCCAAGGCCTCGCCCGCTCCCGCACCTTCGGCGACCACGGGACGACGCCCCTGACCCAAGTCATCCACCATGCGGATGCCTTCAGGCTCAAGGTAGGCGCAAACTCCGCAGCCGGTGCAGAGGTGCTTTTCGGCGACATCCCGGATGTTCCGGATCGGTCCCATGAACAAATGGCAAAAGGGTTTCGAGAGGTAGGAATGGGTATATTCGACGAAGCTGCCGAAGAAAAGGAGACCGGGAGGGTCCGTTTTGGGATCCTCGGGCAGCTTTCCCGAACCTGCATTGGGTGGGCCCTGAAATCGCCCTACGCGGACGCTTTTCACACCTGCACATCGACACCTCCACTTTTCCCTCCAAGCCCCCTCGCGCCTTGTCCGACCTGTCCGTCACCGCCCCACGCCTGTGCCTTTTCGGCGCCGCTCCCTCCACCGGTAACTTGGGGGTCTCGGCCCTGTTCCACTCCGCCGTCGCCGGCATCTTCGCCGACTTCCCGAATGCTGACGTCACGGTCTTCGATTTTGGCCGGGGCAGCCACCCCCTGGATGTGCGCATTGGGGATGCGACTCACCGGGTGACCGCCATGGCCGCAAATCCATCCAAACGCCTCTACCGCATGGATTCGCTGGCGACCATGCGCATGATGGGCCGCTTGCCCGGTCTCGGCACTTTGTTCAACCCTGCGGTCAAAGCGATCGAGCAAGCCAAGGCCGTGTGGGATGTTTCGGGCGGCGATTCGTTCACCGACCTGTACGGGGTCAAGCGCTTCTGGACCACTATGCACCCCAAGTTGATGACTCAGGAGCAAGGCACACCCCTGATCCTGCTTCCGCAAACATACGGCCCGTTTAATGACGCCAAGCTCCGCGCTATCGCCGTCAAAGCGGTCCAAGGAGCGCGCATGGCATGGGCCCGGGACCAGGAGAGCTTCGCCACCTTAAAAGACCTACTAGGGGACCAATTCGACGACACCAAACACCGCGTGGGTGTGGACCTGGCATTCGGATTACCCCCCACCACCCCCGAACAACCGATCCTCGATGAGAAAGCCGCCGCTTGGCTCAAAGAGCCCCAAGGCGCGGTAGGTCTCAATATCAGTGGCTTGATCTATCTGGATCCCACCGCCGCTAAGGAACGCTACGGTTTCAAAGCCGACTACAAGGAGCTGATCCATAGCCTCATTCGCGGCCTGATCGAACGCGGCGAACGGGTGATTCTCGTGCCCCATGTCTTGGAGCCCAAAGGCAATGTGGAATCCGACCCGCACGCGTGCGAACAGGTTATGCAGGCCATGACCCCGGCGGAGCGGGAACATATTTCGATCCTGAAGCCGCCTTATACCGCAGCCGAAGTCAAAAGTGTTTTAGCCCGACTTCAGTGGTTTTGCGGTACGCGTATGCACAGCACTATCGGCGCCCTCTCCTCCGGGGTTCCGACTGCGGCTATTGCTTACTCACTGAAGTTCCGGGGCGTGTTTGAAACCTGCGATCAATCTAGTGGGGTGGTTGATCCGCGTAGTCTTGGTACCGATGAAGCTCTGCTTAGTCTCTTTGGTAGTTATGGGGAACGCGCTCAAGCTCGATCTCGTTTGATGGCTGCTCTTCCTGTTGTCCGGCAAAAGGTAGAGGAGCAAATGCGGGCGATGCTTCGAGCTTCGGGGTTGTAGGTTGGTGGGGGGATGTGACAGGTCTGTTTGTTTGGGTTTGTGAGTCGGATTCCATATGCGGTGGACGGTGTGCCGGCATGGACATTTGCGGAGAAGTTGATGCTGGGGTTGAGAATGATGCGGTTTTTTTCACGCGAAGAAGCGAAGGGGCGAAGGACGCGAAACTCCCACATTACGGTTGAGTTGAATTGCGATGCGGAAGAGAGATTGACGACAAGGGAGGAGAATTAAGGGAGTCGTGTTTTTTTTGGCTGCGCCGAAAACCACGAGCACATAGCCACAAGGCCACACAGACTCGATTGATACGAAGACCGTATCCCCACGTCCCCATCCCCCCTGTCCCCCCTGAGGTTTGGCCGCAGGCCAAACCGAGCAGACATTATTTTCTAACCCCCGGCCTCCCAGCACAGCCTCTCAACCCCCAACCCCACACTCTCCAAACCCAAACACCTTTCGCGTTCTTCGCCCCTTCGCTTCTTCGCGTGAACTAACCGGTAGGCCTCTCCTCTCCTCCCCAAATCCCCACGCCCCCCACCTCCCAGATAAGAAACGCCAATGACAATCAACGCCCAATCTTCAAAACCTCCCGCAACTTAATCTTGTACTCCCCCCCAAGAACCCGCCATTCAGATCGAAAAAATCGAACAAGAACCCGAATACACCGCCACCGCTCCTGCCTCCCCAAAGGCGCATTCTGAATAGCCCGCAAAAACCCCTGAAAAAGCGTAACCCGAGGCATGGGATACCGCCGCCCACTCTTCGGATCAAACCAAAGAGCAAGCTCCTCAGGAGTCTTATTAGCAGAAAGCGAAGAATCCCCATGAACCCGCCGCCTAAAGTGATACTCAGGAACCTCCACCCACTGCCCACGCAAAGCAAGCTCCACCAACGTCACTTTATCGGATCCCCCAAAGGACCCAATCATTTCCGTACCGCGCAAAGCCTTCAATCGAATGAGCCCGCAAATAGCACTGCATTTAAATAGGTGCGTATTAACCGGCTCCGAAAGCAAGCACTTCAATCGGTCGTGCGGTTTACCAACAGTCCAAGGCAGCCCCGCACCATAAGCCTCAAGGGCCTTCGACCGATCATCGATCCACTGAATCCACGGATATGCCAACACGGTCTCAGCCCCAGCTTCATCCAAGGCGCGAACGCTTTGCGCGACCCAATCAAGCCCGCACACATCATCGGCCGCAGCCCACTTAAAAAACTCCCCCCGGGCACGCGCTACGGTGAAATTGAAATTCGCTGCGGCGCCCATGTTCTCCACGTGCCGAAAATAACGAACCCGCGAATCCGCTGCCGCATAACCCCTGCAGAGTTCTTCGGTTCCATCATCCGAGGCATTGTCCGCAATGATCAACTCCAGGTCCTCGAAACTCTGCGCCAAAACCGACTCCACAGCCTCCCTAAGAAAGGGTCCCCCGTTGTACACGGGGATTGCGATAGAGACTCTGGGGCGGTTCACAGGACCAAAGTGGGGCTTTGAGCTCAGCCCGTCAAGGGCCCAGTGGAACCCAATCCCACCTTCTCCCCTACGACTTTCAAAACGGTACGCGGACTTGCCAGAAGGGCTCTAAATCCGTGAATCAACAGGCTTACGAACTGACCCCGCTTCGCGGCCCTGGCCCCGAAACGAATATGCGAAATACAAAGGCGTTGCTCGATCAGGCGGCGGGAAGCCAAATCTCCGCTGGGAACCCGCTTCAACAAGTCCCCCCACATGAGAATCGAACAGCGCCAATAACGCTGTGTCGAATTGCTATGGGTCGTTGTCAGGCGACCTCCCGACCGATCGTCGGAGGTTTGAATGGTGCCGATACCGGCGACGGCGCAAATGGGATTGCCCATGCCATGGCGCAGAAAGACATGCGTGTCATCGCGCATGGGCAGGACCTCCCAAAGGCCCCCCTCGGCAACCAATCGCTCGCGGTGGAAGACCGAAGCCTGCAGCAGCAAAGGCACGCGCTTTCGCAAGACCCAAGGCGTTCCATCTTCGAGCATTTCGAATTCACCCGAGATGGAAAATTCGGCGCGCTGCCATTGCGGTTGGCCCCCTTCGTTCTCCGCCATTTGAATGTCCGCAAAGTAAAAATCAGCGCGGCCATCGGTGGCTTCGATCGCCGCCGCCATGTTCTTCAAGTGATCCTTCGTCCAGTAATCGTCGGAGTCTAGAAATGCAATCCACTCGCCCTTAGCGGCGAAGACTCCGCTGTTGCGAGCAGCGGGGGCCCCACCGTTCTCGCGAGAAATCAGGGTTACCGGCGCACCGTAAGATGCGATCACCTCTGCCGTACAATCGGAAGATCCGTCGTCGACCACCATAATCTCAAAGGGCATAAAACTCTGGTCCAAGGCGCTTTGAATCGCGCGGCCCACGATGCCCTCGCGATTGTACGCGGGAATCACTACCGAGAAGCGCGCTTGGCTCGCTGCGTGTTTTTGTATCTTCCCCACCACTGAATTAACGCTTCCTACCGATCTGGATGAAGGCATTGGCTAAAATGGCGTCGAGGAAACCCTTGGCCATTACTGCAACCCGTGCCGCCTTACCGCGCAGGACAAAGTGGGTTTTCTTAGGATCCAGGCCAGCTTCCTGGAGCCAACCACGCACGATACGGGGAGTGGTATAGTGGTATTTAGCGTCGGCGAAAGAAGGGCGCTCCGCAAAAGGATACTTCTCCTTGCGCGCGCGAAACCGCAAACGCCGCCCCAGTTGACTGGGTGCCAAAATCACGACTTGCCCCTTGTTGGCCAAGCACTGCATGGCCTTCTTGATCCACTCCACGGGCTCTGCAACGTGCTCCAAGCAATTGTGAAAAACAACGATGTCGAACAAGCGGTCCTCTATCTGCGCGATGGCCTTGTCCAGGTTCGGGGGCAATATTTCGATCGAGTGCAGCGCCGCAGTGGCCCCGATGATCGCGTCCATAGGGATGGCCGTGACCGTAGCGCCCAGGCTGATCCAATCCGCTTCCACAGCGCCTGCTCCGCAACCGATCGAGAGAATGCGCCGTGCACCGAATTCAACCGAGCCCCGGTATTCGGGTATGGGTTCCGGGTAGTACACCTTGTTCCAATCCTCGCGCGGCACGTACAAACTCACCTTAGGATCAAATAATTGTTCGCCGGAAGCACGCCCTGCAGCGATTTCGGCGAGGGTCTCGATCTGCGGAAGAAAGTCCCGTGCTTTGACGCCGATGCGATCCAAATACACATTGGGCAGATGGCACAGCAATAAATCATCCAAACGTGAAGTACAGATCAACCGCTGCAAACCGCACTGGGTATATGGATCGGAGGCAGCGGATACGAGCATGTCATAGCGCCCTTGATGCGCAGGCACATCGTATTCCCCGAACGCAATGCAGGCCTTCAATTGCTTGCGGTTCAACACCGAAAGGGCGGAGTGTTCGTTGGTGAAGTGCGCAAAAGTTTCCCCGCCAATCGCAGTCACCGTCTCGGGATTCCAATGGTAGTGATAATGAACCCCGCAGTAGGACAGCTCTCCGTTGCGGTAGGTCTCGAAGCGCAGGAAACCGAGAATTTGGTCATCTGCCAATAGGGGCTGAATCTCGACCCAAGATCGCAGGTTGCGCTCGGTGAGAAGCGTATCGTCCTCCGAGTAGATGAATAGATCGTAGTCCTCTTGGCGTTCGACAAAGAGCTTGCGATGTGCGAACGGTAGGGACCAGGGATCCTCACTGGGTGCTCCGACCAGAACCTCCACATCCTCACCCAGGTCGGTCTTGGGCGCATCGGAAAGTACGACGATGTGCAACTGCCAGGGCATGGACCTGTACTCCGCGAGCAAGCGGTCCAGGAACCCACGGTTTTTCGTACCGTGATTGGCGATGGCGACAAGGATTTTCATTTGGAGTGACTCCCACAGCGAGAGTCCGGTGCATCGAACGCACCATCATGGTCAATTAGAGCCCGGGTCATTGGGTCACCTCTTCGGAACTGGCCTTGGGCCTTTGCCCAATTCCCACAACGCGCATTAAATCGATTAGGGCGGGCGTCTTCAAGCTCAACATCAGCCCCCCGTATATAAGAACCCCCAGCAGCACGCTCAGGATCAGATTGACGCGTGCGTGCAAGCCTTCTCCTTCCAGCCAGACCCGGAAGACCCAGACCAGAAGCCCCATGGCCGCGCTGGCCAAGAAATAAGGAATCAAGGCCTTGGACAGGGTGCGCACCTTGAGATTAATGAAGCGGAAGGGCACGGCGAAGTAGAAGTACGCCATGATCGAGTGCGTCACAGACCCTGCGATCGCGACTCCCACAACACCATAGGAAGCGCCGATCAGATAGGCCTCGATCGAGATCACCCCGAAAAGCAACCCGTAGCAGAGTAGCTCCATAGTCTTGCCCAAGGAAACGTAGATGGCGTGCAGGGGCAATGAAATGGCCAAAACCACTCCCAAGGGCCCCATCCAGACGATCAACGGAATGGCTTCCTGCCACTCGGGATCGGGGATCAGTGAAGCCACGAGCACCGGGGCCACGGCCATCAAGCCGGCCATCATGGGGCAGGTCAACAGTGCGATTCCCGCGCAGGCCCGGATGAAATTATGCCGGTAGGACTCCAAATCATCCTGCATACTCGAAAATGCGGGCAGCATGACCGAGGACAGCACACGCCCCAGGTTCTGAGCGGGGAACGTCACCAAGCGAGCGGCGATCACATACGAAGCCAGCGCGTTGGTTCCCAGGACCGTCTGCACCACGATACGGTCCACGTTCGCAAGGAAGTGATTCGACAGGTTGGAACCCAGGATTCCCGCACAGAACGCCCAAATGTCCTTCACGCAACGCCACTGATAAGTCCATTGCGGTCGCCAGTCGGTCCGCACCCACAGGACGCCATTTCCGGCCAAGTGCCCGAGCAGCGTTCCATACACCATGGCCCAGATTCCGAGCCCCATAAACGCCATCGTGATCGCGGCAACCCCATAGACGATCGCGTTCAGCATGCTGGCAAACGCCAGGCGATCGAAGCGCAGCATGCGCGCATAGATATTGCGCTGCACGACCCCCGTGGAGGTGATGAAAACGCTCAGGCCCAACACCGGCAGAACCGTGCGGATCTCCGGCTCGCTTAGCCAAATAGACAGGGGGCTGGCGAGGGCCCAAATCACCATCGAGATACAGGCGCCCAGAATCAGGTTCGTATAAAAAACAGTGCTCAGGAATCCTGGCTCGAGCTGTTTGCGGCGCACGATGGCCTGGCCCAGCCCTGAGTCCTTAAAATAGTCCGCGAACCCCACCACGACCTGAACAGCGGCAATTAGGCCGAAGACCTCTTTCGGCAGCATGTTAGCCAGCACCAGGGTGATCAGCAGCCTGGATGCTTGGACAGAACCCGCGCCTAGGGAGTGCCAGCGCACACCCGATATAACCGTCCGCTGGGGGGCTTCCAGGGGATGGGTAGAGCCTTGGGGGGGCTCAGGATTCGAGGCGTCTGTGGGTGGTTTGGTCACGGGGTGCCGTACCGAATTAGGGTACACAGCAAGCCGCCGGCGGAGCTCAGGGGCGAATTCCTGCCGGTGGGGAGATCACTGGTAGCTAAAGTAGTTTCATCGGGGTACGACCCGCAGAAAAATAAGCTCCACTCCTTAATACGCCCCCCCAATTCCGATCATTGGCCTGCCCGGACCCGCCAATTGAACAATCTTCCATGACTTCCCCCTCGAGTGCCTTGAAGTGGGTCTTGCCAGCATGCACTTGGCCTGTGCTGATCTACCTGGCCCTGCACCAGTCCCAGAACCCCACCGTGCTGGACCGTTGGAGCTTCGGGTATGCCATGTTGCTGGCACTATGGGCATTCCTGACCCTACTGGCCACTGCCTGCCTCGCCACGCCCTTTCGCAGGGTGCTGATCGCCAGGCGGACTGCCTTTGGATCCCTGATAGCTGGACTGATCCTCGCTGTGTTCGTGGGCGAGGTAGCCCTACGCACAATCGACCCCCTGGGTTTCGCCTACTACGGTGAAATGCAGCGCTACATCCACATGCGCCAGACGGACGAGCAGCTGGTCTACACCCAACCGGCCAGCACCGAGGTCGTGCTCGACGGCACCCGGGTGCGCTACAACTCGCTGGGTCTGCGGGGACCCGAATTGACCGCAAAACTCCCCGCTGAGAAGCGCGTGCTTTTCCTGGGCGACTCGGTGGTCTTCGGCTGGGGCGTCAAGGAGGAATACCTGTTCGTCAACGGGGTTGCGCGCCGCTTGGAAGAATCCACAGGACACGCCTG
>JBLFXY010000158.1:0-9459 GCA_047611645.1 Glaciecola sp.
TGCGTGGCAAAATTGGCTTTGCGGCAATGAATCGCTCAGCCAACGACGGCCGCATTTGGTTGCAAGTGGGTCGATAGCGAAACCGCATGGCTTTGCCACGGCCTCGCCACCCTAAACTGGGCCACAGAGTCCTCCATCACGCCATGGCCTGCGTTGCTTGCATCCAGGGTGAAGCACTCCCGGTTTTTCAGATCGACGGACAGGAGCCTCCTATCACGTGTGAATCGGAAGCCACTGTTTGAAAGCGGGGTTAGAGCCCTGTGCAAGGATCACACTACGCCAATCCCTGGTGGCGCACGATGACGCCTTCGGTCAGGTATATGACGTCCTCAGCGATGTTGGTCGCGTGATCGGCGATACGCTCCAGGTGACGGGAGACTGAGATGTAGAGCATCGCACCGTTGATTGCGCCGGGTTCGGATTCCATGCGTGCGATGAGTCCCCGCAGGATTGCCTTGTGAAGCTTGTCCACTTGGTCATCGTCGGCGATCACTTGACGAGCCGCCTTGCCATCTTCCGCGATGAATGCCTCGAGGGTGGACCGCAGCATGGCTGTGGTGGCCTCGGTCATCGTGACGAGTTCGGCTGGAGCTATGACCGTATCGCCTCCCTCGATTTGCAGGGCGCGCTTGCTGATGCTCACGGCCAAGTCTCCGATGCGCTCTAACTCGTTGGTAATCTTGAGGCAGGCCGCAACGAAGCGCAGGTCACCCGCGACGGGTTGGTGTAGGGCCAATACTTTAAGACACTCCTCCTCAAGAGCGACTTCAGCATCATCGATTTCTTCGTCTCCTGCGATGACTTCACGCGCCAATTCAGCGCGCTGGGTGGAGAGCGCGACGATGGAGCGCCGAACAGCGTCCTCCACCCGTGCACCTAGGGCCAAGAGGTTGCGCTCCAGGCTTTTCAGATCGATTTGTAGATGTTTCGTCATGGTTATTTCCTCGTGAACTCAACCGAAACGGCCGGTCACGTAGTCTTCGGTTTCGGTGAGCGTAGGCGACATGAAAATCTTGTCGGTGGGTCCGTATTCGACCAAGCGACCCAGGTACATAAACGCGGTGTAGGCGCTCACCCGGGAGGCTTGCTGCATGTTGTGGGTTACCATCAGGATCGAATACTCTCCGGACAATTCCTCGATCAGGTCTTCGACTTTTCCGGTGGCGATAGGGTCCAACGCAGAACAGGGTTCGTCGAGCAGCATGACCTCGGGTTGGGCTGCGATGGCGCGGGCGATGCAAAGGCGTTGCTGCTGACCGCCGGACATTTGCAGTGCGCTGCTCTTGAGCCTGTCCTTGACTTCCTTCCAAAGCCCCGCCTTCTGCAAGCTCTCTTCGCAGACCTCTTGCAATATCGATCGCTTGCGAATTCCGGCGATACGTAGGGAATAGACCACGTTCTCGAAAATGCTCATGGGGAATGGATTGGGCTTTTGAAAGACCATTCCGATGCGCTTGCGAAGCTCGATGACATCGGCGCCCGCGTCATAGATCTCTTGCCCGGCCAGGGTCATACTGCCCTTGGTATGCACGCTGTCTACCAGGTCATTCATACGGTTTACGCAGCGCAACAGTGTGGACTTTCCACACCCTGACGGTCCGATTAGTGCCGTGACCTTGGATTTGGGCAGACTCAAATTCACATCAAAAAGTGCTTGGGCCTTGCCGTACCAAAGATTGAAGTCGTTGATCTCCACCACGCTTTCCACGTCGGCCATTCCATCGTGCAAGGCTGTCTTGAACGGGAGTCCCTTCTCGATGGAATCGAAGAGGCCTCCGGGCTGGGTACGTCCGGGCGAAGCGCTGGAGCTAGGTGATAAAGACATGGGGGATTTTCCGTTACAGGTAAAGGGGGGCGTTCGAGTGGCTTGGCGTGGGGCGCTTAGCGGGCAGCGCGGAAGCGCTTGCGCAGGCGTGCCCGTAGCCAAATGGCGGACAAATTCAAGGCCACGACGATGCAGATCAGCAGCAGGGTCGTCGCAAAAACCATGGGTCGCGCGGCTTCAGAGTCTTGGCTTTGAAAGCCCAGGTCATAGATGTGGAAGCCCAAGTGCATGAAGCTGCGCTGGGGGAACAAGTAGGGCGCTTGGGAGAGATCTACTGGTAGGTCCGGAGCCATTTTTACGGCGCCCACGAGCATCAAGGGGGCGACCTCGCCGGCACCGCGAGCGATGGCAAGAATCATGCCGGTCAAGATTCCGGGCATGGCCCGAGGCAGCACCACGCGGCGGATGGTTTGCCAGCGAGTGGCACCACAGCCGTAAGAGCCTTCGCGCATGGATTGAGGGACCGAAGACAGCGCTTCTTCCGTTGCCACGATCACAACAGGCAAGGTCAACAAGGCCAATGTGAGCGAAGCCCAAAGAATGCCGCCCTTTCCGAAGGTCGGGTTCGGCAAGGTGTCCGAGAAGAACCATCCATCGATGCTCGTGCCAACGATGTAACAGAAGAAACTCAGGCCGAAAACTCCGAATACGATGGAGGGCACGCCTGCCAGGTTGTTCACTGCGATACGCACCATCGAAACGAAGACTCCCGCTTTGGCGTACTCCTTGAGGTAGAGCGCGGTCAGCACGCCAAACGGTACCACCATGATCGTCATGATGAGAGTCATGATGACCGTGCCGAACAGCGCCGGCCAAATGCCACCCTGGCTGTTCGCATGCCGAGGATCCTCGGTCAGGAATTCTTTCCAGCGACTCAGGAATACACCGATTTTCCCGCCCAAGCTCAAGCGGTTGGGCGTCACGATGCGCACGATATCCGCCATGGGGATTAGAACTTCTTCACCATCGGAGAGCCGGAAACCCAACTCATAGTTCCTGTTGACCTCGCGCAGCGCTCCCATGGCCTCCAAATCAGCTTCAGCCGCGTCCTCCATGCTCTCGATACGCTCCCGGCGCTCCTTAACCTGACCCCGATACTCTTCGTATTTGGCAAAGACCTCCTGGGGGTCGGAGCGTAGGACTTTTCCCTCCACACGGAAGGTGCTGGGAGTGCCGATAAGAGGCCCCTCGTCGCGGCGCTCGATGAGAGCCGCCCACTCGGGTTTGGTTCCGGTCGCGTTGGCATCCACTGCCGCCCAAACCGCGTGTGATCCGGTCCATTGGAAGTTTTCGGTACGTACCAGCAAGCTGGTCGCACCTTCGTTTTCAAGTCCCGCTGAGATAATCGCCCTGCCCTGAATTTCTCCGAGCAAAGGGGTTCCATCCAAAGCCGTGTTTAGCTCGATAGGATCTGCCCAGAATGCGCGACCGCCCTGATAGGCGATCAAACTCATCATGGCTCCGATCACCAACAAGGTCACGGAGAGTGCGCCGCCTGCCAGCCAAACCACAGGCTCGCCGTGGGCTACCTGCGGTACGGTCCGCATAGCGACTTTGATTTCAGCCCTAGAATCTTGATTGCCGGCTTTCATAGGGCTTTCACCTTGGCGCGGAAGTGTCGCCGAACCAATTCGGCAAAGGTGTTGATGACAAAAGTCATGGAGAACAGGATTAAGGCCGTCAAAAAGAGCACTCGATAGTGAGAACTGTCGACGACGGCCTCAGGAATCTCGACCGCGATATTCGCCGCCAATGTTCGAAAGCCGTTGAACACGTTCCATTCGGTCAATGGCGTGTTTCCGGCAGCCATGAGAACGATCATGGTCTCACCCACAGCACGTCCCAGCCCGACCATTAGCGCGGAGAAAATGCCACTGGTCGCAAAAGGTAATACCACTCGCACTGCGGTTTGCCATTGGGTGGCACCCGCACCGAGCGAGGCTTCGCGCAAGGCGCCCGGCACTTCGCCCAATGCATCCTCGGTTAGGGTGTAAACAATAGGAAGAACCACCAGTCCCACGGCGATGCCCACGATCAGTGCGTTGCGTTGCACGTAGGTATCGATGATTCCACCACGCGCGTCAAAACCCGTAACTTGTAAGATCCAAGCCGCCAGAGCAGCAGCCACGATGGTGATGAAGCTTCCCAACAAGAAGCGCAACATGCTGGTTTTGGCGTTCGATCCTCCCCCGGACTTGAGGGTAAAACCAAGTGCGCTCAGCATGCCCATCAAGGGAATCATCAAGAAGAACCAACCGCTAAAAGCTTCTCCCACCCGGTGATCGAGCCAGGCTTCGCTATCGCCCGCAAAGAACACATTCTCGATGGCGGGCCCCACGCTCAAAGCTAATAGGATCGTGATGACCGGACAAAGCAGGATCATCAACAAGCGCGGAGCGCCCGCACGTTTGCGGCGTTTATTAGTCGGTTGCAGCTGCCAAAGGTACGCGCCTAGCAGCAAGATCCCGGGCACCAAGAAGAAAGCCGCGAGCGTGACGCTGAGGTATTCCTGGACAAACGGCGCGACCACCAGAGCAGCGAGAAAACCAAGAACCACCGACGGCAAACCCGCGAGCAGTTCGACCAACGTTTTGGTGATCGCTCGAGAACGGCCGGTCATGTACTCGCTGGTGAACAAGGCACCTAAAACGGCAATGGGTGCGCCAAAAAGCATGGCAAAGAAGGTGGCCTTTAGCGTTCCGAAGACCAGGGGCCAAACGCCGATCTTTGGCTCGAAGTCGTCGCTGCTCGCTGACGATTGCCAGACATGCTCGGGAGCCGGATAGCCTTCGTACCAGATGGGCCGGAAGAGTGATTTGAAATTAGCCTCGGGGTACCCGAAATCGATGCGCCAGTTGTGAAGTCCCTTGTCGGTCAATGCAAGCACGCCGTCTTGACGCGGATAGAAGCCAAGCTTCAGCAAGGTTTCGTCCTTGGGCACTTTCAGGTCGAGTACATGAGTTCCCAAGGTTCCCTGAGACGCGGTGATGTGCCCTCCAGAACGCCCAGCAAGAAACAACCGGGATCGGGTAGAGAACGCCAGGGCTTGCACCACGCCGGGGGCATCGGCAAAGCCATGGATGAGCGTGAGTTGGGCGGCACCACCCTCTTCCGGTCGCACTGGGAACCAAGTATTTAGTTCGCCTTGATCGTCAGCTACCAGCAAGGTCGTACGTCCCGGCAAGAATTCCGCGGAGGCAAAGTTCCGGCCCGGAGCCATCAGATCAACGCTCTCCACAAATTGCGGGCTGGAGAATTTCTGTAGATCCAGATAAACCAGTTTTCCTGAGGCGTAAAGGATGAACGCTTGGGTCCCTCCATCTCCTAGCAGGATCTTGGTAGGAGTCCCCTTGAACTTGGTCAGTAAGCTGGTCAATTCCGTTCGCTTGACCTCGACTTCAACCTCGCCCGTCATCCAGTTTTCGGTTTCGCGCAGGCGTACCACATGGGTCTCGCCATTCGAATCCAACATGCCGACGAATGTTCCCGTGGGTGCTTCCACCCTGTCGATTGAGCGAATGGCTCCCCTTGCACCGCTTTCGATGAGCTCGCCCGCTTTCGTTTGAAAGTGAGTCCTGCGCAAGGATCCTTCTGCATTGCGTTCGAAGAAATCGAATCCTATGAGGCGTTTTTCGCCGGCGGCCAAGGGTACTGCGCCTGCGGGAAACTCAGCCTCCACAATCGCTTCGGTACGGAATTGGATATGCGCCGAAGCCAAGGATCCGTTCGCGAACCCGAACAGGTATTCGTCACCAACCAACGGCGCGCAGAAGGCCGTCGCTTCGAATCCCGGGAAGAGGTCCATTTCGAAGTAACTCTTGCCGCTGCTAATTTGCACACAGCGAAGTTGCGCGCCTGGCTCTAAGAACCAGGCCACGTGGCCGCCCTCGTCCACCGAAAGCTGCAGGACCTCCGCCCCCGCGCCGGATCCTTGCACTTGACTTATTTCACCAATCGACGGCGCACGGAAAAGCGGCCAAGCCACCCAGAACAGGAAAGCCATCATCAAGCCGACGGCCCCGATGGTTCCTAACCCACCGACCCGAATGGCTGTTTCGGCCAGAACTTCAACGACCTTCACCGACCGACGGGTCTGGCGTTGGAAGCTGCGTAGGTTCTTTTTGGATTCCATGAATCAGGTTTTTGTAGGGAATAGAGTTGGGAGAAGACTCGCGCATGCAAGCCTTCCCCCGATTTTGGAGTGTGCAGCGTTTACGCCACGATTCTCCGGTTTACTTACCAGTGGTGGCTTCCATCACTTTGGGCAGCTCGAGGTCGACCATTGCCAAACCGCGCTCGGCGATCTTGGCGGTGATCGGGAAGTAGCCGTCGGCGAGCACGCGCTCTTGACCTTCTTTGCTGAACACAAACTTCAGGAATTCGGCGCGCAGCGGCTCGAGCACTTTCTTGGGATCCTTGTTCACATACAGGTACAGGAAGCGAGCGAGGGGGTACTTACCGTTGTATGCATTCTCAGCAAGCGCGCCAACCGGCTCGGCCTCTGCGTCCACCGCTAGCGCGACAGCGTTGACGTCAGCGGTCTTGTAGCCGATGCCGCTATAACCGATTGCGTACATGTCGCGGGCCACGCCCTGCACAACGGATGCGCTACCAGGCTGCTCCTTTACGGAGTCCTTGTAGTCGCCTTTGAATAGTGCTTTCTTTTTGAAGTAACCGTAGGTGCCGGAGGACGAGTTGCGCCCGTAGATGCTGATGGGCTTGTTGGCCCATTCCCCGGTCAGGCCCAGCTGACCCCAGGTCGTAATATCCTTGGAAGCGCCGCCTTTGCGGGTTTTAGAGAAGATCGCGTCAACCTGCTGAAGGGTCAGTCCTTTGATCGGGTTGTCCCTGTGCACATAAACAGCCAGCATATCGATGCTGGTGGGAAGCGCGGTGGGCTCGTAACCGAAGGCCTTCTTGAAGCCGTCAATTTCCTCGCTCTTCATCGCCCGACTCATGGGGCCGAAGGTGGAGTTGCCCTTGATCAGAGCGGGAGGAGCAGTAGAGGAGCCTTTGCCGGTGACTTCGACCTGCACGCCCTTGTAGTGCTTGTTAAAACCTTCAGCCCAGAGGGCCATCAGGTTGTTCATGGTGTCCGAGCCAATGCTCGAGATGCTTCCTTCGACCCCGGTGGTGGGCTGGTAGGAGGGGAGTTTTTTGTCGATTTTGACCTGAGCCTGGGCCGATCCACAAAGCAGAGTGGATCCGACGAGGAGGAGGCCCAGAAGAGATTGGTTGAGTTTCATGACCGTATTAGGTTCTTGGGTTTGGAGCCGGAAGGCTGCGGCTGTCGTTGCCCAGCGCCGGTGTCCCGATGAACTCAATCAAACCCCATCTCCGCAAACGAACGATCAGCGCGATGTAAAGGCCGTATTAAGCCGAGCGGTCAACATGGTTTCATGACAAACGCCCCAATCGACCGAAAGGTCAATTGGGGCGTTTGTGCGGGTTTCGAGCGCGGATGCGGGATTCAGGCCTCGGAAGCCGAGCCTGCTGCCCATTCCAAATGTACATGGAAGGTGGACCCTTGTCCTTCCTGGCTCTCAACCCCCACACGTCCCTGCATTGTGTGCACCAGGTGCTTCACGATGGATAGTCCTAACCCGGTGCCTCCCACCTCCCGCGAGCGCGCCTTATCTACACGATAGAACCGTTCAAAAATGCGATTTTGATCGACCATTGGAATGCCAACGCCCGTGTCTTTCACCTGCAAATGCACTGCATTATCCTCACGGAAAAGCCGGATTTCAATACGGCCGCCTTCTGCCGTGTACTTCGCTGCGTTGGAGAGCAAATTATCCACAACCTGCACCAATCCGCGCTCATCCCCCCAAACAAAGGCAGCCTCTTGTCCAAGGTCCAGCTCGAGTTGCAAGCCCGCTTTGGACAACTGTCCTTCAATACGTTGGCTCGCGGCTTCCACGATGCTTGCCAGATCCACACGTTCCCGGACGGGGCGGCTTTCCTGATTTTCAATGCGCGCCAAGCTCAGAAGGTCAGACACCAAGTCACGCAGGCGATGTACGTTTTGGTCGATCTTCTGAAGGAAGCGTATGTTGTGCTCTTTGTCATGCACTGCGCCCTCTAAGAGGGTCTCCACATAGCCCTGGATCGAAGTCAGCGGAGTCTTCAGCTCATGGCTCACGTTGGCCACAAAGTCCTGGCGAACCCGCGCCAGTTGGCGCAGCTCGGTAAGGTCTTCAAAGACGATCACAACCCCGGTGGAGACGTCTGTCCGGAAGATGTGGGCCTTGGCCGCGAAGCGTCGTTCGATGTCACCTTGAGCGAAGACCAATTCCTCGCGCACAACTTTGTCTGTGTTTCGAGCTTGTGCAATCAACTCCAGAAGTCCTGGCAGATTAAGCATATCCCAGATTTTACTGCCCTGGACTTGCTCAACGTCCAACTCAAGCAAATCGCCAGCAGCCACATTGGAGAAGAGAATGCGATCATCTTCGCCCACAGCCAATACGCCTTCAGCCATTCCCGCCAGTATCGCGCTCAAGCGTGCCCGCTCGGCCGTCAAGCGGTCCACCCGATTACGAACCTCGGCACCCAACTGATTCATTGCTTTTCCGAGCTCACCCAGTTCGTCGTTCGACACGTGCCCGATACGTTGCTCGTAGTCTCCCTCTCGGAAGGCCATGGCTGCTTCTTTCAATTCACCCAGCGGAGCCGTCATACGACGAGCTCCGATGTAACCAAGCAGAAGGGCCAACAGTGCTGCCAATGCGGCTCCTGGCCCTGTGCGAGCTAGGATTTCTCTGCGGCTCTCGTAAATCGCAGAGACCGGAACCGACAAGCGCACGACCCCGCTTGTTTTCTCCTTAGGAGCCTCCACGTGGGCTACGTAGAGGGCCTCTAACTCCAAAGTTCGCCCAAATCGCCGGGATGTACCCAGTCCGGTGGCGAGAGCCTCCTGGACCTCAGGCCGTCCCAAGTGATCTTCCATGAGATCGGGATTCTCCTCCGTATCCAACACCACCACGCCATCGCGGCGAATGAAGGTCACGCGCAGCTTGTTGACCGTGGCGATGTTGCGAATCTCGACTTCCCATGGGGCTCCGCCAACATTGGGCACGGCCGCAAAGTCACCGCGAGCATAGGGTGCCATGACGACGCACTGCTCCTCAAGCGAAGCAATGCGCGCATCCCATTGGGCATTCTCCATGTACCTGCCCACGAAGTAAGCCACGACCAAAGTCGTGACCAAAACTAGGATTGCGTAGGACCCAAATAGCTTCCAGAAAAAGCGAGAACGAAACATAGTTATTGGAAGAGTGACTCGGACGAGTGGTTCAGTCTTTGATCTTATATCCTACCCCGCGCACGGTTTTCACCAAGCTGGAGTAGGGATCAAGTTTCTTGCGAACGGCGCTCACGTGCACGTCCACGTTGCGGTCAGAGATGAACGCTTCGCCGCCTGTAATATACTCGACTAATTCCTCGCGAGCGAAAACCCGACCAGGACTTTCCCCGAGTGCCCACAGAAGACGGAATTCAGCGCGTGTGAATTCGATGAGATCTCCATTGACCGAGACCTCGTGCCGATTGCGGTCCAGTACTACGCCTTCGAACTCCATGCGCGTTTTCTTGTGATCGTTACCACTCTTACCCCGGCGCAAGACCGCGCG
>JBLFXY010000159.1:0-9283 GCA_047611645.1 Glaciecola sp.
AAAACTCATTCGCGGAGATCGCCGTGCATAAGGCACCCGGCTCCAATGCCTCTGTCTTTACAACGCCTTTGAGTTATGACCCCATGCCCGACGAGGTCAAGGCCGGTTGGGGCCATGTTTCCGATGCGCGAACCTCAGCAGGCGGGACTAGCTCCTGTAATTCCTGCCACGTGGATGGTGGCTCGGACAACTTGGCCTGGGACTTGTCCAGTTGGCATGATCCCGAGGGCACGCTGGGGTCCATGTTGACACATGAGGAAGATAGCAAGGGGCCCATGCTGACCCAGGTATTGTTCGGATTGCCAGAAACGGGTCCTTATCACTGGCGTGGCGAGCAAGTGGATCTGGGCCAATTTGATGGGGCCTTTTCCGGTCTATTAGAGGGGCCCATTTCGGTGAAGGGACGCAAGCAAGAGATGGAGGCCTACTTGGGCTTTCTGCGCCATGCACCCAATCCGAACCTGGCGCTGGATCGAAACTATGCCAGCACTCCCAGTCCTAACGGAATCGGGGATGTGGGCCAGGGCTTGACTAGTTTCCTGACGGCTCCGATTTTTTCAGGCATCAACGCGAGTTCATGCGTGACATGCCATCAGTTGCCGACAGGCACCAACAACGCCCTTCAGAACCTGGGCACGATTGTGGGCCCGCCCTCGTCTACGGTGCAGGTGGCGCAATTGCGTGGGGTGGCCCAACGCTTGGATGAACCCTTTGTGATCGGCGGATGGTTCGGCACACGCTCCAGGAATGGCAGCGGCTTGGCTCACCCAGGCAACGATCCGAGCTTTGAGGCGTTCGTGGATCGTGCGGTATTTTCTGGCATCACTACCGGGTCCCACGGCACGGCGATTTCGGCCCTCCAGCAAGACTTGGTCGCATTCCTGCAATGCTTCGACACGGGCCTGGCGCCCGCGACGGGCTATGTGCGGATTTTGGATCCCCACGCGCCCAGGGCTGTTACGGATTTCATGGAGACCATGGCCTTCATCCGCAAGCAAACCAAGTTGGCTCATGCGGACTTTACGGTGGTGTTCGCGGTTGCCGGCGCCATGGGTGGCTGGGTACCGACACCGATGTTTTACGAGGTCGCCGGGGATCACTTTGTTTCTGCGCAGGCCAGTCAGACGCCAATCCCGACCTCGGCCTTATTGGCCCTTTTCACGGGGGCTACACCCCCCATCCTTACCATCCTTGGACACCCCCCGGGTGCAGGCCACAGGTGGGCCATTGACGCGGATGACGATCAGATTCTTGATCTCGATGAATTCAATCTAGGCACCAACCCGTTCCACGCGGATAGCGACCTGGATGGCTTCCCGGATGGATATGAGATCATTCACGGAGCGGATCCGAACGTGGCCAACGGGACCATTGCAGATGTTTTGTCCCCAGAAATTTCAGGAGTGCAAGGCCAATTCGCCACCACCAACACGGTCAAGTTGGAGTTGCACACCAATGAGCCCTCTACCGTGCGTGCTTTCATCATGGTGGACCTGGGCGCAGGCCCGTTGCCGCTGCCTGTCGGAGGGCTTGCGAGCCCCGCCAGCGGAGGATTCACCACGAATCATCAAATCGTGGCGGCGGGTTTGATTTCGGGGGTCGAGATCCCCCTGTTCCCAATACCCAACCTGCTCATGACGGTGCACCAGATTCACTTGGTTGCGACAGACCCTGCTGGCAACGAATCGCCTGCGTCCATCATCAGTGTTCCGACGGGAGTCCGAACCCACGCATTACGCGTTCAGAGCATTGCCGCCGCCGGAGGAATAGTGATCGGAGCTGGGGGGCAGCCGAGCGTCTCGTTTACTGTGAATTTGGCGGCCGGGACATTAGGCGAAGTGACCTTACCTGGCACAACGACCACGATTGTTCCTGGCTATGGATTGCCCACGGGAACTCCGGAACCTGTGTTCGATGTTTTTGTCCAGGTGAGCTACGGCACCCAGCCAAATGGTTCCGGGAGTCAAATTGTGGGGCTCACAAGGGTGCTTGGCATTGGAACGGCTGGGGAGCATGTGGCCTCTCAGTCCGCGAGCACGGGTGCTGCCACCTTCACGGTCACCCTACCGGCTTCGGCCGCAACCGATGCCGACCCGAGGCTCATGGTCTCCGTGGACCGGGTGGTGCACGATTCATCCAGTGGTCTCCCACAGGGATACTCCTATGTGGAAACCCAAGCTTACAAGCGACATTTCGCCACGCTGGATTTGTAAGCAGGAGGGGCGCAAGCAGCAGAGCGAGTTTGTCGGTACTTGGTTCGCCCCCTCGCTCAAGGCCGCCACTTCCTCATTGGTGGTTTCAAAGTCCCCTGGAAGCTGCGCCCCCCCTGGGGCGTTGGCGCCAGGGGCATTCGCTTGGACTTGGTCGTTTTTCGTCGCTCACCACGCAGCGACAATTCCGATCCCCCGAATTTTCGCTGAAGCACTTATTGCCCAAGCGAACCCAAAGCGTTCGCGCTTGGGAGCCATCCCGAACATGACAGCAGGCCCCCGAACGGTGACGTCCGGGAGCCTGCTGAGCCGCAAGGCGTGGGTCTAAGACCTACTTCTTCATGCTGCGGATGAAGGCGACCAGGTTGTTCAGGTCGTCGCCTACGATGTTGGGGTAGGCGGCCATGAGGATGCTTAGTCCGTTAGCTGCACCCCCTTCGGTGAGTACTTTCTTCAGCTGCTCGTCGGTAGTCGCAGCTTGCCACTTGGCGTCAGAATAATCGCGGGGCTTCACGGGCAAACCCGCTGCGGCAACTCCGTCGCCGGCCCCGGTTTCGCCATGGCAAGTAGCGCAAAAGTTTTCCGCGAAAACAGCCTTGCCGGCGGCCACGGCTGCGGGATCAAGTTTCGCAGCATCATTGGAACCACTGCAAGCGACGGGAAGGATTGCCATCAGGGCAATGATCAAGTGTTTCTTCATAGGTGTGTACTGGTAAGAGAGGCGGTTACGCGGTGATTCTAGCCCTTCCAAACGTGTCAATGGCCAAAACTTCAGGTTTCCTAGGGCAAATGCCCGCTCTCTAAATTGCGCGCGGAGAGCCTCTCAATGTAACAGCAATGTGACTGTTTGACAGAAAGTCCGTGGGGCCAAGGCGGGTCCGGGCGTCAGGGGCAATTCCAAACCACCCGTCGGGTATAAGCGTGCTCGCGAGCACTTTCCGCGCGCGGATCGCGAGGCGTTCCTGGTTGGCTCTTGCACCTGCTGATATGCTCTACCCCGTGAACAGCTCTCTTAGTAAGTACGGCATTATGGTCGCCACGGCGTCCCTAACCCTCATTTTCCATTCCATGCCCGTATTGCAGGCATCCCCGCCGCAAGCCAGCGAATCCGAACAGGTCCCGCGTCTCGGCGTCGAACTGGCCGCCATTGCGCAAGGTGCTCAGCTCACCTTCGCCGAGCTAGACCAATTGCTACTGCGTCGCAACGGGCTGACGCCGGTGGGCCGAGCCGCCCTACGCGAGATCATCGACCTCAAAGTTCTCGGGCACTTGGCGAAGGAACGTGGTGTGGTTGTTTCTCAATCGCAACTCAACCGACGCTGGAGCCAGATCGAAAGGGAAGTGGTCGCGAGCGGAGAAGCCGGCAACATGGCCGAGTTCCTGGAGTCCAAGGGTGTCAACCGGGAAACCTTCCGCCAGTATTTGGAACTCTCCCTGATCCAGGAGTCACTGACCCTCAAAGCTCTGGGCTTGCCCGAAGGCTCCGAGATCAACGCCGAAAAACAACAGCTCTGGTTGGAGTCCGAAATGGAAGCCCTGGGGTACAAGGAAATGCCCGCCTTCTGGGAAGGCGGTCTGGTCTGCACGCTGGGTCCCATCACCGTGACTACCGCAGAGTTCGGTCAACATTTGCGCGATCAGCTCGAGGTCAAAGACATTCGCCAGGCCTGCTACGAAGCCCTGTTGCTCAAAAAAATCCGAGCGCGCTTTCCGGACTTGGCACCTTCCGCAGAAGCGCAAGCCATCGAGGGCGAAATCCACCAACGCCGTCAGGACGTCGAAGCAAACCCGCGCTACGAGGGCGTCAAGTACGAAGAGCTTCTACAGGCCCAAGGCATCTCGCCGAAGTCGCTGCAAATGGATCCCGCCCTGCGCTCCGCGGCCCTCTCGCGCCTGTGGGTGGCTCGCACATGTGATGATGCTTGCTTGCGTGAATTCTACGCAGCCGAGCGCGAGAATTTCGATGGCCACTTCGGCGAGGGCGTGGAGACTTTTGCCATCCTGCTCAAGGCCGCCCAGGTCAAGAACGAAATGAATCCGCGCACCTTTGAGGAAGCGGAAAACACGCTCGAAGAACTGCGCGGCGATATTAAAGGGCTCGATGATTTCAAACGCATCGCGGGCGTGCGCACCGATGATGTGAATGCGCGTGCCGCCGGCGGATTGATCGGATGGGTGCGCCGCAGGACCGCAGGGGTCGACCCCGCCATCCGCCAAGCGGTTTGTGATGGGCTAGATGCCACCCCCGGCCAGGTTCAGGGTACGATCATCGGCCCCGTTCGCGTCCAAGGCGGCGTGGTTATGATCTGCCTCGGTCTCCGGGCCCCAGCGCCCACCTGGGAGATCATGTCGATCAATGTGCAGCGGGAATTGCGCCGCCGCTTCATGGTCGAGCAGCTCCCTCCGACCGAGCTTGAATGCTGGTTGACCCCCCAACGCAAATAGCCGTTCCCCCACTCCCCCCACCGCCTCCCCACATGCTGATTGCCAAGGTCGTCGGTAGCGTCGTCGCTACCCAAAAGGATGAGAAGCTCACGAACGCCAAGCTGCTCGTGTGCCAAATCCACAACCACAAAAACGAAGCCCAGAACCAGTACGTCATCGCCGTGGATTCGGTGGGTTCGGGAACCGGCGACATCGTGCTGGTTGCCGCCGGTTCGAGCGCGCGCCAAACCGAGGTCACAAAGGATCGTCCCTGCGACGCGGTCATCATGGCCATCGTGGATTCTTGGGACATGGAAGGCACCGACGTCTTCCAGAAGTGGAGCGAAGGCTAAATGTATTTGGCCAGGGTGACAGGACGGCTGGTGGCCACGGTGATCTCACCGGGGCTCGAAGGCGTGCGCCTGCAGTGGGTCCAGCCGCTGGACGAAACGGGTGCGCCCATGGGCGCCCAGCAGGTGGCCTGCTCGGCCATCGATAGCGGTCCCGGCGATCTTGTGGAATTCGTGGACGGGCGCGAGGCCGCGGTGGCCTTGCCCGGCGAGAAATTCGTGCCAGTGGATGCCACCATCGTGGGCTATGTGGCCCAGGCTGTGGCGGACGGCGTCGACTTGGCCGAGGAGAACGCCTGATGTTTCTCGCTGAAGTCATCGGCACCGTCGTTGCCCCCATCTCCGTACCCGAACTGCAAGGCCGCACACACTTGATGGTGCGCCCGGTCACGCCCGAAGGCCAACCATTGGGCAAGACCAAGATCGCCATCGACTCCATCGGCGCCGGTGTGGGAGATCGCGTACTGGTGGTCGACGAAGGCGGTTCCGCGCGCCAAATCCTGGGCGGCGCCGAAGCGGGCATTCGCACCGTCATCCTGGGCTTCGTAGATTCCGTTTCCATGCACGGCAAGACCGTCTTCGACCACAGCGCCTAATCATGCAGTCATCCCCTTGGAGTGAAGAAGAAACACGTTTGCGGCAGAGCCTCTGTCGCATCGGAGCCCTGTGCTACGAGCGCGGCACCATCGCCGCCGCCGACGGCAACCTGTCCGCCAAACTGGCCGACGGCACGATCCTGATCACGCCCACGGGCGCCATGAAAGGCTTCCTGCAGCCGAACCACATGGCCAAAATCGACGACACCGGCCGCGTGCTCGATGGCGGGCCCAAGCCTTCTTCGGAAGCGGGCATCCACCTGGTCGTATACCAGGAGCGCCCGGACATCCGAGCCGTCGTACACGCCCACCCGCCCCATGCGGTGGCCCTGACCGTGGCAGACATCGACCTGCAAATGCCGATCATCCCGGAGATCATCGTGTCCATCGGCGGCATTCCCACGGCGCCGCTCGGCATCCCCGGCACCCCGGACCTGCCCGAGACCATTCGCGAGATCATCCGCTGCTCCGACACAGTGATCATGAAGAACCACGGCTCGGTCACCCTGGGCAGCAACCTGATGGACGCCTACAAAAAGCTCGACATGCTCGAGCACACCGCGCGCATCCTGTGGCTCGCCCACACCGCGAAAGGCGGCCTCACCCCGATCCCGCCCGAGGCTGTGGCCAAGATGCTCGCCACGCGCAAAATGCTGGGCATCACCACGCCCAACACGCTAGAAAACAACTGCGGCCAGTAGGTCGCGTGCATCCCAACGGAAGAACGCGCATCTACTAAGGCACGAGGATTTCGAAGTCCTCGGGCGCACCGTCGGTCAGATCGACTCGGATAACCGGTCCACGATATCCCAGCGACTGAGGAAACGACTCCACGCTCATGGAGATCGGCTTGCGCGGAAGACCTCGAAAGGCGAACCCCGCTGAATCAGACTGAAAGAAGCCTGCGCTCCTGTCAAGCGAAGTGGCTGCCACGAGCTGCGTCCTATCTGCATCTTTCCATGCATAGACACCAAGGCGTGGATGCAGCCGCCCATCCAGGGAACGCGACGGGTTCACGACGCGCCCCTTCAGTGTCGTTGCTGGAAACATGGGCACATCCAGATCCACGCGGCCGTGCTCAACCATGACGGCGACACTCTGCATCGGAATTATTAATTCGCCGGGCTCCGCTTCCGAGCCAAGAACCTTCTGCACTCCCGAGAGTGTGTAGCGCCCGGGAGGAAGCCCTTCAAAAACGACAAAGTCGGTCCACGTGGCGGTTGGCCTGATGGGCTCGGACCATAGCTCTTCCCCGAGAAGCTGTAGATTGGGGCCATCGATCACTTGAGAAGCTCGCAAGACGTTGCCGTGTTCGCCCATGAGTCTCACATGAACTTGCCCGGGAGGCACAGTCCATTGCAACCCTTCGAACTCACCTGCTTCGACTTGAACAAGCCAAGCAGATCCCACCACGAAACGCCGCTTGTAGTGATTGCCTATCTGGAACCCTTTGCTCCCCCCACCACGGACTTTTCGAATCCTTCGCACCAGGTAGCTTCCGGGTAGGGTGACGGTTGCCTTGAATGAGGCATCCTCATTCCACTCGCACTCGCTGGCATATGGCCAATGCCAAGGCAGTTTGAGCTGCCCCGCTTTTCTCGCATCCTCGCCCCAGTACAAGAGATCCAAGGAGTTTCCATCGAAGTGCGGATACAAGTCAAATAGGCCCGCCACATCGCTGCGTTCCAGGGGCTGCCCCGACTCAACGAGCACCCCTTCCACTGGGTACTGCCCAAGCCCTGCGAACTCGAAACTCCCCCAACTTGGTGTGGGTTCTATAGGTGCTTTCGCTTCTTGCGTCACCACAAGGACCCACTTGGCGGCCTCACAGCCCACCGGCACGTGAAGCACCCTAGGTTTCATTTCCACATTCCCCGTTGAGGTCACCGAAACGCTATAGGCTCCGGGCTTGACTGCTGGATCCTCGAATGATCCATCCAAGCCAACAGAAATTGTCCGTACCGAATCCCAACGCTTCAAACAAACAGTTGCGAGCAGCGCTCCCCGCCCCTGCTCATCCACAACCTTTCCGGAAACGCCCACATGGTCATCCAACCAAAAGGCCACCGCATGGCTGGGTTTCGAACGCGGCACGACGATGATGCGCTTGTTTGAGTGACTGCACTGGGCATGCTCCGCCCACACCCACCATCCCCCCGCTGGAAGGCGCACTTCGCTTTCTTCTCCGAGCGGAACCGTGGTCCGGATCCGGGTCGCGTCATCCACCGAGCGCATCCATTGCTCTTGGCTCAGTCCTTTCTCCGGCGCTCGAATGCAAACGATTTGGGCCGCGTCTTTGGCGACAGAACTGCGCACAAGAAACCGAACGGGATGGGATTCGAGATCCGTTTGAAGCGATGCGAACGCAAGGGCCGAGAGCCAGCCAATCAGGGCCAAGAAGAATAGAAAATAGCGAAGCATGCGCGTTGCCAGGGAAACTAGGTGTGAGGGAGCGAGAGCCAAATAGGAGAGCTATCCCCATTACACCCGATCTCCGCCAAAGTCACCGGTTTCCTTACACCCCGCTGCCAGCAACCCCCTACCCCAACGGGCAAATGAAGTCGTCGGGCTTCAGTGCGAGCACGCTGCACTCCAGGTGGCCGAAGACGCGTTCGGCGGTTTCGCCCATTTGCAGTCCGGCGCGGCCGCCGCGGGAGAGGGAGCCCATGACCAACACGTCGGGTTGCAGGTGCTCGACGGTTTCGCGGATGGCTTCGGAGGGCGTCTTGCGGCTGAGGTGCGTTTTGGCGCACTCGGTGAGTTCCACGCGCAGTAGACGTTCGTCGACCTTGGATTGGGCTTGGGCCTTGAGGGCTTCGACGCGTGCGTCGTATTCGTCCTGGTCCAACTCAGAAGCCTGTTGACGCAGTTCGCGGGGAATGCGATAGGCGTGTACCACGTGCAGGGACGCGCCGTTTTGACGGGCCAGATAGGCGGCGCATTCTAGAACTTTTGATCCGACCTTGGTGAAGTCGACCGCAGCCAGCACCAACTTGTGCTCCAAGTCGTCGGCCGCTTTGACCACCCAAACCGGCTTGCAGCAACTGCGCAAGACCTTGGCGGAAATGGCGCCTAGCGAGCGTCCTTTGGATTCGGCGCCTTCTTTTTCGCGGCGTCCCACCACGACCAGATCCGCTTCACCGGTCTTCGCTTTCTGACAGAGTGCCATCCACGCGCGCTCCTCGGTGATATCGAGACTGGTAGCAATCCCCATGCCCGCGGCTTCCTCACGCAGAGCGTTCAGAGCAGCTTCGCCTTTTTTGCTCAATGGCCACAACTCATCGGAGCGCCAAAGCGAGTGCAGCACCTGCAGCTGAGCTCCGGTGTTGCTAGCCAATAGACAAGCCTGATCAAACGCGGTCTTGCTCCCGAGCGGGATTTCACCCGTGCGAGGTTTGACCTCGACGCCTACCAGGATCTTGTTAATTTCGAGCATGCACGGCGCGGGTCGTCGAACCAGCGAGGGGGTGTCTAGATTGCGCTACGGGGCGGCTTGTAAACAGAGTCCTCCGGGCGGCGGTTCCGTCCGGGGGCGAGGATTCTAGAGTGGGGATCGCTGGAAGGATACCCTTGGGGTCAAGGCTGGCGTAAAGGTGGCGCAGAGCCCGACAAAACAGGTCAGCAAGCACCCGTAAGGGCCCCTGCCCCCCCTAAACGGTCCTGCTCTCTTTATCCTGCTGCTTCTGGATCTCCTCGGCCCGAT
>JBLFXY010000160.1:0-9112 GCA_047611645.1 Glaciecola sp.
ATAGAGGGTTGTGCCAGGAATCATCCATCCATTTCGGAACAAGGCGGATTGCACCCCCTATAGTTGAACGCTATCGGGGGGAGATCCAACGCAGTGCCGGAATGGAGGGGCGGTTTCTGGCGAAATCCTCTATGCCCGACACACTCCTAGGGACTTTCGTGCAGGGAATGCACCCCATCCCCCCGCAGCGCAACTCCGGCCCGGTTCTCAGATCTGGCCCACATGCCCCCCCAGTCGCCGATTCGAACGTACTTTCCCAGCGCGGTCTGGCTGGATTGTGGCGAAAATTGCAATGGAGCCCACTCGAGCTCCAAACAGATCCCCTGGCCCCCCTTCACCTAGAACCCCATCTGCTCTAAGGTCTCTGCCATGTCTAAGCTCAGCGATAAATTACCCGCCGGTATCCTCACCGGCTCGCAAGTGACCGAAGTTTTTGCCGACGCCAAAGCCAAGGGCTATGCCCTGCCCGCGGCCAACTGCACCGGATCCAACACCGTCAACGCGGTCATGGAAGCTGCCGTGGCGGCCAACTCCCCGGTCATCCTTCAATTTTCGGTCGGAGGTGGTCAGTTCTTCGGAGGCAAGTCCGTACCGAATGAGAACCACAGTGCGGCCATCGCCGGCTCCATTGCTGGCGCCCACTATGTGGACTTGATGGCGAAGGCCTACGGCGCCCGCGTCATCCTGCATACCGACCACGCCGCCAAGGACAAGTTGCCCTGGATTGATGGCCTGATCGAAGCCAGCGAAGCGCATTTCGCACAGACAGGCAAGCCGCTCTACAGCTCGCACATGCTCGACCTGTCCGAAGAGCCGATCTCCGAAAATCTGGACACATGCGTGGCATACCTGAAGCGCATGTCCGCCATGGGCATGACCCTGGAAATGGAACTAGGCATCACCGGCGGCGAAGAGGACGGCGTGGACAACACCGATGCGGACCAGTCGGACCTCTACTCCAAGCCCGAAGAAATCGCCTACGCCTACGAGCGTCTTTCCGAGGTCAGCCCCAACTTCACGATCGCTGCGGCCTTCGGCAACGTGCACGGCGTCTACAAACCGGGCAACGTACAGCTCACGCCCACCATCCTGCGGGACTCCCAGTCCTACGTGGCTGAGAAGTTCAACACCGCCGATAAGAGGCCGGTGAACTTTGTGTTCCACGGCGGCTCCGGCTCCTCCCCTGATGAAATCAAGGAGGGCATCTCCTACGGCGTCATCAAGATGAACATCGACACCGACCTGCAGTGGGCCTTCTGGGACGGCGTTCGCGTTTTCGTCGCCAAGAACAACGATTATCTCCAAGGTCAAATCGGCAACCCCGATGGCGAAGAAAAGCCCAACAAAAAGTACTACGACCCGCGCGCCTGGTTGCGCTGCGGCGAGCAAGCCTTCGTCAAGCGGCTGACCCAGTCGTTCGAAGAGCTCAACTGCATCAACCGCGTGGGCTGATCCAAGCGGCCCGTTCTCAACGGGTCGCTCGCCTCTGCGACACACAAAGCGAGCCCCTACGCATCCGCGTGGGGGCTCGCTTTTTGTTGGGAAGCTTCGCGACCGGCGGCTCGACACCGAGTCTTCCCGAAAGCGGTGCCTCCCCAGTCTTGCCCTGCGCCTAATCCTGGGCACGGGATCGAGCTGTAAGGGCCGAATGTTTCGTTTCGGGGCGCTTTCTGGCGGCCTCAGCCCCCATTGGCTTGACCTCCCAAGTTTCAGTTTAGTTGCGACGGAAAGCGGTGCGAAAAATGATCCTGGAGCCTTGGCTCCTGAATCCATGCTGCTCCCCTCGCCCCGCAACCGACTCTTGCTCGTCAGCGCCACTCTTGTCGCCGTCGCGAGCCTTGCTTTGGTTTGCGTCGCCAACGTGGAGACCCTGCCCGCGAACCCTCAGGGACAAGCACTCGGTGATCGATCCAATCGGGATACGACCCCCTCGGAAACCGTCTCCGACCAACCGTTCCCCGGACTCTTTGCCCTGGGCCCGATTCGCCTTCAACCCGGCGCTATAATTGACTCTTGGAGTTCGCCCATCGAAGGGTTCCTGCAGGGACATACCCAGGACAGCGGACAAGCCCTGGTGCGCAGCACCGGCCCGATCGACTTGGAATTTGCCAGCGGAAGCGCGCCCACGGTCATCGTGGGCCATGCCAATGCGGCTCTGGACTCCGAGGTCCGAATGCAAAAGGGCAGCTTTGTCACGGGCAGCATCACGTCCTCGAACCAATTCGACTTCCTGCCCGCTCTTCCGACTTCTGCCCCGCAAGGCGCTGCGGACTGGCACCTCTCCGGCGGCTTCACCTCCACCGATCAAGTCAACATAGCTTATGGGCAAGTGCGGGTCACCGCTGGCGCGACTTGGGTTCTGCGCGGTCCATTGGAACTGCAGGTTCGAGACCTCGAAGTGTCGGATCGCGCCACCCTCATCGTGGACACAGCCGAGGGCCCTGTGACCCTGCGCGTGGCCGAACGATTCATCATGGATCCGAGCACTCAGTTATTCGGCGACCCTAGCGATCTGGGCAAGGTCCTGATCCTCGTGGGTCAAGGCCAAGCGCGTTTGCTGACACCGCTGGATCGCACGCAGAGTCGGTCGCTAGACCAAGCCCAAGCTATGCGCGATCGCCTCGCGGGTAAAAGTTCCACACAAGCCCACACGGGCAAGAACCATCCGGAGTTCAGCTGGCGCTGCAGTGGCCAATTTTACGGCTTGGTGTACGCTCCGTTCTCAGACATTCAACTGCAACACACCCTGCGCTTCCACGGTACGCTGACCGGGAAGTCCATTCAGCTCGACGCCAACACCCATGTGACCTGCGATGAGAGGTCCCTGGAAGCGTGGAACCTCTCGAACACGCTGTCGGACTGATCGGGATTCGGCAGCGCAGAGCGGCTGCGCAGAATAGCGGCACAAAGAAGCGGGCAAATCGTGGCAAAATTCGCCGCGCTTTACCCGCTTGTTCATGGGGCCCCAGTGGAGCCCGCTAGCAAATTAACCCTGGAGCGCCTTGCGGTACTCGACCAGGGCGACTTCCAAAGACGCCTTCATGCGTTCGTCGGCAAGCTCCACCGCACGCATCTGAATTTCCAAAGCGCGACGCACATCCCCAACCAGGAAATGAGCGCGGGCCAGGGTGTCCAAGATCGAGGCATCGCCATGATCCTGCAGGTTGCTCGAAATGGTGGCGGCATACAAAGCCAGCGCCAAGTCGCGCTTGTCCAACGCGCGCTCAGGATCCACGATGTCCCACGCAATGGCGTTGAGGCCACTGTGGTCCTCGGCGGCAACCGCTGCATCCACAATCTTGCGACCGATCGGCATAGCTGTGTCGTACTCACCGGCAGCGGTCAGGACGCGATATCGCAGGCTCTCTTGGGTCGAGATTTGCTCCGGATATTTGGCGGCCAAAGCCGACCACATCTCCAGGAGCGCACCAGCACCCTTGCCTGTCACCGAGTTTTGAGAGGCCTGTTGCAAGCGCCCTAGATCGCTGCGCATGGCGCGCTGTGTTTCCTTGGCGTCTTCAAGCTTTTGGCCATCCTTTATCGGATCCCATGTGCCTGCGACGACTTGGGCCAAAGGTCCGTCCAATTCCATCGGGTGCCCGATGAAAGCCAAACGACCCTTCTTATCGATGATGAACGAAGTGGGAATACCACGCTGACCAGTAGCGGTCATGTAGCTCGCATAGGTCTTGCCTTCCTTGTCCCACGCCACGGTGTAGCCCATGACGTCGGCTTTGTCTTTGACCATAGCCTTCACCTTTTCGAGGGTGTTGCTGCGGTCTTCTTTGGTTACTGCGATGATGGTCACGCCATCATCAGCATACTTTGCCTGAAGTTCGTTCAGGTGCGGCATGCTACGGATGCAGGGGCCTCACCAAGTGGCCCAAAACTCAATGATGTAAGTCTTGCCGGTCGCCATGGAATCAACGGGTTGACCCTTAACCCATTCGGCGATTTGGAGTGCGGGTGCCGGGTCCCCAAGCTTGAGCTTGGATTCCTGCGGCACAGGGTTCGTCACCGCAAGGTTGGCCGCTAAGGCCAAACCGGCGATGGATAGAGATGTGATTAACATGTCCCGAGTCTAAGGCAATCGCACCCTTCTGCTCCATCAGCACGATTCTATTACGCAGAAACTGCAACCCTTGGCACCCCAAGGCGGTCTCTGCTGCATGGAAGCCCCTCCCCTACACCTAACCCCTCAGAGCCCCTCCTGGCCCGATCGCCTGCGAGGAATCCCCAATCCGCCAGGAGAGATTTGGTTGCGCGGCTGCAGCGATTTGCTCACCAAAAATCCTTGTATCGCAATCGTAGGGAGTCGCTCCGCCAGTGGGTATGGGCTAGATCAGGCCGCCCGCTTCGCCGATGCACTGGCGCGCGCGGGCTTTGTCATCATCAGCGGAATGGCCCGTGGCGTGGATCAAGCAGCGCATGCGGGAGCCTTGGCCGCGGGCGGCGCTACGATTGCGGTACTGGGCAACGGGGTACAGGATCCATGGCCGCGATGGTCAGGCCTGAACGATTTGATAACTCGTGGCCTGCTTCTCAGCGAATTCCCCCCCGGTCAAAGCCCTCGTCGCCACCACTTCCCCCTGCGCAATCGATTGATCGCTGCTCTTGCGGACGCGGTGCTCGTGGTGGAGGCCGCCCACGCATCCGGATCGCTCATCACCGCGCATTGGGCCCTGGACATGGGTCGCGAAGTCTTTGCCCTTCCGGGGCGCGTGGACCACGCCATGGCGACAGGAACCCTGCGACTATTGCGCGAAGGCGCTCGGGCCGTGGGCAGCCCAGCCCAGCTGCTTTCGGATCTCTGCTATGAAGGCGACTTCGCCAAGACCCAGCCCCATCGTGAAAACATCCGCCCACAAGACAAGGATGCTGGACGCATCTTCAACGCGCTACAAGGGGAAACCCTGGACATCAACGAACTGGCGGAACGCACGCGATTACCCATTGCTGCCGTTCTCGCGCACATGGCCCAAATGGAATTGGGAGGCCTGGTCACCCGGGGTCCCGGCGGACTCTACCGGCTGCTGCAGCAGTACTAAGGCCCCGCTTTTAGTGGACGGAAGCCAGGGTGTGCTCGAAGATCAACATGATCAGCACGACCAATAGGCAGCCACCAAAAAAGGTCAGCCAACGCCGGGGGAAGGCCTTCATGGCCGTGCGATCATCCGCGTCCGCAAACATGCAAGAGATGGCCACGATCACAGAACCGGCAAACAAGAAGAGCCCGCCGTGCATGAGATAATCCTTCAAACCTGCACCTCACTCTTGCTCTCGGGAGCGCCGGAGGCCACAGCCCTGGCGAGCGCATCCGTGGGAAGGGTCGATTTGGCGGAGCGCGGAGGCTCCACTTCCAAATGCTGCGCTTCGCTATAACCGTAGGCGTCCAACATGACCAGAATGTTCAACATGCCTGCAACGCAGCCCATCACGATGCCGGCGTCCACGCGCAGGGGCAACTCGAGAGCGATCACATGACCGTGGACAAATTCAGAGACCCACGCGGGAGCACCCAACATGAATTGACCAGCCCAGTAATAGAAGTGCCGCTCCCTGTCCAAATTCGTCCCATCCGCCAGGCTAGTGCCGAGCAAGAAGAGGCCGGTCAGCATGGCTGCGATCAGGACACCGCGAGCGCGGCGCCCTTGAAGGAATTGGCCCAGCCCGGGGATCACCAAGCTCAGCCAAGCGGCTAGCGCCGGACCGATGGGCTTACCGGGTACGCGGACCGGGTGGCGCGCATCAAAGTGTGCGCGAGACATGAGCATCACATTGAACACACCGCTCATGGCCGTCAGCAGCGTGCCCAGGTCCATGTAAGTCGGCCAAGTCCGTGGGAACGCCAGGCCATAACCATAGGCGTCCACGTGATAGAGCAAGGCGCCCAGGTTTCCGACCTCAGGGGTCAGCGCCGAAGCAAAACGTCCCCGCATTTCCGCCGGCAAGTACTCCAGGAACATGCCCTCGGAGAGGGCCAAGCCGGCGCAGTACAGTCCTTCCACCACCAGGAAAGCGATCAGGGCCAGCTTGCGGTGCCCCAAGTACAGGTGGCCTGCTCCCGGCACGAACCAGGTCAGCAGAACGGCGATTAGAGGCTCACCTTTGCGCCCCACTTGGGCTTTCTTCGGGGTCGGGGCGTCCAATGTGGCGGTCATAATGGTCTGCGCGGCGCTAGGCCTAGCCAGGGTTGTACCCGCCGGGGCGCGTGGGCCGCTAGTGTTTTCCCGGGCTTACGGGCCTGAGACCCCGGCTTATTCATGGGGATTTGCGACAGTCGCTCCAAGTCGGAAGTTGCAGGCCCAAAACCACACACTGTGCGACGATTCGGCCCCAAGGGTCGAAGCCGTGTCTCGGTGAGCACGCCGGATTTTCGCACAACGTCTGCTTTTAGGCCAACGACCGCCGGAAGGCGAGCGAAGCTAGCCGTTTGGGGCGTCTGGCGTGAATCCCCATGAAATAAGACGGGGTGAGCCCCAGCAAGTCATTCGGAAACATCTGTGTCCAACCAGGGCAGAACGAAAGGTCGCGGCTCACCCTGCGGGCCCGCCGGTAGGGTCCCAAAATGAAGTTGGGAGCCGAATACGGGCCCGAGAATCGGTGCGCGTAGGACCTGTTCTGGAGTTCCTTGCGCCACGATGCGCCCTTCGGCCAAGCAAACCAAGCGATCGGCAAATTGGCTGGCCAGATTCCAATCGTGCGTGACCACCAGCACCGCCTTGCCCTGCTGGGCCTGGGATTTCAGTAAGCCGAAGGCCTCCAGCTGGTGGGATGGATCCAGGCTGCGAGTCGGTTCGTCCGCCAACAGAATCGAGGATCCCTGGGCCAGGGCGCGAGCCATCAGGACCCGCTCGCGCTCCCCCCCGGAAAGCTCGCGCACACTGCGGTCGTGCCACTCCGCAACGCCAGTGGCTTGCATGGCCTTCTGCACGGCAGAGTGATCGCCCGGCGAAGCATCGGTCATGAAAAGCCCACGCCAAGAGCGGCTGGGGCGGTGGCAATAGCGGCCCGCCCGCACCAGATCTCCGACCTTCATATCCGGCCAAGCATCCAAACCCTGGGGCATGCGCGCCATGTGCTGCGCACGCTTGAGCGAGCTCCAACCTTCGATCGATTCGCCGGCCACATGAACCGTACCCTCGGATGCACTCAGCAACCCGCCGAGCACTTTGAGCAATGTACTTTTTCCCGCGCCGTTGGGACCGAATAGGGCGACCAACTCGCCGGCTCGCACCTCAAGATCCACGCCCTTTAGGATGGGGGTATTGGCGTCGTAACCAAAGTGCAAACCACTGGCGGTCATCAGCACTTCGTTGGCTGTCGTTTTATTCTCTACCACGACGACATCCTCTTGCGATTCACGACCAACAATGCGAGGAAGAAAGGTCCACCCACCAGGGACAAGGTCACGCCTGGACGCAAGCGCATGTCGCCCAACAACCAACGCTGACCCGCGTCCACGGATAAAAGAAATGCAGCGCCTGCCAAGAGGCTCAGCGGCAGTAGATTGCGATAGGATCGACCCGCCAGCAAACGCACGATATGGGGCACTACGAGCCCAACGAAGGCAATTTGCCCGACGGCCGCAACCGAGGAAGCCGCACACAAGGTAGCCGCCAATAAGGCCAAAGCTTTCACACGCCCCGTGTCCACGCCCAAAGCCAACGCATCCTCCTCACCCGCAGCCAGCAAGTCCAACTCGCGCGCCACGAAAGGAATCACACAAGCTCCCAGCGTGAGGGCTCCACACAAGAGCCAAACTTCGGTGAGCCCCTTATCGTCGAGGTTCCCGAAACCCCAGGCGAAAAGCGCCTTAGCGACTTCAAAATCGGACAGGGCAAACGACTGCATGGCCGCCAGGATCCCGCCCACCACCGCATTGATCGCAATGCCCACCAGCAGCAGGGTCGGCACGGAATACTGTCCCCCACTCCTGCCCAACATGGCGACCAGCCAGGTCACTACGGCCGCGCCCAGGAACGCGGAGACCATTACGATCACAGGGGCGGATCCCATGCTCGACAAGAACCCGGCGCCGTACCCTCCCACCGCGAGGATCGCAATCGAAGCTCCCAAGCTGGCGCCAGCCGTGGTGCCAAGAATCGAAGGCGCGGCCAGGTCGTTGCGGAAGACGCCTTGCAGGAGCGCGCCCGCATAAGCCAAACCCGCTCCCACCAAAGCCGTGACCAGCGTTCGCGTCCAGCGCAGCTCCACAATCCACTGCTGGGCGTCGGTCAAAGGCTCGCCCAGACCCAGTTTGGCCAGAGCCCCCCGAAAGGCCATTCCCGCTCCGATCTCCCCACTACGCCCTACGCTAAGGGAAAGCCAAATCGCCGCAAAAAGCAGGGCGGAGGCGCCACCTGCAACCCACCAGACACGCCTACCCCGGGGGCTCGACGCTTGCTGCAAAGAAGGCGGATCAACGGACTGGCTCGGATTCATCTGCGCGGGTAGTGTAGCGCCCCCATGCACTACGACCATCAAGTACAAGTCCGATATGGCGAAACAGATCAAATGGGAGTGGTGCACCACGCCAATTACCTGCTCTATTTCGAGGAAGCACGCACGGCTTTCATGGCCCATCACGGCCTGTCCTACGGCCAAATGGAGAAGAGCGGCCTAGCCCTTCCCGTGCGCAAGCTGGACCTGCGCTTCCGCTCCCCGGCCCACTATGAGGACCAATTAAGGGTGCGCGTCGCGGTCGATCGCATGACCGCGGCCTCCGTGCGCTTCGTCTACGAGATCCAGCGCTCCAACGACGAGACCCTGATCGCCACCGGCTCCACCGAGCTGGCCTGCATCGATCTGACCTCCACACCCCGCAAACCCCACGTGCTACCCAAGGCTATGCGAGAGTTGTTCGCCTAACCGGGAGTACCGATAAACGGTTGAAGTTCTCCGGCCTCGGTACTCTAGCGGTACTCTCGCTTCCACACGGGCGATTCAGACCTAGTGGAACATCACACTTGTTGCGGCTGAGAAGTTCGTCGTAGGCATTGGATTGCGGTCCCGATACCAGAACTGAAAGCAGATACGGCGTCAGACCCCCAACCACCAATAATTGACCGGTGGGTACCGCATCAAACAGAGGCAGGCCCGAAACGGGCCT
>JBLFXY010000161.1:0-9075 GCA_047611645.1 Glaciecola sp.
GCTGCCCTTGGCAGCCCGCCCCGATCACGGCTATGAAGAGTCCCCGCTTCCTAGCTCCCATGGCCGTGTTCCTGTTCGTCCTCGGGTTTGTACTCCTGAAGGGCAGCAGTGCGTTTTATGCGTTTGTCTTCCTGCCCGACTTTCACGGCTCTTGGCGTGAGGCCATGGGGCGAGGCCTGATCGACATCGAAGGCTGGTGGGCATTCACGAAGTCCACGCCCGGCTTGATCATGCGCGGCGCAGGCCTGGCCTCCATTTTGGGATGCGGACTCTGCGTGTGGCTCGCTTGGCGCTCCGAATAGTGCGCGTTGGGCTAAATCGAAACGCTGACCGCCCGCGTCGCTTGACAATGCTCGGCGCTTCCTCTGCAATCGCTCTTCGTTGCGTGAGAAGCGCGCCCCCCTCCCATGGATTCCCCCCCCACGCACCCAGATTCCGAAGTCTCGGAGCCCCGCCAACTGCAAGCCACGCCCAAACAGCTGCGCATCCTGGCGATGATCATCTTGGTCGGCACGATCCTGCGCGCGGTCCCGATTCTGTGGGGAACGACCTTCTGGAATCCGGTCCAGTACAACTTCCACGCGGACGAACCTAAAATTGTGCGCCAGGTGGATGACTTTCCCACCTACCTGACCGAGTACCACGACTATCGCTATCCGCACTTCCTGCACATGACCTACGGGGTCTCGTGGTGGGCCATCGGTGGCGCGCTCGACCTGCGGGATGACAAGGTTTCCAAGCCCGGAGTCCCCGGGTACGAACGCACCCTGATCTTCAGTCGCGTCCTCAACACGTTCATATTTGGGTTAGGCGCCATGTGGCTGCTTTGGCTCTTCGGCAAGCGCATGTTCCGGCCTGGCGTCGCTTTGTTCATCGTTGGCGCGTCTTCGATCCAAGGCTGGGTGGTGGCCTCCACATCGCTGGTGCAGACCGATGTGCCTTCGGCCTATGCCCTGCTCGGTTTGTTCTACGTGCTGCTCGGAATGGATCGAAAGTCCTACCTTCGACCCCGGCAGGGTTGGCTCGTGGGTGCGATCATGGGCATCGCGATCGCCATGAAATACACGTCCGCCATCGGTTGGTTGGCGATCGTGATCAGTGCGGGCGCTGCCGTGCACCGCAAGGCGTTGACGCTCAAGCAAGCCATTGGATTCCTGGTTCTGGCTGGGCTGGGTTGCCTACTCAGCTTCGTGGCCTTCGTACCCGGCGCGGTGTATGACTATTCCAATTTCTATCTCTCCCTTAAGTGGGAGTTCCTGAACAAGATGGAACACGCGCGCTTCTCCTGGGACGAATTCCTGGAAGCGTTGCTCACCTGTATGCCGATCTGGGTCCTGCTGCCGAGCCTGATTGGTTTGGTCCTGTGCCTGATGCAAAAGCGCTCTCTGACCATGCTTTCGATCGTGGCCTGCATGGGCGTGTACGTGCTCATTTCTGCCAAGGCCTTCCGTCCCGACTACGCGGTCTCCTTGATGCCTTTCGCCGCGGTGTTCTCCGGCTACGCTCTCTGGAAGCTCGCCACCTTCAAGCCCGCCGGCCTGCCCATCGCTGTGATCTATCTGATCCTAGGACACGCGTTCGTGGGCTATGTCGTCAGCCAACGCTACCTGGGCGACACGCGCTACACGGCCGAGGCGTGGATCATGGACAACATCGAACCCGGTCCCCTGGGTGACGGCCCTATCGCGCTCCCCGGCCGCAGCATGGCCCCGGAATGTCCGCCCGACTACAAGTTCGTTTCCGTGTACACAACGCCAGAGTGGATTGTGCTTTGCAAACGCCACTACCAGCTCATCCTCAACACGATCGAGGATCCCAAGTTCTACGCCACCGCTGGCCACATTGTTGAGGATCCCAACAACCGCGTATTGGGCCTCTTCAAAGAACGCGACTACCTCTTCTACGAGGACGTCCTTTTGGAAATGCGCAGGGACTTCAAGTACGACCTGGTAAAGAAGCTCCCTGTTTCCAACCTACCGTTGGACATGCAAGGCGAAGACGTATTGATCTATCGCCGCGCGAGCTCTGACTGAGGTCGTATGGGTGCGGTTTGCCCGCAACCAATCGGCCCCTCTGCGCGTCTAGAATAATAATTCCCGCTCATGCTCGGTGACGTGCTGCCGAGGTTCGGGCAACGTACCCGTCAACCCTGTCGGCACAAAGCCAAGCCGCTGGTAGAAGGCTATCGCCCGCGGATTTTCATCAGCCACATCCAAAAGCACGCGTTCGAATCCGCGCACTTGCGCCCACGCAATCCCTGCCTGCACCAACCCGGTCGCCGCGCCTGTTCCTCTTGCATCCGGTGCCGCCCACATGCCGAACAAGCCCGCCGCCCCGGTTTTCCCGCTGTAATTCGCCACCGTAACAAGCCCCACATCCACACGATCCTGAACCGCAATAAACGTGTCGGAATCCCTATCCGCCAAGCGCCCATGCCACAGGGCAGGCTCCCAATCGGCTTCCTCACCATGCAAACGCCCAAACGCATCCGGAGTATCCAACAAAGCTCGCAAGCGCACTTCACGGAAGCGCTCCCAACCTTCCACCGTCATTTTTTCAACTTTGAACATGTTCGAATTTCTCCTAAGACAGCAATCCCTTGGCCGCCAGCAATTCGGCGATGAGCAGGTTGCCGGCGGCGGCGCCGCGTAGGGTGTTGTGGGAGGTTAGGGTAAATTTGTGGCCGAGAATGGGGCATGGTGCAAGTTGGCCGATGTGGGTGGTCATGCCGCCGTTGCGCGGGGCGTACTCGCGCGGGTTGGGAGCGTAGGGGTCGGTGTGATATTGCACCGGTTGGGCGGGGGCACTGGGCAGGTTTAGAGTTTGGGGCTCGGCTCGGAAAGATTTCCAGGTTTGAACGAGCTCTGCCGAGCTGGCTGAGGTTTGCAGTTCCAAGGAAACGCTCATGGTGTGGCCGTCGACCACGGGGACTCGGTTGCAAAGGGCGCTGATTTTGAAATCGGGGCGTGCGAACTTGCCTTCGACCCAAGTGGAGAGGAGCTTGTAGGGTTCTGTTTCGAGCTTGTCGACTTCGCCGTTGATGTGCGGGACCACGTTGGCCTCGGCCAGAGGTCCGGCGGCTCCGGGCAGACCGGCACCGGAAAGGGCTTGCATGGTAGCGACAAAAATGCGCTTGAGCCCGAAGGCTTGGTGCAAGGGCGCCAACGCCAGCATCAGCCCGGCTACGCAACAATTGGGTCCGGTGACTAAACGCTTGCCTGCCATGTGATCCAGATGGTCCGCGTTGACCTCGGGAATAAGCAAGGGCACATCGGGATCCATACGGTGGCTTGCGGCGTTGCTCACGATGAATATGCCGCGCTCGGAGAGCAGGCTTTCCAAGGGCCCGGCCGCAGAGGCGGGCAGGGCTGAAAACGCCAGCGGCGTGGCCCCGGCATTGGCTTCCGTCGACTTCTGCAGGGGCATGCTTGCGACCGACTCGGGCAGCGCGTCCGATTGAGCCCAAGCCACCTGGCTGCCATAGGATTCACCGACCCGAGCATCGGATGCCGCGAGCCAAACCAAATCAAACCACGGATGTTGCGCGAGCAACTGCACGAACCTCTGCCCCACCGAACCGGTAGCGCCCAAGAGTCCGACGGGGATTTTGGTTTCGTACCCCGGAGCGAATCGCGAGGCATTGGAATTCAGAAACATGGCAAAATCAGGAAAGTAGGGAGCGTCCGTTCATGGCGGCCGAAGGATCCAGTCCGAGAATCGCCAACAGGGTCGGCGCCACGTCACCGAGCATTCCACCCGAGCGCAGGTGCTGCCCTTGTGTTTGATTGCCGCACAACACAAAAGGAACCAGGTTCATCGTGTGCGCCGTGTGCGGCTGATCAGTTTTCACGTCCCATAGCATTTCCGCGTTTCCATGGTCGGCGGTGATGGCAATGGTGCCGCCGAGCTCCACCACTTTGGGCACGATTTGCTTGAGGCAATTATCGATGGTTTGCACGGCCTTCAAGACGGCCGGCATGCTTCCAGAGTGCCCCACCATGTCCGCGTTGGCGTAGTTGATGATGTACACGTCGGTATCGCCATCGGCAAGTTTCTTGAGCACGGCGTCGGTCACGCCTTGGGCGCTCATCTCCGGCTGCAGGTCATAGGTTGCGACTTTCGGACTAGGCAGCAAGACCCGATCCTCACCTTGTAACAGGGCTTCCCGGCCGCCACTAAAGAAGAACGTGACGTGCGCGTACTTTTCCGTCTCCGCGATGCGCGCCTGCTTGAGTCCCGCCTGGGAAACCAAGTCCGGAAAGAGCTCCTGCAAGTCCTGCGGGACAAAGGCCATGGGGAACGGGAAGTCCGCGCGATATTGCGTCATGGTCGCAATATTCAAATGCACGCGCGTTTTACGTTCAAAGCCATCAAAGGAATCGAATTGCAATGCTTCGCAAATCTCCCGCACACGGTCGGACCGATAGTTGAATAGGAACAAGCCATCGCCCGCGTGCAAGCGTCCCGGTTCGGATTCCCCAATCACGCAAGGTTCGATGAACTCGTCGCCCACATCCTTGGCGTAGGAAGCCGCCACCGCATCCAATGCGCAAGCGTGCTGCTCCCCCACACCGCCCAAAAGCATTTCATAGGCGCGTTGCACACGCTCCCAACGCTTGTCGCGATCCATGATCCAATAGCGCCCAATCACCGAAGCAATGCGACCCACGCCTGCTTTTTCGATTTCTGCTTCTAGTTCAGCGAGGAAACGATCGCTTGAACGCGGCGGGGTATCGCGGCCGTCGGTGATCGCGTGCACGAAGACCTTGTCCTGAGAGAAACCCGCGTCAGCCGCCATCTGCAATAGCACCGTCAGGTGCTTGTTGGTCGCGTGTACTCCACCGTCTGAAACGAGTCCCATGAAGTGCAACGCTTTACCTTGCACGCGCACGTCCTGCATGAGCTTTAGGAGAACGCCGTTGACTTGAAAGTCACCATCCTCGATCGCTTTATCGATGCGACTGATGTCCTGGTATACCACCCGGCCAGCGCCCAGATTCATGTGCCCCACTTCGCTATTCCCCATGATGCCTTCTGGCAAACCGACCTCTTTTCCGCAAGCCGTTAGCAGGCTCGATGGATAACGATTCTGTAGGTCGTGAAAATACGGCGATGCCTGAGCGATGGCGTTGTGCTCGGTTTCGGCGCGTTCACCCCAACCGTCGAGAACGACCAGGAGCAAGGGAGGTTTTTTCATGGCTGATAGGGAAGCTTTGGACACGGGGGCCCAGGGGTTGCGGTTCGGAGGGCTTCGGGCATACTGAAATCCCGGCGGACGCAGGCAGACCTGTGTCCCCATAAGGAAGACCCCATGAACGGAATCGACAATACATCCGACCGCACCCCCCTGGCGAACGAATCCACCGGGCGGCACTTATCCTACCTTTCCAGGGCTGGGCTTTGTTCACGCAGCTTAGCGGGTCTGCGACGCCACCTGGCAATCGCGGCCGTGCTGCTAGTCGGTACCAGTTGCCAGATAAACCTCTACACCCCAGAGGAAGACGTTCAGATGGGCATTGAGTATTACGGCCAAATCCTTGCCGAAGAGAGCATCATCACCTCGGGCCCCGATGTGCGCATGGTCAACCGCATCATGGATCGGCTGGTCGAAGCCGCGGCCTCCGAAAAGCCCGAACTGGTCGCCCTCTTCGAGTGGGAGGTCCAGCTGCTCGACAACGACGAGATGGTCAACGCCTTCTGCCTGCCCGGCGGAAAGATGGCGGTCTACACGGGCATCCTGCCCGTGGCCGGGGGCGAAACTGGCCTGGCCGTGGTCATGGGCCACGAGATCGCCCACGCTCTGGAGCGACACGGAACCGAGGCCGTGTCCCGGGAAACATTCACTAGCGGGGGTATCGAGATCCTGGTTGGCGAGGACTACCGATCCATGGCCACTATGGGTGCCAACCTGTTAGTCGGCCTGCCCTTCGGACGTGATGCCGAGCTGGAGGCCGACCGCAGCGGTCTGCGCTACATGGCCCGGGCGGGTTACGACCCCCGTGAAGCCGCCCAATTCTGGACCCGCATGTCTTCCGGGGGCGGTGATGGATCCCCCGAATGGCTCTCCACACACCCCACCGGAGAGCACCGCATCGAGCAAATCGAGTCCCTGCTTCCCGAGGCTATGGAGCTATATGAGGCATCCCGAGGCCTCCGCTGACCCCATTTCGGGAATGACCGAGGCGTAAGCCGTTATATCAACGGACTTTATGAATAGATAACGCAAACGCCCCCCCATTAGAGGGGCCGACTTTTCTACCTTTCTGCCATATCGACGGGCGTTTCTTCGGACTGTAAAGCGACGCCCGCCCCTTGAGCCTCCGTCACTGGCCCCTTGGCCAGCCTGGACCCGTCGGATCGGATTTGAAAATCGCATTTGCCACACCTGAACTGTTGTCGTTGGTCCGCCGGACCAACCTCGCCGAAATTGCCGAGTACCTGCCCCGCAACCTGGCGCAGAACAAAGCAAACGTCGTCATATTCTTGCCCTTCACGAAGGACATTGACGCCAAGCAGTTCAACCAGCTCAATCGCATCGGCGATCTGGACATAAAGCTGGGCGACGGCCCGGCCACCAAAGTCACCTACTGGGAAGGCATCCTGGGCGACCTGCGCGTGATCCTGGTCGATCATCCGCAAGCTTTCGAGAACAAGCACCCGTACGGGGACGAGGAAGGTCCTTACCCGGACAACTGGTGGCGCTACGCGCTCTTCTCCAAAGCCGTGCTCGAAGGTTTCGCACTGGCCGACTTCAAGCCGGACGTCATTCACTGCTTGGACTGGACGCTGGGTTTGCTTCCGGTCTACCACCAGATGCACTACGCCGGCCGTAAGGATCATCCCACGGGTCGCGCAGGCACCTACATGGGCATCCATAACCGGGCCATGCAAGGATCCTTCGAACGCGAGATCCTGCCCAAGATCGGCATGCCCCACGACCTCTTCCGCGCCATCGAAGGCATCGAGCTTGCGGGCAAGGTCAACTACCTCAAAGCCGGAGCGGAATTCGCCACGGTCATCGGCACCCACCTACCTCACCAGGTGCTCCAACTGGATCGCTTCCGGCGTGGCGATGGGCTGGACGATTCCTTCCACCGCCGCCAAAAAGAATGGGTCGGCGTGCAAAACGGCGTGGACTATCGCCAGTGGGATCCGCTGACCGATCCCCTGCTCGAGCAGAACTACGGTCCCGGAGACGAAGACCTAGCCGGCAAACGCAAGTGCAAAACGGCCTTGCAAGAGCAGTACAACCTGGACAAGTCCCCGCGCACCCCGATCATCCTGGTGCTCGAGCGCTTCGACACGGACAACGGCTTTGACATCCTGGTCGACGCCATCACGCCCCTGCTCGAACGCAACGTGCAGCTCATCATGATGGGTCCCGGCCAGCCGGAGATCATCGAACGCCTACACATGATCGAGCAAACCTTCCCCGGCCGCTGCAAGGTCATCGAAGGCTACAACGTGCACGCCGCCCACCAGATCCTGGCCGGCGCCGACGCCCTGCTCATGCCAGCGCACAACTACTCCACCCACGCGCTGGCCGCCATCGCCATGCGCTACGGAACTCCCCCGCTCTGCTTCCAGAACAACGGCCTGGAGGACACCGTCATCGACGTGTCCCAAAAGCCCAAGCACGGCAACGGATTCACCTTTAAAAAGTTCACCACCGACGGCGTCATCGAAGGCATCGACACACTCAGGGATGCCTACAAGCACCCCGCCGATTGGAATACCCTCGTACAACGCTGCTTGAAGTCCGACTTTTCCTGGGACGCCTGCGCCAAGGAATACATCAAAGCCTACCGCCGCGTGACGCGCCGAGTGCGCGGACGTTAGACTGCTGGCATGGGCCACTCGGATCAGATGCTGAAAGCGATCCCCGATTGCGGGGTCATCGGGGTGGACATTGGTGGGACATCGGTGAAAGGCGGATTGTTGCTGCCCGATGGCACACGGCGCTTGGCGCAACCCCTGCCCACGGTTTTGGATCAAGGCGCGCACGCTTTCATCGATGGATTGGCTGAGTGGATCCAAGAGCTGGGTGCAGACTGCCCCTTAGGGATCGGCGTCCCCGGAATCTTTGAACCCGGTACCCGACGGTTGACCGAAAGTCCGAACTTGAAGGCCTTGGCCGGTTTCGATTTCGCCGTGGAATTGGGCAAGCGCTTGGGCCGTGACGCCGCGACCATCCCCGTGGAAAACGATGCCAACCTGGCCGCGCTTGGCGAGCAATGGCTCGGCGCCGGACGCGGAAAACGGGATCTGGTCATGGTCACCCTAGGCACGGGCGTGGGTGGTGGCATCGTGCTCGATGGACGCATCATCCGTGGTCCCCTCGGCCGCGGCGGCGAGATCGGACACTTGAACATTCACGAGGGTGTACTGGCTCCCGAAGCCTGCGGGTGCGGCAAGTTCGGCTGCTTGGAAAGCTTCGCTTCCGGCACGGCCGCCCAGCGGCGTGCGCGCGCAGCTGGCCTCAATCCCGACCTCAGCCAACTGGCCGCTGCCGCGCGCCTGCAAGCAGGTCCGGAGCGCGACTTGCTCCACCAAATTGGTGAAGACCTAGGGCGCGGACTGGCCCAAATTCTAGTGCTGCTTGACGTGGACACCTTCGTCGTCGGCGGCGGATTCGGCGCCGCCCTAGACATGCTGCATGCCGGGATTTTGGCCGGCATCCGAGAAAGGGATTTCGCAGAGCGCGTGCCCCATGTGGTAAACGCCGAACTAGGCTCCGACGCAGGCTGGCTAGGCGCCGCCCGCTTAGCCCTAGGCGATTGAACCCCAACTCCACCACGAACCACCTAATCGCGGTAGAGGATGGATGGTGCCGCGTATTATCCGTCCACGCACGGTTCCGGCGTAGCTGGAACCGTGCATGTGGGGGGAGAATGCGCGGTACCGTACATCCGGAGAGCCTCTAAAATCGGTCTTGGCCCCACGGTCTACCCCACTCAACATGACCACCTAACCCCGCCTAGAACAGCACAATAGAAACCAACCGGAAGGAATGTACCGCACACTCTCCCTCCACCGACGCAGGCCCTGCCTTGCCCGGCTACGCCGAGCAAGGCA
>JBLFXY010000162.1:0-9070 GCA_047611645.1 Glaciecola sp.
CGATCATTTGCACGCCCCAGGCGGCGGCTTCGCTGCGCGCTTCCAGGGCTTTGTCCAGCTGGGCTTGCCCCCCATCGATCACAACCAGGTCGGGTAGGTCGCCTTCCTTTACACCGCGCTTAAGGCTGCGCAACACGACCTCGTACATGGAAGCGAAGTCATCCTGACCGATCACATCACGGATCTTGAAGCGCCGGTACCCGCTGCGATCGGAGTGACCCCGCCGAAATCTCACGCGGCTGGCCACCACGTTCGTGCCCTGCAGATTCGATATATCAAAGCAATCCATAACCTCGGTGCCCGGATCCAAATCCAACGTATCTATGAGCTGCTCCAGAGCCGCCTCGTCCCCGGCGGCCTGGGTTTCAAAGTTGGAGAGCGTGGCGCGCGCGTTCTCACCGGCCAGGTCGAGCATGCGTTTGCGGGTACCGCTTTGCGGGACGACCAGGGTGCAGTCTTGCGCCAAGGTCTCCGCAAGCAAGGCTTCTTCGGCCGGGTTCCAGGGCAGGATCAGTTCGCTGGGCAAACTGCGGCGGCCCCCCCCATACAAGGACGTGATCGCGGAGTGCAGCAATTCCTGCTCCGGCAATTCTGTTTCGAAGCGGTGTGAACGACTCTCGGTCAGGCGACCATCGCGAAAACTGAGTCGGTGAATGACCGCGCGTTGACCGCGGCGCGCCACGGCCAGCACATCGCGATCGATGCCATCTTTCGGGCAAACGGCTTGGTTTTCGACGGTGCGACGCAGCGCGATCAGGCGATCGCGCCACTGCGCCGCACGTTCGAACTCGAGCGCATCCGATGCGATTTTCATACGGGAAGACAAGTCCGTTTCCAGCTCGCGAATGTCACCACCCAAAATCCCCATGGCGCGCTCCACGAGTTCCGCGTATTCAGGTGCTTGGATTTTGTTTACGCAAGGCGCGCTGCACAATCCAATTTGGAATTTGATGCAAGGCCGACTGCGGTGGTTCATCACCGAGTCGGGGCAATCACGCAGGGGCACCACGCGGTGCAAATCTTCCAATGTGCGGCGGATGATGCGTGAAGAAGCGTAGGGCCCGAAGTAGCGGCTGCGACCGGCGGGTCGATTTTCCTCCGGCCGGTGCGCGCGTACAAACTTGAAGCGCGGGAAGTCTTCGCTCAGGTCGATGCGTAACATCAAGAAGGACTTGTCGTCCTTGAGCCGAATGTTGTGCTTGGGTTTGTACTGCTTGATGAGGCTGTCTTCGAGCAGTAAAGCCTCGGCTTCGGTGCGCGTGACAATGGTCTCCACTCGCTCCGCATCACGCTCCAGGAAGGCCACATTCAGGCGCCCGTCCGCCCCGGGCCGCCGATAGGACCGCAAGCGCGCTTTCAGGTTCACCGCCTTACCGATGTACAAAACCTGATCGGTCTTGTCCCGGAACAGATAGACCCCTGGACGCTCGGGGACTTCATCCAGGGACCAGCGCACTTCACTCATGACCGCATGGTAGACCCCCCCGCTGGCCCCTGCCAGCGCAGAATCGCCAGGACATGCGCTGCATAGAAAAAGGGAGCCAACAGCGCATGGCTATTGGCTCCCTCGTTGATTTGTGACCCCTCGGGTCAATCTTTCAGGTTCCTACTGGCAGAAGCGAACCTCGACGCCGTTGGTCGTGTTCGAAGTGCTAGAGGGGTTCAAATCCCGGTGCCACAGCTGGAAGTTCCAGGCCGATCCGGCGCTAAAGACCTGGCCCTGAGGCAGGTTGTTGAAGTCCAAGGTCTGGGACATGCTGCCCGTCAATCCGGAGAACAGGATCGAAGCGTTGAAGCGGTACAGGGGCGCGCCGACGCACAGGATGCCCTGGCTCGGAGCCGGCAACGAAATGGCACCTTGGCCAGGGGACATCAGGTAGTAGCCGAACACGTTGAACGGCAGGTCCGTGGAGTTCAGCGTCAGATCCTGCAGGATCACGTCCGCGCTTCCCACCACATTGAGCTGACCCGCAAATCCGGTGGAGTTGGGCGTGGCTGCACAGTAGCTGGTAAACCCACAAGCGGGTAGTCCATTGGCCTGCAGCACCGCGTTCAGGGTCATGTCCAGATCCACCTGATCGATGGAACCGCTGATCAGCAGGTTGGCCGTGTCGCCCGGAGGCAGGATGGTAGGTGCCGCGAAGGGCAGGTCGGTGAGGACCGTGCCGGGCGCGGGATCCAACGTGGTCTGCTGGATGGTTTGGTTGAACGTGAGGTTGACGGTCGGGGCGCCCCCGGAGTTCATCTGAAGAGAGCCCACCACGGGCAACACACCATCGAAGGGACCCACCGGGGTCGGTGTCCCTTGGAAGTCCACCACCATGGAGAAAGAAACCGGAATCAGTGCGGACAGGTCATAAGCGCCCACACCGACGCCGGGAATCAGAACCCCGGGAATCGCGCCCCCGGTTTGCTGGACCAGCAGGTCCGAAACGGCCTGGCCAGCGAGCGGGAAGCTGATCGGGATGCCACCGAAGTACAAGGAGCTCGGGTTGTTCGTGCGGAAGGTGCTGAAGAGCAGGTCCAAGGTCTGAGCACTGCTAGCCGACTGGCCGCCCAGCAAGTCCACGTCCAGTTGATCCACCACAAACATCAGACCGAGTTCGTCCACGTCCAGGTTGAAAGTTCCGGTGGGAACGCCGATGTGATTCAAATCACCGGTCAGCCCCAGATCGATCGGGATGTCATTGTTGCCCGAACCACCAAAGAGACCCGGCACGGTCAGCGTGCCACTGGGGTTCGTGGTTGCGTCGTAGTCGCCCTTGAGCGAAGCATCCATGATTACGCCGAAAGTGGTCTGCAGGTTGACCGAACTGATGTTCTGATCGAGGGTGAAATCGAAGCTCTGCGCCTGTGCGCTAGAGGTTCCGATTGCGATGGCCGCTAGGAGAGAAGCGCCACGCACACAAGCTAGGAGTGTAGTTTTGGAAGACATGCCTCAAAGCGTACCCGCCGCAATGCCGAGCGGGCCGGGAAATCTGGTCTAGGACCCCTGCAAGCGGGCCTGGGCGCTCCCCGTCCCGATTCGGCACGGCCGCCAAGCCCACCAGGCCGGCTAACTCCAGCGGCCTTGGCCCTTGCCAATACCGAAACGGCCTCCGCCCCCAAAGAAAATCGTGAGGGAGCCAAGCAGATAAAGCAGATTCAGTTCGGTGGTCAACCCCCCGTATTGGTTGAGCGTATACCAGTCTCCCGGGTGCGCCAACACCATGGTCATCACCATGGTGCCTGCAACCAAAACTGCGCCCAACCGACTGACGAAGCCGCTGATAATCAGGAGCGGACCTAGAATTTCACCCACGTAGACGCCGTAAGCGATCGCCTCAGGCCAGCCCCGGTCCCCGAGTACCTGCTCGATGAACGTGGTTCCGTTGGACACCTTGTCGATGCCGTGCAAGAGCAACAGGCCTCCTACCGCGAGGCGCAGGAGCAGCTTGCCAAGGTCCGAGTTGAGGAGAGGTTTTTCCATGACCCAAAGGTACGGTTCATGGGCGGGGCGCCCCAGGACGAAACACGATCCGTTCCGGGATCAGGGACGCGCTGAATTATTATTTTCCTGGAAGCAGGTCCTGAGAGCGATCCCGGGGAACGCGGTAGCGCTCGAGGATACGTGGCGTGGACTCGCGCACATCGCTGGCTTGCAGCACGATGCTCATGCCCTTGGAGATGTCGATTTTGACGATGCCCGTTTCCGCTTCCAAGAGCTCGATCAGATGCCGCAGGTCCCGGGGCTGCTGCCCATTGACCTTCAAAACGCCTTGCTCGGAAATTGTCTCGTAACCGACCGTGACACGGTCGGCGAGGATTTGGGTGACCACCACGTACTGCTGCTGCTCCTCCGAGCGCACCCCGCGGTAGTACGTCTGCACCAATTCCCGGGGAGCCTTTTGGGGCCAGGAACTCCACTCCTCCAGATAATCCAGAGTCAGCGGCTGGAAGACGATTCCACCGTAGATGTAATAGGTAGGGTCCTTGTCGTAGTTGGCCATGGAGACCAAATGCGCGGGTGCTTTGAGAATCACAATTAGATCCAAAGGCTTTCCGTCGCGCAGCACTTGCACCTTGAGTGGCTGCCCCACGTAGTGCATGCCGAGCACAGCGTGCAAGGCCATGCGATAGCTCTCTTCGTAGAAAATCGTGCCGTTGTTCGCAATGGAATACCCACCCAGCTTCTGCACCACATCGCCCACCTGCAGCACGCCCCAAGCGGAGCCGCTATAGTCCACATGGGTGATCAGAACGCCACTGTCGCCATCCTTTAGACCATTGGACAAACGCAAAACTGGATTTTGCATGGTTTGCCAAGCGATGCTGAGCGAAGGAATCGCGGGAGCGAGTCCTTCGTCTACGCACTTGAGGAAGTGGCGGATCAGCGGCGGCGGGACCATCTCACCAATGTTCTCCGCCTCGTCCAGGGCTTGGAATGCAATGCCCACAACCTTGCCGTCTTTGACCACCGGTCCTCCGCTGTTGCCATCGTTGATGGCCGCATCCACGGTCACCGCCATCAGATAACGCTCACTATGGGAATAGCATTGCACCTCGATACGACTCACAACGCCTTCGGTGACGGACAGCTCTTCACCGCCCACGGGATAGCCGAGCACGGAGACTCGATCTTCCAAGTCGGGCAGCTCGCCCAGGGGCGCGGGATCGATGCCGGCCAGGAATTCCGGGTCCTCCAGCTCGAGCAGGGCCAGATCGCTATCGTGGCAGACGGCCAGGACGCGTGCGATGGCCTTATCGGGATCACGGATTTTCTGAAGCTCGATAAATGTGGCGTTGGCGACCACGTGGGCCCCCGTCAGAACCCGGTTGTGTCCGATCACAACTCCGGAGCCCGTGGACTGCTCGGCCAGACGCGTTTGCCAAGGGGAGGAATAATCAGGCTCTTGTACGGTCGCGAAGACCTTGACGACTGCGTTTTTTATCACGCGGCCAAGATAGTCGTGCGGGCCGCCAAAGCGACCCGCATTCCTGAATTCTGCTCCCGAAACTGGGCTTTAAGGGCCCCTACTGGGGTTTCCAGCAACCGCGAGCCACGGCCGGTCGGAAGTCGTCCAGGTCCGCGCCTTGGAAGTCCACGGTTTGCCCCGTCTCGGCCGAGCGGTAGGCGGCCATCAGAATGCGCACCACATCCAGGCCATCCGCGAAGGTCAAACGCGGTTGGGTTCCGGCTAAGAAGTGCTGGATCATGTGACGGTTTTCACCGGCATAGCCATACGCGGCGGCTTCGCCAGGGACGATGGGCATGACGCCTTGCTCAGCGTTTTGCTTCTCGACCAGGTCCTCGCCCGTATCGCCTTCGATGCGGCGCGAAAGGAAGACCTCCAAACCGGTCTCCAAGCTGTTGGAGCGCATGGAGTATTCCGGACCGAGCAACTCAAAGCTCAGTCGCAAACCAGCCCCCACAAAACACCAAGAGGTGGTCGCTTCGGCGATCAGCGTGTGCCCCTCGGCGTCCTTGTAGGTCACCGTGCAACGCGCAAAGTCCTCGGAGGGTTTGTTGGCGTAGTCGATTTCAGGACCGTGGGTGTCCTTCAGCTCCTGCACGTATTGCGGCCGGCTCCACTTCAAGGAAGCGATTTGTGCGTTCACCGAAATCAAGGTCAACGAGTCCCGCTGTGCGTCGGGGGCTGTCAGCAGGAAACGCGCGGTTTCCACGCTGTGACACATCATGTCGTTCATGACGCCGCCGCCTTGTGTCTCGCCCTGCCAGAACCAGGGGCTGTGGGGGCCGCAGTGTTCCTCCGCGGCGCGCGCTAGATACGGGCGGCCAGAGAGCGGTACAGCCCGCTGCCAAATGACTTCCTTGCCGCGTTCGACCGCCGGCGTGAAGACCTGATTTTCCAGATAGCCCGTAGGGATGCCGGCTTTTTCCATGGCGGCGACGACCTGCGCGCCCTCCTTGAGATTACGCGCGAGCGGTTTCTCGCAGGCCACGCCCAAGAGCCCATTGGCCCGCTTGGCGTTGCCCTTGGCAATCGCTTCCATCACCGACACGCGCGAGTCATTGGGTGAATTGACCCAAATGGCATCCACGGTGTCGCTGGCGGCCATCTCCTCAACGCTGTCAAAAGCCACGCAATCACCCAAACCGAGTTCGATCGCCCGTGCGGCGCCGCGATCCGCGGAAGCCCGGGTGCGACTGACCATGCCGGTTACGGTGCAATCGCGTACCTCCACCAGGGATTCCAGGTGAAAGAACGTATTGAAACCAGCGCCAACAAAACCGATGCGAAGATTCTTCATGAGACTTGGGCCTTTTTAGGGTAGGCCACCAACAAAATGGCGAAGCACGCCAGGGACATCCACATCGGGATGGAGAAGAGTCGGGTGTAGTCTACCACCCCGTCGGTCGTGGCCCACTTGCCCACGACCGAGGTGGAAAACCAACTGCCGACGATGATGCCCAGTCCGACAAAGACCAGGTTGAACAGGTTTTGCGCGCTGGCGCGCACGTCCTTGGTTGTGTGCTCGTCCACGACCATGAAGGCCACGAATGCGAAACAACCGAAGCAGAAACCGTGCAAGGCCAGGCCGATCACTATGGCGGGCATAGAGGCGCTGGCATAGGAAAAGAGCGCCATCCGGAGGGCATAGGCTAAGAGTCCAACCAGCAGCATCTGCTTGCGGGACATGACAGAAGTCATGAAAGGGACCAGCGCAATCACACCAATTTCAGCCATTTGCCCAACGGTCATCAGCCCTCCACCACCGACCCCAAAGATGGTCTCGATCGTTTTCATGAACCACCCGGGCTCCACGCCAGATTGAAGGTAAGTCAGAAAAGTACTCGTGTGTACAAAGTAGAACTGGTGAACGACGCTGACCGGAATCGTGACCAGGAAAAGGACCAACAGGGGCTGACGCTTGATTTCACCCAAGGCCTCGAAGGTCGCGTTGCGCTCCTTACCTCCCTTAGCGGGAGGCGTGTGGGGCAAGAGGAAGCAATAAACGCCCATAACCAGTCCCAAGATCGCCGACAATTTGAAGGCGTCTCCCCGACCTGCATTTTGCGCTGCAACTTTCGCTTCACCGATCAAATCAGCGGGACTGTGCTGAATGGACAACCATTGCCCCACCGCAATGCCAGCGGCGATCCAACCCACAGTGCCCCAAACCCGAATGGGCGCAAAGTCCTTATCCCTGTCCGGAATGTGGTGCAAGGCCAACGAGTTGGTCAACGCCAGGGTCGGCGTGTAGATCAATCCATAGAGCAAGGACATCCAAAGGAAGGTGCTGTAGTCCGCCACGCCAGCAAGCTGCCAAACCAACACAGCTCCGACGAGGTGACACCCGGCCAAGAACTTCTCCGTGGCCAACCAGCGGTCCGCCACCTGACCCGCGACAAACGGGCCAATGATGGCTCCCACGGCACCTGCGGCCAGGATCATTCCACACTGGTCCAAACTAAACGCACGGTGCCCCATGAGATAGGGATACAGGATCGGCAGCCACGCACCCCAAATGGCGTACTGCAAAAACATCATCAAAGACAGGCGAGATTTCAGGCTCATGGGAGATTCCTAACTGGGCCGGACCGAAGTCCGTGCGCGGAGGTTTAAGAGGAAGTGCAGACTTAGAGGCTGCGAACGACCACGTGTTCAACTTGGACTTCGGTATTGGGAACGGCCACGGGAATCCACTGGATGCTACCCAGCTCCCCCACGCCTGACTGCAACGTGTCATTGACCAACACATCATTGAGCCACACACGAATGCGGGCTTTGCCAGCGTCGTAATCGCGTTGCATACGCACATCGAACGGTACGCCGGGGAAGCAGTGTTGGGTGGACAACGTGTTGCCCGGTTTCAGAGATCCTGTTCGCAACGCTCCAGAGCCCGTGTGATTGAGAATCAATTGGAATCCGTCGTCACCGGGATCAGATCCGTCGAATTCAATCAGGCTCGCACCAGCGTCCGAAAGACTCAAACGCGCGTACATTTCGAAGGACCCTGTCACGAAAGCGACCTCTTCCAGGTTCTGCCAATCGCCTTCCGGCAAGCGGCTCTCGCGCATGGGCTTGACCCGCATGTCACCCAATGCCACGCGGCTGATGGTGCCTTGGAAACGCATAGGACCCAGTGCCACCTCCTCCGTGGAAACCGCGCCGCCGGTGGGCCCTTCGCATTCCGCAGACCCCAAAACCATGACGCCGTCCATGGTGATTTCCTCGAAACGGGCGTTGGCAGTCTTCTTGCCCTGGTCATCAAAGCGCGGGGCGAAGAATTTGCCCTTGACCTTGTGCCATTCCCCAGCGCCTTTGTAAGCCTTGGCCCGCGGCCCCTTGCCCCCCACGACTCCCAAGCAGGATGTGGCGTCGTCGTTGAGTTGCAGCTCATATCGATCCATGAGGTACAGACCCGAGTCGCCGCCTTCCGGAAGCATGAACGCAAAGCTGAATTCAATATCGCCGAATTCCAGGCGCGAGAGGAAGTCCGTGTAAGCGCCCTCGCCGTTCACCAAGGCCCCGTTGCCCGGCGTGGTCACAAACCCGGACCGATCGGCGGGATCCAGTGCCGCGTCCACGAGTTTCCAGCCCTCACCGGAAAATGTTCCAAACGGATCCTGCCAGGAAAGGGCTAACCAACCGCCGTCTCCGGCTTCAGTTTGCTCGGGCGGGGCCACGCGCTTGGCTACGAACACATCCTCAGCGGGCCCTTCCGGCAAGCGATGGATCGTGTAGTCGAATTCGTCGTGAAGTAGACCGGCGCCTTCGAGCTTCACGCGCACGCACTTGCCCGCTTGCAGGTCGGCCAGGCTCACGGTCATCCCCAAACCATCCGCATCCATTTTCACGGCACTGATGGCCATGTCCCGGATGTTCGTTTTAGGCGAACCGTAATCCCACCACCAGTTGTAATCGTAGTCGTAGATTTTGAACTGTTCGGCGGTCGGCACGCTAGACAAGGGCGCGCTAAACCGCACATGGAAGCCATCCTCGAGCAAATGAATGGATTGGTACTCGGTCGGTGTGACCCCATTCCAGCGCACTCGAGCGATGCCGGAAGCGGGCGCCAAACCGCCCCAACCGCGGTTCGTCATGCCACAGAACAGCGTGCCATC
>JBLFXY010000163.1:0-9058 GCA_047611645.1 Glaciecola sp.
TGTACGGCAACCGAGGAAGCCATCGAGGACGATGAAACGCGTTTCTCCCAGGTCAGGATGCTCAAGGCTTCCATCGCCTCTCTTCGCACTGACATCGCTCAACGTGAGCAGGCTCGTGTCGCCCTGGAAGAGAAGGAACGGCACCACCAGAATCTACAACGGCAAGATGAACTCCGCGAGCAAGCGGTGAAGGCCGAAGAAAAAGGCGACTATGAGCGCGCCTTGCACTTCTACCAAGAAATTCTGAGCGGTGAACTCGACCCCCGGGTACGTGATTTCATTCAGCCCCAAGCCGCAGAGCTGACCAGCATTTTGTTGGCCATCGACGAAGCCCGCGACCTGGCCTACGAAGGCGAACACACCCGAGCCTTGAGCCTGCTCGATGACCGCATCGAAAACAAGCAGCACCGAGCCCGCATCATCATGCCCTGGAAGGTGTCTAGTTACCCAGGAGGTGTACGCGTAACGACAAACAAAGGACGTTCCTACAGCACGCCTTTTGAAATCGAAACCGCCACTCAGGAGAACTTGGAATTGACGTTCTCTTCGCCTGGCTTCCTCTCCCAAATGGTCACGGTGGATAAACCCCAAGACCTATCGATCTTTCTCCAACGGACCCCCGAAAGCACCTGGCGATCCGCAGGTCGCGTGGATGCGATCCCGGTCCCCTATCAAGAGGACCGCATCGTTGTAGACCGCAGCGGATCCATTGCACGACTCAAGCGCAACAACGGCCTGCAGTGGAAGACTTCTATCCCCACGCTTTCTGGCGTGGCCCGTGCGCCTGTATTCTTTCCGGGCGGCTCGGACAAACTCCTGCTGATCACGGAAGAGGGAGCCGCATGGCTCGTAGACGTAAAGGATGGCAGCTTGGAAGGCCCTTGGGAACTGGGCTCTCCGCCCCGCGTGGGCCCATTGGTAAACAGCACGGCCATTCATGTGCTGCTCGCTGACGGCACTTGGGCTCAATGGGACACTTCCCTGCAGCCGGAGGTGTTGCAGCCCGGATCCGCGCCTTACGAGGAAGAATCGACCCAGGCCTATCGCTATGGCCCCCCTAACGGCATGCAGGTCCTACGCAGCCGAGAGGGAGAAACCTGCGCACTCAAGAGCCGTTTCACCGGATGGAATGCCGCGGTCACCGAGGATGGTTTGGTGGTCAGCCCGCCCGAAGGCGAAGGCGGCTTTTCCACCCAAATCGAAGGACGATGGACTTTCATGGCGTGGGAACCGGCAGGTTCGGATTGCCCCGACGGACGTCTCTGGCTCTCCGACGAGCACGGATTGCGGTCCTTCGTACCGCGCCCGAAATAACGGGCAGCCTGCGCAGGCCGTGGCTAGAATGGCGCCATGCGCTTTCACATTCTAGCCACAGCCTTACTGCTTCTGGCCGTGGGTTCCTGTCGGTCCAAAGCTCCACTCACTCCGGCGCAGCTTGCGGAAGAGCAGCACAACGAGGCTTGGCTCGAAGAGAGCGGGCGTGGCGAAGTCCACGAGCTGCCCTCCGGGTGGCAAATGGGAACGGCTCGGGAATTTGCTGAGAAGCTGCCCCTCTGGGATCTACCGGTCAAGCTTCTGTGGAGCCAGCCCGCCCATGCAAAACTCACCAAAGTCCTGCTGGAACCCTCGCAGGGCGCTGCGCAGGCTCAGCAATCGGTGCGCGCTGTTTTGCTACTGGCTCGCGATGATTCGGCCCCCAGCCAAACCAGCTTGCTCATTCGGCTCGAGCGCCGCCTCGCTCCTGAAGAACGCGGTCGACAAGCCGTGGAGGTGGTATGTGCTAACGCGCTTGGCAAGCACGGGCAGCTGGACGACAAGACCCTGGCGAGCCTTCAAAAGCTTGCCACCGGCAACGTCCCCCATCCGGACCTGGACGTGCGCGTGGAATGTGCCCTTGCATTCTTGAACCACGTCCCCCAAGCGAAAAACGGCCCGACCCCCCTCAAGGCGCGGGATAGCCTGCGCTTCCTCATCAAAGTCCTACGGGCCGAAACCCCGGCCGAAGCCAGCGATCCGCCCACTTGGCCGCGCGTGCGAACGGTCGCATGGCCCAAAGGCCGAGCCGTCCAGGAACTGACCCGTTGGTTTACAACCGAAGTCCCCTTTCGACCCGATGGCCCCTGGCAAGATCAGGTCGACTGGGCCCAAGCAGCGCAGGTCGCGCTAGGCCTCTAGCGCAACCGGCGATGGCTGTGGGCGGCAAGTTGATCTTCGCCCACAGCACGCCGCGCACACCTAGGGGCGGATGCGCGACATCATGCGCGGGAACGGAGCGGCTTCGCGAACGTGTTCAATGCCGGCGATCCAGCCGACGACACGCTCGAGACCCAGCCCGAAACCGGAGTGGGGCACGGAACCATACTTGCGCAGGTCCATGTACCAGTTGAACTCTTCCATGGGGAGATTGTGCTGCTTGATGGACTCCATCAGCACATCCAAATTCTCTTCGCGTTGGCTGCCGCCGATGATTTCCCCCACACCCTCGGGCGCGATCATATCCATGCAGAGCACGTTGGTGGGGTTGGCCGGGTCTTCCTTCATATAAAAGGACTTGACGGATTTGGGATAGTGCGTGATCAGCACCGGCTGATCGTGCATGGCGGACAGAATGGCTTCGTCCGGTGCACCAAAGTCTTCGCCGGCCACAAATTCAGAACCCGGATGCTCGAGCAAAATCTTGCTGGCATCGTCATAGGTGACGCGCGGGAAGTTTCCCTTGATGCGTTCGAGCAAGGATAGGTCACGCTCGAGAGCTTCCAATTCCGGGGCCCGGCGCTTCAGCACGTCCTGCACGATGCGCACGATGAGGTCTTCGCTCAATTGCATGACATCCTCAAGGCTTGCAAAGGCAACTTCGGGCTCCAGCATCCAAAACTCGGTCAGGTGCCGACGTGTTTTTGATTTCTCCGCCCGGAAGGTCGGACCAAAGCAGTAGACCTTGCCGAAGGCTGCTGCTGTCGCTTCCGCGTACAGCTGCCCGGATTGGGTCAGGTAGGCTTTTTCTTCGCCGAAGTAATCGACCTCAAAAAGGTTGCTTGTCCCTTCGCAGGCAGAGGGCGTCAAGATCGGCGAATCCACGCAAATGAAGCCCTTCTCATCGAAGTAGTTGCGAATGGAAGTGCAGACCGCATCGCGGATACGCAGGATGGCCCACTGCCGGCGAGAGCGCAGCCACAGGTGACGACGGCTCAACAAGAAGTCCGGGCCGTGCTCCTTAGGGCTGATGGGATACTCATCCACAACCTGGAGGACCTTGCCGTCACGAACCTTGATCTCGAATCCACCGGGGGCGCGATCATCGGCTTTGACTTCACCGGTCAGCACCAAGCTAGATTCTTGGCCGGCTTCGGCAATGGCCTCGAAGAGTTCCTCGGGCACGTCCTTCTTAAAGAGGACGCACTGAACGAAACCGGTCCCGTCGCGCATCATGACGAAGTGCAACTTGCCCTTCGACGTGCGATTGTAGACCCAACCCTGAAGGGTGATGGTCTGGTCCACATGTTGCGCGAGGTTTTCGATGGTCGTGATAGTCATATCTGGTTGATGTCAGGAAAGCGGTTCAACTTTTGAACCGTGTACGGTTGGGATTCCCTTGAGAGGGGCCGGCTGGAGGCCAGAGCCCTAGGGGAATAGGGTGTGGGAGGGGCGCAGATTCACCTCGATAAGCAAACCGCCATCGACGCGAACTTTTCCTTTGTAGCTGGCACCGCTGCGGCGTGCTTCCACCAAGACTTCGCCACCCGTTTCTAGCAGGCCGGCATGGTACTCCGACGGTGTAATGATTTCGATCCGTTCAAAATCCATGCTCAAGAGTCGGGCGCGGATTCGCTCCGCCAAAGGCAATCCCAAATCGCTGGCGCCACCCGGGTGCTCAGCCGCAGCCAGCCACCTCTCCTCGAATCGGCGTCCGCCGTCGCGGATATCCACCAGCAGGTGTTCTATGCGGCGCAAGTCCAGGGCTTGACCCTGTCCATCGCGGATACTGGCCAAGTGCTGCTCCACCTTCTCCCAATGCGCAGAATTGTCTGCATCCCCCTGCGCTGCGACCCCTTGGGTCAGCAATTGATGCAGGGTCACCAGGATCCACCCGCAGACCCCAAGTATCAGGGTCAGCAGGGTCAGCAAAATGAGGTCCGGAATTTCCGGGATGGCGGCCAAGACGGGCATGGGCGTCAGGGTACCAATCCTTTGGGGGCGTGCCCCCCTTTTTTTGCCCTTGAGGAGACCTGGGGCCCTTCGTGGGGCTGAGCATTTGCCGACCCCCCCCCCTGCGCCCTATGCTCGCCCCATGATTCGGATACTCAGTCTCACCATTGTTGCCCTGCTCTTACTGGCTGGCTATTTCCTTCCGAGTGCGGACGGCCTGCGTATGGCAGCCTTCCGAACCGGTGTCCAACTGGAATCCCCCCTGGTGGAGCTCAGCGGTCCGGGCTGGCGCGGGGCCGTGGACGTGGGCGACCGGGTTCGACTGGAAATGGGCGGGACCGGTATCGTCGACAAGGTGGAGGGCGATCTAATCTGGATGACCGGTGACCCCGGCGCCGATGGGGAGCCCGCTCAGGAATACATGCCCATGCCCCAGGCACTCATGGCGGAGTGGCTTTCCTCCTCCCGAACCCTGCTGTCGGTTCTCAGCGGCCCGGTGGGCGTGAAGCAAATCGGTGAAGTTGGCGAGCAGAAGTCACAGGTTCTCCTGGGAACCGTGGAACTCAGGGCCCCCGATCTCGAAACCAAGCTCAGCCCGGTGGAAGGCAGCACCGATGCCCGCCGCTCCGTCATCCGTAAGCTGCGATCTTCGATCAAGAACCTGAGCGACCACAACCTCGAGATCCCCACTCCGGGCGCCGTGTCCTTGGTCGTAGAAGCGCTCGAGGATTCGCGCACCCGAATCACAGCCACGACTCTCACAGGCCTGACATTCGCCTCCGAGTCTAGATCCCAAGCGCCTTCGCTGCTCACGCTCCTTCCGCCGCTGATCGCGATTATCCTGGCCATCCTTTTCCGGAGGCCTGTGCTCTCCCTGTTCTTCGGAGTCCTCGGCGGTTCTTGGCTGGTCGAATATCTGGCAGGCAAATCCTTCGGTGCCATGATCGGTTTGGGCTCCTTGAATGTCGTCGACACATACCTCAAAAATGTGCTGGTCGATCAGTTCTACTACCAGATCATGATCTTCGTAATCGCCATGCTCGCCATGGTCGGAATCATGACAAGGGCCGGTGGCGTGCAAGGATTGATGGATCGCATCTCCCGCCTAGCCCACAACGCGCGCCGAACGCAGATTGCAACCTGGTTGATGGGGCTGGCGATCTTCTTTGATGACTATGCCAATACGATCCTTGTAGGCTCGACCATGCGGCCGCTTACGGATCGCTACAAGGTGGCGCGTGAAAAGCTGGCCTACATTGTGGACAGCACCGCAGCTCCCGTCGCGGGACTCTCCTTGCTTTCCACTTGGATCGCATTCGAGGTCTCCACTTTCAGTCACGCCCTCCCGGACGCTGGGTTGTCGATCGGTGATGGATACGCGGTTTTCCTGCATACGCTCCCCTATCGCTTCTATTGCCTGTTCACGCTCTTCTTCGTTGGTTTGGTTGTGATCAGCGGCCGGGACTTTGGACCGATGTTACGAGCCGAGGAACGTGCCCGCGGTGGTCAGCTACTGAACCCTGGAAGCAAACCCATGGTTTCAAAGGAGGCCACGGATTTGGAAATGGAAGCGGGCGTTCAACCCCGGGCAATCAATGCTGTGCTGCCACTGCTCGTATTCGTGTTCGGGACATTGGGTTCCATCCTCTACTCGGGTGGGGCCTTCATGACCAAGGATATGTCGACCTTCCAGGGTTGGACGGAAGTGCTCTACGACGGCAGCGGTGCCGCTCCGCTCATGTATGGCGCACTAGCCGGATTGCTGGTCGCCATTGTGCTGGGACTGAAAGTTGGTGTGCGCAAAGGTCTGGTAACAGCTTCCATCTCGTCGATTCGCTCGATGGGCATCGCAATCGCCATTTTGTATTTGGCGTGGATGCTCGGTGCCGTATGTACATCCCTTGGGACTTCGACTTACTTGACGGTGCAACTGGGCGACACGCTGCCCCCCCTCAGCTTGCCCGTGGCCCTGTTCTTGCTCTCCGCCCTGGTCGCATTCTCCACGGGCTCCTCCTGGACGACCATGACCATCCTGCTTCCGCTAGTGGTGGGCTTGTCTTTCCGCCTCGGCGAAGAAAGCGTGATCGGTGGTTACCTTTTGATGGTCATGTCCATTGGAGCCGTACTTGAGGGCGCAATTTTCGGAGATCACTGCTCTCCGATTTCCGATACCACCGTCATGTCCTCTATCGCTTCCGCTTCCGACCACATCGACCACGTGCGCACTCAAATGCCCTATGCCCTTTTGACCATGGGTACGGCGCTGATCATTGGGTACCTTCCAGCAGCGTACTTGGCAGGCCAAGCAGGCAGTTGGCTACCCTTCGCATGCTTGGGCGTTGGCGCGCTGGTATTGACCGGTGTTCTATTCACCATCGGTCGCAAGGCGAAGGAACCCGGCGGAACTTGAAGCCCCACCCAAGGCTGCTGAGTTTCAGCGAGCCCGAGAGCGGTTGAGGCCCACGCCAAAACTGCCCAACAAACAGAGCAATGCCCCAATGGCTAGCCACGGTGCCCACGGGGAATTCGCATGCTCGTTGACGTTTTCCGCTTCCCGGACGGCACCTTGCCGCTTGGAACCGGGCAGCGCTGCGCGTCTCTCATCCCTGGAAACCACATCCGATGGGAACCGCCGCGCGCGATCCAAGACCTCGGCAAAATCCACCACGAAAGCGCCAACATCCCCTTGCACGCCATACCACTCCAAGACTCGTAGCAGAACTTCCCCGGGGCGCGAGAGCATCAGCTCGCTGCCTGGATCTTGATCGGAAAGCCTCCAAGATCCAAGGCGCCAGAAATCGGCCCCCAAAAGTTCGGGCGGCACAAACGCAGCGCTGAGGCCACGAATTTGATACGGGCCAAAGTCCACGTCGAATTCCACTGAGGAGTCCCCAGACTTGTCGCCTATGGGGTGGCTCAATCGAAGGGCGACCTCAACATCGTCCGCTTCACCAAGCCCCCACTGCAAGCCCCGATCCTCGCACCACAGTTGTGCGAACCCGGCCCATTCAGGAGGCCAGGATTCCCCACCCAAAACCCACATGGCGGCGCGCGACTCTTCTTCCAAGTCTCTGGCCGCGTTTTCGATCAGCACACCACCGGGTATCAGCGCCACGGGCCCTGGTTGAAAACCTCCGCCGGCAGCGATGATCGAGGCATGCTCGGGTTCGTACGAAGGCACCGTATCGGTCAACCAAATCACATTGGGTCGATCCCAGAGCGCCCACACGATTTCCGCCCGCGGGTTCGGAGTGGGTCCATTCCACTCTGCCGGCCAAGCTTCGAGGCCTTTGGGGGAGTCGCATCCTGGGTCCAAAAACTCGAACGACGTCCGCAAGTTCCATTCCGCCAGCTGCGCCAATGCAACCGCCAGGCGACTGGATTCCGCTCCCGGCCCGTGAGCCAAATACATGGATGGACTGCGATCGACGAGGACCGTCAGCTGCGCATCCTGTTGCTCAACTTGAGGACTCGGGCCCGCCAAGGCCAATCCAGCGAACAGCAAGGCGATCCATTCCCAGTACCTGACCGGCCATAAGCGTCGACGCCTGGAGTCGCGGTCTTGCTGCGGCCCATTGGACCAATAAGTAAACGCGCCCGTGAACCGGACCCGGGGCCGGCGGGCCACGAGCAAAAGCCACCAGGCCAAGATCAACAGGGGGGCCAACCACAGAGCCCATGGACGGTCCCAATGCACACCCAATAGTGCCCATTGCCCGACCATCAGAGCACCCCTCCCAGTCCGCTACCGGTGCCCAGGAAAACCTCTTCAAAGGCATGCGAGCTCAAATGATTAAGCAGGCGCACCCGATGTTGAAAAGCCCAATGCCGCCACGCTTCCTGATTGGCCGCCAAACGCTGCATGTAAGCCCAGTTCCCCGCCTGGCCCCCACTTTCTCGCTCTTCGCTGACACCTTCTGGATCAAGCCACAATGTGGGCTCTCGGTCATCGGGTGATGTCTCGAGCGGAGCTAAAATACGGACCAGTGTCCACGGGACATTGCCACGCAAGTGCGGTTGGAAGTCCTTAGGCTTCGCATCAAAAAAATCCCCAACGCAGACGACTTGGCTCCACCGCTTTTGCAAGCCTCGCCAGGTAAGCAACTCACTCAGGTCCGCCCCGCCTTGAGCTTTCAGCGAGAACAAACTCTGCGCAAACTGTTTCCACTGGGCAGCTTTGTGAAGTTCCAAAATTTGTGGTGCCGCTCCCGCTTGGGCGTGCACCACCGAGATGCGCGAACCTGCCAGGCAAGAGACATGGGCCCAAGCGGCAACGATTTCAGTGGCCGCCTGCCATTTCCCCGGGGGCCCCACCGCCATCGAAGCACTGCGGTCCATCAGAATGCAAAGATCGGATTGAGTTTCAGAGCGCTGAACGCGCACATAGGGTTTGCCAAAACGAGCGAGCATCAAGAAGTCCAAGGCGCGTGCATCTTCCCCCACCCGATAGGGGCGATATCCCACGAATTCCTGGCCACGGCCAGCCCCGGGATCTCCACCATACCCTTCACTCCGGGCTCGTTGCCTTGCGAATGCGCCCGCCAAACACTGTAGGCGCTCCAAGAAATCATGGGGTTCCTGGGCATCCGGACACGGCGGTCGGTCCCCACCGGAGGGATCCGCCCTCACTCGGGCAAACCTATTGCGACCATGGTCATGTCGTCCTCGCGGGATCCATCACAGAAATCCAGAACATTGCGACTGAGCTCAGATACGAGTTCCTGAGCGCTGCCGCCTCGATAACCCACGTCGGAGAGAACTGCGCGTAAACCATCCTCGCCGAAAAGGCGATCGGGCCGAGTAGGATGCCGGGCCTCCACTAAGCCGTCGCTGTAGACCAAAATAATATCGCCGGGATTCAATTGTAAATACGAGGTGACCGAGTATTGGTGCCCTTCGGACAAGCCAACCG
>JBLFXY010000164.1:0-9041 GCA_047611645.1 Glaciecola sp.
GCGTTGGCGTTACTTGCGTTACAAGTCTCCTATCGCCATTTACGCGTAATCGAACTGGCACCGGAACACTGAAGTCTCTCTCGCTTTAAATTTATGATGAACCGACTCGACGGAACTTGCGGTTAACGGTTGCGCGCACCGCGCCAACACTTTGCAAGAACTGGAGTTTGAAATTATGAGTTACGAAACGAGAGTGCTTCCGGAACGTTACGCTGGCCATGCCGACGAAAACTTTTCCGACATACTTTACGACTGGATGGAACGCGCACCTTGGGTTGGCATTTCATTGGGGCTGCACTTCGTGGCGTACATGATTGTTGCTTCGATTCCTTGGAGCACCTGGGAGAAGGAGATCGAGAAGCCCTTTCAATCCGATTTCGCCCAGGTGATTCCCCCGGAAGAGGAGCCGCCTATTCCGCCTGACGAAATAATCATCTGCGAAGAAATAATCGAACCCGTCATCCAAGAGGAGCTGACGGACGAAACGACGGAAACGGACGATCCACTAAACGATTTGATCGCTATGGGCGATCCCGAATTCCAGAGTGATGCGGCCTTCGAGAGCTTTGCACTCAACAGCGCCATCGGCATCGGAGGCCCCCCTGGTGGCAAAATAGGCGACCGGGGTGATGGCGGGGAAAGGAAGAGAAGAGTCCGTCCACCGACAATTGAAACGATTAAAAGAGGGCTAAGCTGGCTTGCGGATCATCAAGCCCCGGACGGCCATTGGGATACGGATGAGTATTTCCTCAACAACGTCAAAGGCGGAACGGACTGCACCGAGGGTGCGGGCATCGCGAGCCAAGACGTGGGCATCACCGCCTTAGCGCTACTCGCGTTCCTAGGCGATGGTTCGACAACCAAGCGCGGTCCATACCGCAAAGTCGTGCAACGCGGCATCAAATGGCTCGGCGAACAACAAGACCCCGATACCGGTTTGATCGGTGAACAAATCGGACACGCCTTCGTGTACGACCACGCCATCGCAAGCTTGGCCATGGCGGAGAACTACTACGACTCTGGCAACCCCTTCCAGAAGATGCAGGCGCAAAAGGCGATGAACTTCATCGGCAGGGCGCGGCACCCTTATGGCGGCTGGCGCTATGAAGTGCCGTCCGACGGAGAGTCCGATACGTCGATCACCGGCTGGATGGTCTTCGCGCTCAAGGCGGGAGAAGACGCCGGGCTCAAGGTCGATCGCGAAGCCTACATCGGGGCCCTGCAGTGGATCGATAGCGTCACGGACACCTCCAACGGCCGGGTGGGTTACACCGGGCCTGAGCCGGGCGGCCGCAGCTCGCGCGTGATCGGTGCCAACGAAGAATTCCTCCCGGAGAAGGGCGAATCGATGACGGGGGTGGGCCTGCTCACTCGGGTCTTCCTAGGCCAAACCCCGACCACCGAGCCCATGATGAAAAAGCACGGTGACCTCATGCTGCGCTCCCTGCCCGAATGGGATGAGAGCGATCACTCCATCGACATGTATTACTGGTATTACGGCACCTACGCCATGTACCAACTGGGTGGCGAGCACTGGAGGCGCTGGCGCAAGGGCATGGAGCGGGCCATCCTGCCCCACCAGCGCACGGACGGGGACTATGGCGGATCTTGGGACCCTGTTGGCGCTTGGGGCTACCAGGGGGGCCGTGTGTACTCCACAGCCCTGATGGTGCTCACGCTCGAGGTGTTCTACCGCTACTCGCCCCTGCTCGGGGCAAGGTAACCGAAGAATACGGTGTCACGAAGAATACGGTGTCAGGCACCTTGCCAACATTTTCGGGCACCGTATTGGACAATCGACCCACGACCGGGAGGATTTGGGTCTCATTTCGCTATATCCGATTTTCAAAATGCCTGTGGGTCCAGCCAGGCGGAGTGGAGCGCCGAAGAAACGGTATCCCCCGGCTGCATTCCGCATTTCTACTTCCAGCCGAACCCCATGCATAAAGCATTCATCGGCCGCCAGGCAATCTACGACCGTTCACTTACGGTGTTTGCGTACGAATTATTATATCGCTCGGGGCCCAGCGGCAATTCACCCAGGTCCATGGACGGGGATATGGCTACCGCCCGAGTCCTGGTCAACGCATTCCTCGAACTGGGGGCCGAGCGCCTTGTGGGTGATTCGATTTGCTTCGTCAACCTGACCGAGGCCTTCCTGACGGGCAAACTTCCGCTACCGCTTCCGCTCGATAGGGTTGTTGTGGAAATCCTCGAGGACGTGCTACCCACGCCCGAGGTCATCGAAGGTGTGCGACAGCTCCGCGAGCAAGGAGTGCGCATTGCAATGGATGACTACATCCATAGAGAAGGCAATGACGAGCTCCTCAAACTGTGCGACTACGTCAAGGTCGACCTCCGCGCACAGTCCCGTGACGAAACGACGCAGCTCGTGAAGATGCTGCGAACGTACGATCTGAAACTGCTCGCAGAAAAGGTGGAGACGGAAGAGGAGTTGCAATTCTGCCGGGATTTGGGCTTCGATTACTTCCAAGGCTTCTTCCTGACGAAGCCCGAAATCAGAGGGGTTCAGCGCGTCCCTAGCAACCGCATCGCGCTACTGCGCTTGCTCGCCCAGCTCATGGATCCGAAATCGGACATGGACGGGCTTGGAGATTTGATCAGCCAGGATGTCTCGCTGGTCTACCGCCTGCTGCGCTACGCGAACTCCAGCAGCTTTGCTCCCAGGGAACCGATCACCGCGATCGGACAGACCCTTGTCATGCTAGGGCTCAATGCGGTTCGCAAGATCGTGAGCCTGATCGTACTGGTCGAGCTGGATGATCAACCGGGTGACTTGCTTGCCCAATCATTGGTGCGCGCAAGGATGTGCGAGGAAATTGCAAGAAAGGCTGGGATTCAAGGGTCGTCGACTTTCTACACGGTAGGGCTTCTCTCCACCTTGGATGCACTGACCAAGACATCCATGGAGAGCGCATTGCACCATCTTCCGCTTGCCGATGATGTGGCCAATGCCCTGCTGGGCGGCGACTCTGAACTCTCGGACGCATTGCAGTGCGCTTGCGCATTTGAACGCGGGGATTGGGACGAAGCCCAATTCAAAGGTTTGAGCTCTAAAGAGCTCTCCAACAGCTACGCCGATGGCGTGCAATACAGCCGCGAGGTATGGAGCAACGTGCTCGATACCAACGCACCAAAACGTGCGGCGGGTTGAACGGCTTCCGTCCATTTCCAACGAACAAACGCTCCCCTGCAACCTAGGTTGCAGGGGAGCGTTTGTTTATTGGTTGGCTGAGCGCCGGCGAAGCGATCAGGTAATGCGCATGTAGAGCTTGCGAACAAACTCGCCCACGTTGCCCTTGTCCTTCGAGAAGATCCCTCCGGAGCTTTCCGAACTGCAGTGGGTCTGCGAGTTGGGCAAACCGTCGGGCCCTTCCACCCAGACTCGAATATTCGAATCCTTCGAGAGCAGGCCGCCCTTGCAAACGCAGGTCAGGGTCAAGGCATCCTTATCAATGGACACATCGCTCCATCCCTCCAGGTCATCCACCATTTCACAGGCGGCACCAAAAGCGTCGAGCTTGTTCACCGGGACACTGACAGGTTGATGCCAACGTCCCGGGTGATCATCACCTGTCGAGAAAGTGCTCACTTGCTCAGGAGCGAACGCGCTATGCGAGATTTGCTCCGCGCAGCAGCGTTGTCATGGATGATGTTTTTCTTGGCGCACTTGTCAATGCGCTTCATGGCTTCGGGAAGCAAGTTCTTTGCTTCATCCGCAGTCTCGGCGCCAAGCACCTTTTTAACGGCGGAGCGCATGTTGGTGCGCATGATTTTGTTGGCGGCGCGCTTACGTTCGTCGGTGACGACGCGCTTCTTTGCTTGCTTGCTACTAGGCATGATTCGTTACAGATTTTCGATCTTCTGGGCCACATCTCGGTAGGCAATGTCCACCGCATAAATGCGGGCATAATGAGATTTGGCTTGGGCGGAGTCGCCCGATTCTTCGGCTATCAGGCCGAGATGGTACAGAATTTCACAGGAACGTCCATCCATCTCCTGCCCATCCGTGCCCAAAGATTTTGGAAGTGCTGCTTGGAAGGCCTGCTGGGCCAGGTCCATGAGGCCCTTCCCGTGGAAACATCGGGCCAAATAAAAACGCGCCTGGGAGCCCAAACGGGGGTCTGGCACGACTTTTTGTAGGTGTGTGAGGGCCCCATCCAGGTCCTCCTGGGCAAATAGCAGCCGCCCAAGCTCCAAGCGGGTCGCCTGAGCCCCTGGGTTGCGCTCCAGCTCCGCCTCCAAGCGTTTACGCTCTAGAGCCCCCAATTCGCCCTCCAGGCGGTCTGAGAGGGCCTGGTCGCCCGCCTTGCCTGCTTTGGCCAGAGCCTTTTTCTTGCACTTGATCGCCAGTGTCTCCACGCGGTTGGCGATCTCCACCGAATCCTTACGGTAGGACTGGGCCCGCCTGAACATCGACAAGGCCCCATCCAGGTCTTTTAAATCTTCTAGGGTCCCGGCCATCTCCACCATCAGGTCGGGGTCCTTGGGAGCATCCGCATAAGCGGTTTCCAAACGCTCCAGGTCGGATTTGAGTTCGCTCTCACTTCGATGCATTCGGCGCCGCCGCTCCTGGGCCTGATAAACCCCAGCATCCACCATTTTCTCCCTGCTGTGCCCCACAGCATCCAAGCCTCCGCCCTCCAAAGCCACCTCGGCCGCTAGATCCTTGCGGGCCTTTTGGGCCTCACGATCGCGGGGATCCGCCTCGAGAGCCTTCTCCAAACAACGCATGGCTTCCGCTGTATCCCCATTGCGCAGCCTGAGAATTCCGGCCTGGCGCCAACCGTCCCCGCGTGCCGGAGCCAACTCCGCAAGAAACTCATAGACCGCCAGCGCAGAATCGTTGCGTCCGGCAGCTTCCAGGCTTTGGCCGAGCAGCAAAGTGCCGTCCTCATTGCCTGGATTGGAGCCTAGGTACGTTTCAAGAGCTTTGGCTGCTGTGTCGTACTTGCCCGCTTTGAAGAAACCCTTGGCCGCAGCCAGGGGGCCTGCACCCTTCAATTTCCCGAACATGCCCGGCTTCTTCTTGGAGGCGGTTTGCTTTTCCAGCAAGGCCCGCCTCAACCCCCCGCGCGCGTCCCCAAGATCGGGGTCGAGTTCGATGAGCTGACGGTACAGCTCAATGGCAAAATCGTAGTTGCGGCGGCGCAAGGCCTCCTCCGCTTTTTGAATGTGTTTTTGAAAGTCCAATTTGGATATCGAATAGGGCCTACGGGAGGAGCATTGCCATACTATATGCGGCCACAGAACCCGTCAAACCTGTCACCACAATGTCAGACGCCCTCGAATTTCAAATCTCCCTCTACCCTGCCCCCGTTTTGCGCAAAGCTGCCAAACCGGTGGAGGCCTTCGACGCTGCGCTGCAAGCCACGGTGGATGCCATGTATCGCCTGATGTTTGAGAGCCGGGGGGTTGGCCTTGCGGCTCCCCAGGTCGGCCTCAACCAGCGCATTCTGGTTCTGAACGAAAAGGGTGACCCCGAAGACCCCGAACGGAATCTGACCCTGATCAACGCCAAGATCGTGTCCCGTGATGGCAAGAAGACCTTGCACGAAGAGGGTTGCCTGTCATTTCCCGGTATCTACGGCGAAATTGAGAGGCCCGAACGCTGCACCGTCGAGGCCTTCGACGTCCAGGGCAATGCCATCAAGCAGGAGTACGATGGATTCCAAAGCCGGGTCATACAGCACGAATACGATCACTTGGAAGGCATCCTGCTAGTGGACCGCCTCTCCCAAGCTGACAAGCTGCGCAATAAAGCCGATCTACAAGAAATGGTCGAGCAGTACCGCGCCGAAAACGCCTAGGTCGGGCTCACGTTTTGATTCAGAGCTTTGGTCTAGAGCAGCTGCCCAAGTCGGGGTCAGCCTCAAAAATAGGTGAATCCATCGTCAGCATCGGTGTTTTCGATGGAGTGCATGTCGGCCACCAGGCCATCCTCGCCGCCAACGTCGCCCTAGCGAAAGCCCACAAGTTGACCTCGACAGTGGTGACTTTTGCCGGCCACCCCAAGCAAATCCTGCTGGGTCGCGCCCCAAAAACGCTGACCACGATTTCCCACCGCCTAGCTCTCTTTGAGCGAGCTGGCATCGAGCACACCCTCGTGCTCGAGTTCACCGAAGAGTTACGCAACATGTCCGCCCAGGACTTCCTCCAGAAGATCCTGCTCGACGGATTGCACGCCGACACCTTCCTGCTTGGGTTCGACAGCAAGTTCGGTCGGGGTCAGGAAGGCTCGGCCGCCTTCTTGGAAGGCCAGGGCCAGACCGTGCAAGTCATCGACCGGGTTCTGGCCCGGGGGCGTGCGGCCTCCAGCACCGCCATCCGCGAGGCCGTTGAGCTTGGCGACCTGGCCGGAGCAGGGACCATGCTGGGGCGTCGAGTAAGCGTTCTCGGCCACGTCATCCACGGCAATGCCCTGGGACGGACCCTAGGCTTCCCCACCGCTAACCTGAACCTAGAACACGAGCTGCACCCCCCCGACGGAGTATACGCCGGCTTTGCTCGCATCCTCGGGGACCCAGAACAACGCCGCTTCCAGGCCATGGCCAATATCGGGCAGCGGCCCACCATCCAATCCACGAACCAGGGACTGCAAAGCAACGGCCTGGTTGAAGTCCACCTGCTTGGACTGTCCGAGGACCTATACGACTCCCAATTGGAGTTTGAGTTCGTGGCCCGGCTGCGCGAGGAGCAGAATTTCGACGGGCTCGAAGCCCTCAAAACCCAGCTGATTGCAGACCGAAAAGCCACTTCGGACCTGCTTTCTGAAAAAGCCGCCGACTTCGGCTCAGGAATCTCGTCGCAATAGTTGACGGGCACCCCCTGCAAACGGACAATCCCGCCACGAAAATGCCAATAGGCATTGAGTGGGGAGCGGGCTTGACCCGATCCCATAAAACCGGCCGGGTAGCTCAGTTGGTAGAGCACTTGATTGAAAATCAAGGGGTCACCAGTTCAAGTCTGGTTTCGGCCACCATACACCTCGACCCCTGGGAACCACGCGTTCCTGGGGGTCGTGGAGTTTCTGGGCTGTATTGGGCCTACCCGACAGGGTCCTACCCGACAGGGTCCTACCCGACAGGGGCTCCCCGGCAAGGCTTACCCTTCAGAGCTCCCCTGAGGCTAGACCGGCCCTCTCCCGCTAGAATACGCCCCATGGATCCCCTTCCGATTCACGGCAAGCTAGTGCTGCCCACAGACGAGCTCGAGCTGCGCTTCTCAAGAAGTGGCGGCCCCGGTGGGCAAAACGTCAACAAGGTAGAGACAAAGGTCGAGCTGCGCTTCTGCATCCCCACCAGCTCCGTGCTCTCCGACGCCCAGAAGGAGCTCCTGGACGAACGCCTGAGCTCGCGCCTCACCAACGAGGGCTTCCTCATTATCAGCTCGTCGGAGAACCGGGAGCGGGGACGCAACCTCGAGGCCGCGCGCGCCCGCATGGCCAATATCTTGATGGACGCTCTCAAGGTCCAACGCAAGCGCAAGCCCACCAAACCCACGCGCGGATCACAGAGACGGCGGCTAGAAGGTAAGAAGCAACGCAGTCAGATCAAACGCAACCGGGGCAAGGGCGGACTATCGGATTAGCGGTACGCAGTTAAATCAAAAGAGCCCCGCACTAAAAGTACGGGGCCCCCTCTGTCGCTCTTCATGAAGAAAAGCACTTAGCTCCAGGTGCTAGAAGGCTACTTGCAATTGAACTTGGAGTGTGTCGGCTTCATTGGCGGCTAGGTCGGAGCTGATGCTGCGATAGCCAATGGAATACTTGAGCTTGTGACCGTCGAGGTAACGGTTGACGCCCAAATCTATGACGGTTGTATCGTCAGCGTCGTCGAGATCTTGGAAGCGCACACCTAGTTCCCACTGATCGGGGGTCAACATGTAAGTTCCGTACAGGGTCATCGCCGTGGCGTCATCAACGGCCATCGAAGAACCGGGGGCCGCGGAGACTCCCAATGTATCGGCATCGAACAATTCAAGACCGGCGCTGAACTGAGCGCTCGCCACATGGGCTTCGATCAGAACGGCGGAACCGTCGTCGGAGTCTCCATCGTCATAGATTGCAGCAGCCACAGTGCCACCGATTTCATCGGCGCCACCGTAAGCACCCTCGACCTTACCAACGCCAGCGCCCATGAAATCAAAGGCCACTCGCACTGCGCTCATCAGTTCATCACCGGTGCCGTCGGTGCCGTTCGTGAGGCTCAGGAACAGTGCTAACGTGTCGAATTTTCCACGGAACACAGCACCCGTATCGCGGTTGTCGAACAAGTTGCCGATCTCGGAACGGTCGATGAAAAACAACTTGCTCGAGCTGTTCATGCCATTGCGACTGATGCCCGCATGCAGAATTCCAACACGGATGGAATGCTCGCCCACAGGGATACTGATGTAAGCATCCTTCAGGCTCGATCCGTTGGTGAAGTCCACTTGGACTTTGTAGCCATAGCCTTCGCGTTCCCCTTTAAAAGAGACGCGTGCACGAGGGATGTCAAACCCACCCAGGTCGTTGGTCGTTGCAGGGGTGGCCGAGCCTGCTACGTCGCTACTGTTCCTGTAACGCACTTGAACGTAGCCACTGACACTGGGGCCGGTGTTTTCTGCAAGGCGACCTGAGACAAGGGCCTCGATGTCGCGATCAAGGGATGAGTAGTCGGTTTCGGAGGCAACCGCAAATCCACTCAGTACGAGGGCTGCAGCGCTGAAGGGAATTAGATTCATGGGGTTTTGATTGCCCCTTTCGGGGGGGCAAGATGTTTCCTGGGTAGTGCTGGGTGCTTCAATCCTCGAACGATCAGCCTGTGCGAATCCAGCTTCGAGGCAGCGGCGCAATTTACGGAAACCATGCAGCAATCCACATTAAGTGCGCGCTAAGCCTTGATGCTCTAATGCACCCCAATTCGCGGCTCTATGGCGATTGCACGCCCACCGAAGCGGTGACAATTAAAAGAACATAAAAAAGAGCCCCGTACCAAAGTACGGGGCTCCTTGTCGGTTGCTCTCCGGAGGGATGGAGA
>JBLFXY010000165.1:0-8983 GCA_047611645.1 Glaciecola sp.
TCTAGCCCTGTTTGTAGGGTATTCAGGCTGGGGGGCAGGACAATTGGACCAGGAGCTTGCGGAGGGATCCTGGCTTGTACTGCCAGGGGAAAAGAGTCTTCCTTTTGAATGCCGGGGCCAGTCCCGCGAAGGGGTTTGGCGTAGGGTTCTGAGTGCCCAGGGCGACCAGGGAAGGTATCTTTCATACGCTCCTCCGGACCCCGACTGGAATTGAAGGCGGCGTTTTCCCAATCAATGGGGAGACACGTCCGTATCACAGCCAGTCACGAATTCTTCCATGCCTCCCTTTCATTTGCCATCGACCCTAAGCCAAGCTGATATCAGCCCCTGGCGTGCAATTCTGCAGCTGGGTATGGGCTTGGTGTTCATGATTGTGGGCGGTGTCGCCGCGGTAGGCTTCTACGGGCCTAGCATCATGGGTTCAGCCCTGGCGAGCTCCCACTTCAGCAGCCTCAACGGTCGAATCCGGGGTGTGCTGGAGCACGAGCAAAGCAATCTGCCTTGGGTCGGGGAAAGCCATATCAAGGGCCTTACGCTAACGGGGGGCAAGCAGGAGATTCTGAGCGGCAGCCTGCATGTTCCAGGCCTCCTGGATTGGTGGAGCGAGGGATTGATCCCCGGGAAAGCCCATGTGGATTTGGACCTGCTCAACCTGACGGTGGATCCCTCGGGGCATTTCAACCTGCTGGAAAACCTGGTGGCCAAAGCCGGTGTTTCCAAGTCGTCGCCTTTCTTTGATCGCGATCTGCTCAACGCGGAAGTTCGCTACTGGGGCAACATTGAGGAACTCGTATTCGTGGATCAGCGTTCCGCCGCGGAACCCCAGGTCTGGCAGGATTCGACCTTCGATGTGAGTTGGAGTCCCGACGGCATGGGAACGTTGAAGCTGACTTTGGGCGGCGACCAGCTCGAGATCAATTTAAACTGGGAAGGCATGGGGGCGACCTTCTCCTTGGCGAGTTTGCGCGGAGAGGTCAAATTCGATGGGGATTCGTCCGCCTTGGAGGCCCTGCTCGGTTTTCCGGGGGGCATCACAAACTCGATGGCGGATAACTCGACAGTTAGGCTGAAGTTTGCGGGTGAGCAAGGAGCGCAGGGCGGTACTGTCCCCCTGACGATTGTGATTGCAGACGCGTCCATCAAAGGAGTGTTCGATGGTAGCTCCTTCAAGATGATCCCCGGCGCCATGCCTGCAAGTCTGGGTATGCGGCGTTATGCGGGGCTCAACGCCTTGCTGAATGGCTTGACGGAGGGTTTGCCTGCCGTACTGAAGGACAAAGTCGGCTTCGCTATCGGATCGGAGGATGCGTCCTGGACTTGGATGCTGAAGGGTCTGGAGACGGGCGTCACTCCTGTCGATGCCAGCCTGCCTTTCTTGGAGGGTCTACTCGCGAGCAGCCGCTTGGACTTGAGCTATCGCATGACGCGTGGTTTGACCCTCTCGCCGAAAAAGAACACCGGGGAGTCCTTGGACCTGGGCAGTTCCACACTGGACTGGAGTTATGATCCCGTCGCCGCCAAGGGTACGGGCAAATTGACGGCCTCCACGCCACTTGAGCCCAACGTGGCCAACTTGGTCTTGGGAGTGAATAACAAACTGCGCAAGGGGTTTGAGTTGGATTGGAGCGGGACGAGTCCCATGCCCTCCGTGGACGCGCAGCTTGAATCCGCCAACTTGTCCCACACGCTGACCAGCTTCTACAGCAGCTACCTGCCGTCTTGGGGCGGCAGCCTACCGGGCGTCTTAGGAGCCTCTTGCTCCCTAGAAATGCGTCGCTTGGATCCCAATTCACCTGCGGACAAACATGGTGGGCTGGTGCCGAGCTGGATGGCAAAAGTCTCCGGAGCCAAGAGCGCTCTCGGCGATGATTTTACTTTCTATGTGGGGGATGGCGTGCTTTGGATGGACCCCGGTCAAACCAAAAGCCTCGCCTTGCAACCGGGGCGGCATGCGGGCATTTACGATGTTTTCTTCAGCCGCTTCCTCCCTTGGTTTGAATTACTCAAGGTAAACGGTATGGGCTTTGAGGGGGGCGAATTGCTGGTGGAGGTGAGCAACCTGGTCTTCCGTGGAGAAAACCTGAGTTGGCAACTGGATGAAGGCTTCGTGGAGTTGCCCCAGATGGACGACGTGGACTACCAGATCAAACGTGGCTGGGTAGACGTTTGGGGCGACGATGAGGGCCAAGCCCTAGAGCCGATCGCCTTCGAGGTGGCCGCGGGTAAGGTCACGTACGAGGACCTGCTGTTTCCGGTCGGAACCTTTCAAGGCCAGATCAATCTTGAGAACGGCGTAGTGGACCTGCACCTGACGGCAGTCAACCCACTGTTTGCGCTGCTACCCGGCGATTTCAAAGACTTCGCTAAAGGGGTCAAGGTCACCGGATCCGTGCGGGATCCTGAGTGCAGCAAGCTCATAGACACGCCCAACGAAGACAGTTGATCGTGGGTGGGCTGCGAGCGGCCCTGAGCGAGGGGGGGGGCGGACCTGCCGTCGAGGCAAGGCGTGTGTCGGGCACAGGCGGTTTATGGCGAAGCCCCCATGCCTGACTCACTCCTAGATGGCCAGTCCCGACAATTTGCGCTGGAGCTTGTCGCTCAGAACTTCCTGAATGCGCTCCAGTAGGGCATGCCCATCACGGTCGTTGAGCCAAGCGCTGCCATCCCAATCGTAGTGCCAAGCGCGCGCGCCGGCGGCTAGCCACATTTGACTTGCAGCGGCTTGGCGATTAAGCACATAGCGCGTGCGGTCGGCGAATTCGATAGTGACGACTCCATCGGTGGTTTCGAAGTCCACTTCATCGGCGTCGAAATCTTCAAGCCACTCGGCGACACGGTCGAGGCATTGGTCTGCCAGGCTCACAAATTGGGATCGGTCCATGGTCATAACTGTGCGCTATTCTAGAGCCGATACCATCCTATCTTCCCGATTTGTAGGTCCACCAGTTCCCTGAAAGAAGCTCAGAGAGCTGGTTCAGGCCGCTACTAGCAGGAAGAGGGGGGGGAAGGCACCGGCGAGGCACCCCTGCGCCGAATGACCCGCCCTGCCAAACCCTAGTCGACTGGCGAGTTCGATGTGTAGGCGGGCTCTATTTGCTTGGGCAGGAGATAGCGCTGCTGGTCGCACCGGCTCCAGGGGACCAGGCAGGGCATTCCGGCCTCTTTCTTCATCGAGCAGGCCTGGAAATCAGGCGCTGCTGCGCGTAGGTAAACGGCCTCAGCGGTTGATTGGGTTGGTGCAGGCACTGCGCACCCGCCAAAGCGGCCCGATTTAAACGGGCCGCTGGGCGTTTTACTCGGCGAGGATTGCGTCGACGATCGTCTTTAGCTTCTCGGAGATTTCGACTTCGTAGGGTTCGTCGGGGATCTGGGCTGCATCGGCTTGGGCTTTGATTTGACGCAGGTGCGCGCGGACTTCCTCCACGTCAAACTCGGTTTTGTGCTCTTCGCCCGTCTTGGCGTTGAGTTGCCACGCCTTGTCCCCCTCGTTCAATCGCAGCGTGCCTTCATCCACACCCCGAGCGAAGCGCTGCAGGGTACGCAGTCCGGCTACGCGTTCCTCTTCTGGCATGGGCGTGTTGGGCAGTACGTACTGCGCGTAGCTGAGGAGAATGACATGGAAGCCAATATTGCCCATTTCCTCACCGACCTGTTCCATATTGGCCATGTGTTTGAGGGTTTCAATGACACCCCAGCTCTTGACCGCCGACTCCAGCCGTTCCATTTCGGCATTGATCGCGGCCGATTGATCCTCGGACAGTTCCGATTTTTCAAGGCTACTGGCTATGCCTTCGCGCATGACTGTGACGCCTTTGTCCTTGGCCCAGCCCGCACCGTAATATCCGCCGCCGGCAAGCAGCATCATGAATAGGATGAGGCCTCCGCAGCATCCAAAGAACCACTTCTTGCCGTTGCCTTTTTGTTCGTGTTCCATTGTGTTTTGACTGTTCTAGCTCTTGGGGTAGTTGGATAGGTTGAAATTCAGCGCGGCTGGCATCGAGCTTAGCCACGCATTATGGATTGTGATCTGCGCCGGGTCCGCTTGGCGGTCGACCGACGCGCTCCATCCGCTGGAGCGCGACTCTAGGATCCTGAAATCGTCAGGCCTTGAGCATGCAGCCAAGGGATGATCGCATTGCCAAAATCGGTGCGCTCAGTGGATATGGAGCGAATCGTTCCCAGCATGACGGCAATGTTTCCACTCAGCATGGTCTCCGCTAGCGGCTGGGTGATCTTACCGTTTTCGATCAGGAAACTGTTCTTGGCCACGCCGGAGAAATCGCCGGAGTCCGTCGGGGTGCCCCCGGAGAAACGTCCCAGCAGAATGCCGCGTTCCACGTTCGCGATCATTTTGTCGAGCGGTGTCTTACCCGGTTCGACCACAAAGCAGCCACCGTCGTTCGCGGCGCGCTGTCCTCCCGTTTTCTTGGCGCCATAAATGCCAAGCAGGTGGGTGGTCAGCTGCCCTTTGTCGATGATCGTGGAGTTCTGGGCGACCGTGCCATCGCCGGTGATGTGATAGCCCGAAGCGAGCTCATCGGAAAGCGGACGCGAATGCAGGGTCAAGCTGGGGTCTGCGATCTTCTTGCCGATGGAGTCCTTGTAGATCGAGTTGCCCGTGATCATGGGCCCGTCGGAAAGGAATGAGGTGACGGTGCCCAGGAATTCGTCCAGGCAGTCGGGGGTGAAAATCACATCCCCGGTGAACTTGCCCTTGAGCGCTTCCGTGTGCACTTGCTGACCATTCTCACGCAGCAAGCGATCGAGGGAACCACAGCGCCACAGTTCTTCGCTCGCATCGTGACTGTAGTAGCCGGTGTAATTGAAGGAAGCGCTCTTGGCCCCTTCACGGCTTGAGAACATGGCCGAGAAGGAATAGCCACCTTTGCGTTCGAACAGGTCCACGCAGTTGCTATTGCGGAACAGGGTTTGCGCGGAGCTGAAGTCATAAACCATCTGGTCATAGATGGCGAGCGGGTGATGTTCCTTGCTGTATTCGAGAAGGTTCTCCAAGCGATCGTACATGGCGCCCAGGTCGGGCTCGGTGGGGCCCGCGTCGAAGGACTGGGCCTCTCCGCCCTCCGCGATGTCGTTGGCCTCATCCGCCTGGGAGATCGTGGCCAGGCCGATGACCTCGTCCACGGCCAAAGCCACAGATTCCGCATCGAGTTCATTTAGGTTCAGTGAGCCCTTCTTGTCGTCCAGTATGGCGGTCAACGTCAAGCTGCCGTTCTCGGTCGTGCGTAGCAGGTCAATCTTGCCCGCGTTGACCGTGAACTCGGACTTATCCATCACTCGCAAAACGCATTGGGCTTTGTCGGCGCCCGCTTTCTTGAGGGCCTCCACGCAGGAGTCCGCCAGATCTCTGTTGAGCTTCATATTATTTGCCCCCCAGGTTCACGGAGCACTTGAGGGCGGGTCCGCCCATTCCAACGGGAATGGGCTGTTTTTTGCCACACATGCCGGCGCCGGTCCAAACCATTTCATCACTCAGCATGCTGACGGTTTTGAGCATGTCAAAAGCCACGCCAGAAATCGTAGTGTCGCGCAGACCGCGACCCAATTTACCATTCTTGATTTCGTAGCCGAGCGTGACGGCGAACATGAATTCGCTGGTCGTGTCGGCTTGTCCATTGCCAGGCTTCATGAGGTAGTAGCCGTCTTCCACCGAAGCGATCATCTCTTCGATCTTGGACTTGCCCGGCAGGATGGCCGTATTGCGCATGCGAATCAGGGGCTCGTCGGAGAACTGGTAGGCTCGCGCGTTGCCGGTGGGAGCGGTTTCGAAGTGACCCGCGCTCTCTTTGTTGTGCATGAATTGGCGCAGCACGCCTTGGTCGATGATGGTGCAGTCCAAGGCTTGCGTGCCCTCGTCGTCGATGTGCACGGGGACGGGGCAGGCGTCGCCAAGTGCCGTGTGGGCGAAGTCGACCAGAGTGATCATGGGATCGGCGACCTGCTTGTCCATGAACTGACCCGCGACGGATCCGCCCATGACGAAGTCGGCTTCGGTGGTATGACCGATGGCCTCGTGGGCCAGGATGCCCGCCAACTCCGCATCCAGAATGCAGGTCTTCGGACCGGCATCGGCGTAGATGCCGTTGGCCTTGGCCTCCAGGTGTTCGTATTGCTTTGCAATCGTGGGGAACAGGGCGCTGGGATCGTCAAAGCGATCCTCGAAGTGGCCGAGCCCTCCGTAGGATTCCAGCAGATCGACGGGCTCGCCTCCCGCTGACAAAGTCATCTGGATGTAGATCAACGAGCGCGGCGTCATGGAGTAGGCTTCTGCGCCCTGGGATGTGAGCAGGGTCTTCTGCATATCCAGGTTGCTGAGCGCCATGAGGCGGGACGAAAGTTTGGGATAGGTCTTCACGATGTGCGCGTCGATGGCCTCGAGAAACTCGATCAGTTCCTTTTGGCTGCGTCGGTCGCCGGAGCCTTCCCAACCGAAATCGCCAGCTCCCTGGGTCGTAGGGAGCAAAATGCCTTCACGGGAAGAGCGGCTCGCCAACACCTTGGCATTTGTGGATGCGCGTCCCACGACGCGTTCCAGCGAGGCGCCGTCGACTTCGGGCGTGGAGCAGAACCCCCAGAAACCGTCCTTGGCGACACGAGCGGAAACGCCGCCCTGTACCGAGCGCGCGTTGCGCACCAGATCGCCGTTGATCATGGTGAGGCCCACGTTGCGGTTCTGTTGAACGCGAAGTTCGGTGTAATCGTCAAAGAGGTGAGCGTGTGTGCGCAGGTCGGATATGTTCATGCTGGTAATCTCTGTTGGGGTTCGATTCAGGGCCCGGGGTCTGCAATTTAGCGCATTCTGCCGGGAAACGCGACTTGTGGATTGGAGCCTTACATAGAGGGGGCGCCAGGTTTTATTCAGGGCTGGCAGGGGAAAGCCGCGATACGCCGTGAAAACCCTACAATCGGTCGGTGAAAAATCTATTCTTTGGCATTCTTCGATTGGCATTCCCCGTCTTGTTCCTCTTTCCGGGCGGTGCGATTGCTGGTGCGCCTCTCGCCAACCAGGAGAAGGTCGGCGCCGTTCAAGTGTTTCTCGTGCGGCATGCCGAAAAAGATGTACGCGTGCGCAAGGACCCGCCTTTGACCGCAGAGGGCCAGGATCGAGCTCGCGAGCTGCTGCGGGTGCTGGGTGCCAGCGGCGTGACTCACCTGTTCAGCACAGCCTACCTCAGAACTCTGAGTACGTTGGAACCCTTGGCTCAAGCGAATTCGTTGCGGATAGCGATCTATGATCCGCGCCAGCCGAACGACATTCTGAGCAAACTGCATGGCTTGGCTCCGGGCTCGGTGGCTGTGGTGGCGGGGCACTCGAATACCACGCCCCAGTTGTATGTGGCTTTGGGTGCCACGCCGCCCATAGGACTCGATAGCCGGGGTTTCCTTGTGGAAGATGCATTCGACCGACTGTTCGCGGTGACCTTGCAAGTCGGAGCCAAAGGGGCCCGTTTTGTCTTTGGGCATGAGCAGCGCTACGGCGTGGCTGCGGCGGATCATAAGCCGGCTCGCAAGGGCGCATACCTGGGCGAGTCATTGCCTGGAGTGGAGGCTCAGGCCTTCGCGTTGGGTCTGGTCAGCACCGGTCTCGGCGAACGTGATTTGACGGTGAGCGCCTCGGGAAACATGCTGGCGTATTCACTAACCCACCGCGGAGCCTGCGCGTTGATTCTGGTCGTGCGGCGCAATGGGCTCTGGGGGGCGCCGCACCTCGCTTCTTTTTCGGGCACTTATACCGACCTGGAGCCGGTGTTTGACCCGCGTGACGATTCCCTATGGTTTGCATCCAAGCGCCCGCTGCCTGGGGAAACGGAAGCAGGAGATTTTAATATCTGGAGGGTGACTAGGGATAAAGCCGGTTGGGGAACTCCGAGCCCCGTTGAAGGCCTGAACGGTCCCGGCGATGAGTTTTACCCGAGTCTCTCCAAGGCCGGTCTGGTCGTGTTCACCGCAACCCGGGAAGGTGGGGAAGGTGGAGAGGACCTTTGGTTTGCCACCGAAGAGCCCGCAGGGTGGAAGATCGTCAGCGCAGGTCCAGCGATCAACACGGAGGGGTCCGAGTTCAACGCCTGCTTGAGTCGCGATGGCAAGACCTTGGTTTACTCCTCTCAACGCGAAGGCGACCTGGGCGGTGGGGATCTCTATTATTCGAAGCTCGATCCGGAGCAGGGCTGGCAACCTGCTAAGCGGCTGAGCCAGCTGAATTCACCCGCACTGGATTACTGCCCGAGCTTTTCTTCGGATGGATCGCTGCTTTGGTTTACGAGTCGTCGAAAAACCTTCGTAGGGCCGGCGGCCGATTATGGAAAATTGCGTGAGCGTTGGCTTTCGCCGGGCAATGGACTCGACGACATCTATTGGGCGTCGACAAAGGGACTGTTCGAGTAAGCCGTGCTTGAGGTGTCGGGTAAGGGACTGTCCAACAGGGCCTATTTTCGAACTCGTTTGTCCTTGCGAGCTTCCTCGAGCCGCCGCTTTTTCGTGGAAGTGAAACCGCAGATGGGGCACTCGGCCAAATCGTGGTAGCGCGCGGGGCAATACTCGCGGCCAAAGAAGATGATGCGCAGGTGCAGCGCATTCCAATCCTCTCTAGGGAAGAGGGCTTTCAGGTCCGCTTCCGTGCGCTCCACGGTGGTGTCGTTGGAGAGCCCCCAACGCGCAGCCAAGCGATGGATGTGGGTGTCGACCGGAAAGGCTGGCACGCCGAACGCCTGGGACATGACGACACTAGCGGTTTTGTGGCCCACCCCTGGCAGGGCTTCGAGCTCTTCGAAAGTCTCGGGCACCTGGCCCCCGTGGTTTTCCACGAGCAGCTCGGAAAGGCGTTTGACGTTTTTAGCCTTGGTCGGAGCCAAGCCGAGAACTCGAATCGTGGCCAGAATATCTTCGACGTTTTGCACCGCCATGGTCTCGGGATCCGGGCCGATGCCAAACAGGTCGGGTGTGACTTCGTTGACCTTCTTATCGG
>JBLFXY010000166.1:0-8957 GCA_047611645.1 Glaciecola sp.
GTGATCGTCACACGTTTTTGAACGGCATCTGCGTCCAGCTCAATCCCCTTACTGGCGCCGGAGGCGAAGCCGTCAGCCTTGGCGATCACACGCACTAATTCGTCGACCTTCAGCACCATGCTGACCAAGCCTTGCGAGTTTGTCTTGCGTCCCGCGCTTCGAAAAATCTGGGACAAATCTAACGCCTGCGGGTTTTCTTCCACTTTGTTGGAAGTGACGATCGCGCCTTCAATGGGCCTGTTTGCACCGTCCACAACCAGCACCTCGATGACAGTTTCCCCCTCTTCATGTATAGGAACAGCCCCGGCGATGGTGGGCTCAGCATCACTGCTTTCCCCAGTTAGCGGCTTTACAGCTGAACGGTTTGCACTGGAATTCCCGCTGGACTGCAGCAATTCGCCCTCGGACTGTTGCGACGCCGACGCATTTGTTTCGAGTGCGGCCGCCCCTGCATTCGACAAGGTCGCGCTCGAATCGGAATCGCCTTCCCACTGGAATAAGAACCACAAGGCGAAGGCCAGGGAGGCCACGGCAACAATTGAAATCAAAATCTTTCCCATAGTACGACTCTACATGTTGTCTTCTGTGCGCGCACAAACGGTAGACGCATAGTCTACCCGACATGGCAAGACGCGAGCCAGTTCTCAGGCTCACTCACACAAAATCGGCCATTTACGATTCCTACCCAATAGTGCAATTTTCCAACGCCGTCGTTGCGGCTAGCGCGAAATAGGAAAGTACCAACCTCCCGCGCCATCGGCGGTAAGCCGACTTCCGTTCCACCGACCGACCTCGCATGCCCTTGGAAACACTTGCGCGACTGAATGGGAACACCAACAGGGCGGTTTTGAGGGAGCGTGGACAAGGGATAGCCCACATCCCGCACTCTTGACGAATGTCGAGCGTCAATACCTGTGCGCCGCCCAGAGGACCGTTCCGATTGAGTCGAGTGCGGCAAGCTTGCCGAGATCTGCCAATGCCAAAACTCCAATGACCTACGCGGTCCTTCCTAGTCCTACCCGACCCCTAAAACCAAAATTCGAACCCTCTCATCCTTTCGAACCTCGTGCAACGGATCGCGCACATCCTGAGCCCGTTTATGGACCGCCGGCACATCGGCCACCAAGCGAACCTGCAACCCCTCGGCAGCCGCCAATTCCTCCACGTACCCGGCCTGGCGCAACCCTAACCTTTCCGGCAAGTCCGAAACCAATATCGCTCCGACGCCGCCCTCGGTTAAGCACTTGCTCAAGCCCTCCACAAATCTCTTCAACGTCTGCCCTTCCTCATCAAACACCGCCCGATCCAACCTCGTACGCGGCACTTCCGGTACCCAAGGCGCATTGAAAACAACGCAATCAAAACGTTCCCCAACCGGGAACAAATCAGCCAACTGCGCCCGATAGCGTTTTGCCATTCCCAACCGTGCCGCATTGTCGATCGCGCACACCACAGAGCGCTCATCCAAATCAGTCCCCACCGCAGAAACGGCTCCCTGCTGCAACAGAACAAATCCCAACACGCCCGTCCCGCAGCCCACATCCAACACCGTTTTCCCCTTCGCGTCCAAGTGCAAGAGCAAGTCCACATAAGCCCTCCGTGTGGGAGAGAACACACCAAAGCGAGGCTTCAACTTGCCATTCAACCCTGGAACTTCGATCCCCTTACGAGTCCACTCCGCCGCACTCAAGGCTCCCAGCAAAGAACTCAATGCGACGACCCGCAACCCCGCTTCCAAACCCCAAGCCAACTCCACCGCCCGCCGAACATCCGGCGCATTGCGCAGGCGCACCTCCCCATCCTTCTCAAGCACCACCAGAATCCCTCCCAACAACTCGCCCTGCTCCCGAATTGCGCCGCGCTGCTCTCGCCACCTTTCCAAAGCGCTCTCCTCAACATTGTCGCCCCTCTCCCGCTGCAAACTTTTCCGTAGATCCTTAAGCAACTCCGACCCCTTCTCCCAATCCCCCTCCCACAACAGATCCTTCCCCTCCCGCAACCAACGCAGAACCACGCTCGCGCTCGCTCGCTCATTAATCGAAACGAGTCCACTAGGCTCCGCAAGCCCCGACTCCGAGACAAACTCAGCACTTCGACCATCTGGTAACAACGTCATACAACCAGAGTATGTCCAGCGCCGCACCAACTCCACATCCACTTTGTAGTCCGGCATTTACATTCCGTTCACACGCTTCGACCCGACCAGCGGCATCTGCGCCAATAAATCACGCTCCATCAGAGTCCACAGCGTCCACTTGCCCGTAAACCACCGCGCCTTCACGTGTGTTTGAGTACGGGACCACTGTCCGTGATATAATGGCCCGCATGTTGCTCTCTTTCCTACTCACGGTCGCCACTGCGTTGCCTGCTCTCCCACAGGAGGACCTTCAGGCACCCTCGCCGACTGCTGACAACTTGAGCGCTTGGAGCGCCTACGTTCGGCCACGCCCTTCCGAAGTGCAACACGAACAGATTCCTTGGCTCTTGAAGTTCGGGGAAGGAGTGCAGGCTGCCCACGACCAAGGCAAGCCGCTCTTGTTTTGGGGAATGAATGGCCACCCCCTCGGCTGCACATGAGCCAATGGTGTCGTGGGCCGGCGTGTCTGGTCCGATCCCGAGGTGGTTGCTCTATCTCAGAAATTCGTCACGGTTGCCGACGAAGTTTGGCGTTTGCAGCGCGAGGATGATCCCGAGTGCCGTTTCTTCCGCAAGGCGGTCAATGGGAACGAAAAAATGAGTCGGGGAAGCATGCAAGGCACATACGTAATCACTGCCGGCGGCGTCCTGCTCGCCCGCCAGAACACGGCTAGCCCGAAAGCGATTGTGAAGCTCCTGCAGTCCGCTCTCGTCAAATGGGAGCAACTGCCTAAAACAGACAAGGCTCTCAAAGACGCAGACCTCGTCGCCCCCGGCTTTCGCTGGGAACAGCTGTTCCCTATAGGTGGCCTCCATCTGCGCCGCACAGCTCGTGACTTACCTCCCAATGGCGATCCGCTGGCAACCCCAGGCGAGCGCTTCAACCGCGAGACCGTTTGGTTCAGCGCGGCCGAGGCCCGTTCGATCTTGCCCGATTCCTCGGAACCCGGTTCAAAACATAGTCTCCCCGATCAAGTCACCCAACGCCTGAGCTGCTTGGTGTTCGTGGACAATGTGCGCGGACAGACGATTCCCTACCACCCGAGTGAAGACGCGGATTCTGAACTATGGAGTGAGGTGACCGAAGTGAAAGGCTCTCGAGTCAGCTTGACCCTGCGAGGCGGGACAGCTGCCAAAGCCGCCGGGCCCTGGCTCTTCACAGAACCAAACGATTGGATCCCCAGGGATTCGAGACGCTACCCGCACTCCATTTCTACGCAGGTGCTTGGATCTGCTGTATACGATCTTTCCTCGAACGAGTTCGTGGAGTTCAACCTTCTGGCACTCGGACAGCGCAAAGGCCGCACTATCAACAACGGCCGCGGCGGCACCGACCAAGACGTGAACGATGTGGGCTTTGTCTGCGAACTGGCGCCCAAGGGCTGGCGCATCGCCCCCACGTTCATCGACGTCTACGGGGTCGAGTGGGCCGCCCGACCCTAAGCGGGCCGGTGGAAAAGACCCCACTTTGGGTCGGTAGGAACGACGCGCTTAAGTTTGAGCCTGGATTGTTCGCGCGGATTTGAGACCGTCGGTCCAGGCCGGTTGTTGCAGGTGATGGCATCGTTCATCACACAGTATTTTGTAGCCTCAGGCACCTAACATGTCCGGATCCCCGACGGCATTTAGGAAGGAACCACCACGGGTTGGCCTGAGGTTCAGGCCACTAAATATTCCGCAGTGGCACCGGGCTCGGTCAAAAATGAGCGCAGGCATTGCACGAGCCAGAGCGTCAGGAGGCGGTCTGTTCTAGGGCCCGTTGCAACACCGCCAACGCGAGTTTCGCTTCAAGCGTGGTCCAGACCAGAGGCGGTTTGATCTTTAGGACATTGTGATTGGGGCCATCGCTGCTGAACAGGACACCCCCAAGACGGCAGAGCTCCAGAACCGCCGCAAGACGCTGTGCGTCGGGTTCACGGCTGCTGCGATCCTCCACGAACTCCGCGCCAATATAAAGGCCAACTCCGCGGACGTCTCCAATAACAGTGTGGTCTTCGGCAAGGTGCCAGATCCCTTGCTTGAGTAGTTCGCCAATACGGGTGGCGTTACTCAGCAGGTCTTGATCTTCGATCACATCCAACACCGCCGAGCCGATCGCACAAGCAACCGGATTGCCGCCGAAGGTATTGAAGAACTCCATGCCGTTGGCGAAGGAATCGGCGATAGCCTTGGTGGTGACCACCGCGGCCATCGGAAAGCCATTGCCGATCGGCTTCCCCATGGTGACGATGTCTGGGTGGGCGCCTCCCGCTTCATCATCGAGTTGATGAGCCCACCAACATTGACCGACACGACCGAAACCTACCTGGACCTCGTCAGCTATCACCAAAGCACCCGCAGCTTTCGCGGCCTTGCATGCAGCCGTGAGGTAACCTGCTGGCGGCACGATTTGACCACCACAACCGACCAACGGCTCGAACAGGAAGGCCGCAGGTTCACAGCGAGCCGCGGCTTCTTCCACATAGCTGGCGTACTTTTCTGCAGCATCCGCACCGCGATGGGGACCACGATAAGGATCAGGGCAAGGAACCGTGTGGACCCATGCAGGGGGTCCGCCACCACCCGGTCCGGCATGCTTGTAATGACTCACATCGATTAAGGTGCCGGTGTTGCCGTGATAGCCACCTTCCAGAGCAATAACATCATTGCGACCGGTGAAATGACGCGCTAAACGCAAAGCCAATTCATTGGCTTCACTACCGGAGTTGAGCAAAAAGCAGACCTGCAACGGGTCCGGGAACAAGTCGGTCAGACGCTTGGCATAACGCGCCAGCTGCGGATGCAAGTAACGCGTGTTGGTGTTGAGCGTTGCTAGTTGTTGCGCGCCAGCCTGCACCACGTGAGGATGACAATGGCCGACATGGCAGACATTGTTCACTCCATCCAAGAAACCACGTCCTTGCTCATCGAATAGCCACGAGCCCCGACCGCGCAGGATCGTCAGTGGCTCTGCATAACTGATCGATAGTGATGGAGCGGTGTAGGTCTGCCGGTGTTTCAGGATATCGGCCTTCGACATTCTCACTCCGACGTCGACACTGCGAGGCCCCTGCCAGTCTTTTGGCTGTAGAATCTCCAAAGCAAGTGCAGGACTGACCGCCGTGAGGCATTGCAATCCTTGCCAGGCTGCGGATTGGGAGACGGTGAGATAGGGATTTTCCTTGGCGAACGTTGCATCCAAAGTGCTGATGGCCACGCTCATGGCCAAGCGTTGTAGCAAGGCCGGGAACAGCGCGTGAAGCTCGTTTTCTGCCAGTGGTGCGATGTCGTGATAAGCCTGGACAAGCCCCGCCACACGGCTCAGTCGCTGGTTCGCTGTGAGTGGGTCAGACTCTGCTTTTGTAGCTGGGGCGATTGCGCAATAAGCTCCAGCAATCGCCAATTCGAATATACGGGGTGCGAAGGTGGAATCACCGAAATCAAAAATACCATCGATGATGGGCGCGGCACTGCTGGTATCCACTATGAGGTTAAACTCATTGGCGTCGTTGTGGATCCACTGCTTGGGTAGTTGATCCATGCCCGGTAAGACTTGACTGGCAAAGCGAAAAATAGCTGCCTGCACCAAGGCGCGTTGCTGCGGTTGCCAAAGTGAGGCGCTGTCTGCCGCGATCCAACCCGAGTGCTGGAGATCCCAACGCAACGGTCGATGGTCTTGCGGGGCTGGAAGAGCTACGAGTTCCGAGTCTATCTTCGCCAGAAAACGGCCGAGGCTTGCCCACGTCGAGGAGTCCGCACGATCAATGGTGTCCGCAAGCAATGGGCCATCCAGATAGCTCACTAAGCGTGCAAAGTGTCGGCGACCATCGTCACCCTCTATTGTTCGGATTTCACCAATCAACTTCGGAACTTTGCCTGGGAATTGATCACCGAGGCCATTCATCAGAGCACTCTGTTGCTGCAAAGCCTCAAGCTGTTCGCTCTCATGGGCAACCTTCAGTACATACTGCTTGCTATCGGCGCTGCTGAGCAGAAAGTTGGCGTCGAAATAGCTGTCGAGCTGCTTGACCTCCAACGGAGCGGATAGCCAGGTTGCCGCGATTCCGGCAGCGGTATCTAGGCTAATCGAGGGGGCTGGTTGGCGAATGGAGGACATTTTGGCGGTTGGTCTGCTGGCGAAATACTAGCGAAGAGGCCTCGTTTTAACCTCATTCAATCCCGCATCGACCTCGGTGCCGATTCCGGATGGCCCCTTCCTAAAGTCCGTCCACTGCCTTCCACAAAATCGCTAGGTTCGGAATTTGGAAAGGAATGGGTACTCTAGAGGGGATGCAAATCTCCCTCAGTACGCTACTTCCTCTCGTTCTGGTGTCGCTGACCGCGTGCAGCCAGTCCTCAAAATTTGAGTCCCTCCATGACGGGGAGACGCTAGATGGTTGGGAAGGGGATGTTTCTATCTGGGAGGCGCGCGAAGGAATGATCGTGGGAAGTACGGTCGAAAACCCGATCGAAGCGAACACCTTTCTCATTTGGAAGGGAGGGCAAGTGGAGAACTTTCACTTTCGCGGCCGGGTGCGGGTAGAAGGTGTGAACAACTCTGGAATTCAATATCGAAGCCAGCGGAAGAATGCCGCAGGTTTCGCGCTCGCGGGATACCAATGCGATGTGCATCCCAGCCCCCAGTACTTGGGCATGCTGTACGAGGAAGGAACAGGTCGTGGCATAATCGCGGAGCGCGGGCAGAGCCTGGTGATCGACGACCAAGGTCAGTCAAAACTGGTGGGACAGTTTGTGGATGCGGCCCCATTTTCAGTACAGGAATGGAACGAGTATTCGATCATAGCTGCGGGGAACCGCGTGCTGCACATGGTCAATGGTGTGGTGACGGTCGACGTGATTGATCAAACTGGGCACGCCCCTAGCCAGGGTCTGCTCGGCCTTCAAGTGCACGCTGGTCCAGCGATGACCGTGTTCGCTAAGGACTTGGAGTTGAAAGCGCTCAGCCTTGAGGATGCCCTCAGAGCTATGGAAGAGGCGCGCGCATCCACAGCTCTGCGTCCGGCTGCTGATACCGTGTCCTCGGAGCAGAACCCGGAAGAGAGCCCTGCCGTTGACGCGAAGAAAGGACTGAGCCGCGCTCCCATCCCCACCTGGATTTGGGGCGAGGATGACAACCAGGCTCAATTCATGCGGCGCGAGTTTACGATTAGCGAAGCCCTCGTCGACGCGCAGCTGCATGCCACCTGCGACAATGTGATGCAGGTTTGGATCAACGGCAAAGAGGTTGCCAAAAGCGAAACCTGGGAGCGCCCGATCCACGTGGACGTGACTCGTTTTCTACGAACAGACGCTGCAAACGTGATCGCCGTCGCCGCGGAAAATCGGGGTGGACCCGCGGCCATGATTGCGAAGCTGGAGTTGCGTTCTGAGGATGGAACCATGGAATTCATTCACACGGGCGACGCAGCTTGGCGCATCGCGCAACAGGAGGAGAGCAGGTGGAAGTTGCCTGGTTTCGTGGACTCGGCTTGGTCACAGCCCAAAAAACACGGGGAGTTTGGAGTGGGTCCTTGGGGCTCTCCGGGCGATGAGACCGTGCAGCAAACGGCGCCCCGCTTAAACGCTCCGCTAGCCGGTGACCAGCTCATCCTTGCGGAAGGCTTTCAAGCTGAGTTGCTCTACGTCGTCTCCAGTGAAGAACAGGGCTCGTGGGTCTGCATGACCACAGATCACCAGGGGCGTCTGATCGTTTCAGATCAAGCGGACAAGGGCCTCTTTCGCATCACGCCGGCTGACTCGGAGAGCGAAACGGAACTCAAAGTGGAGAAGATCCCGGTGGACATTTCAGGAGCCCAGGGTTTGGAATGGGCCTTTGACTCGCTCTATGCGCATGTAAGCGGCGTAGGCCTCTTTCGCGTGACGGATTCGGACGGAGACGATATTTTTGATTCCGTCGAGCCCCTTCCCAGCGCCAAAGGTGGTGGTGAGCACGGCAACCACGCGGTACTCACTAGCTTCGAAGGCGACGATTTATTCGTGGCGGCTGGCAATCACACCGATTTACCTATGCAGTTTGTGAAGGGTGCGAGTCCGGCGTCCTGGCAGGAAGACCTCTTGCTACCCAGGCACTGGGATGCAAACGGGCACGCGCGCGGACGCCTCGCGCCCGGAGGTTGGATTTGCCGCGTGACTCCCGACGGTAGCGAGTACCGAGTTCACAGCTATGGATTCCGCAACCAATACGACATCGCCCTCAACCGCTTTGGTGATTTGTTCACCTTCGACTCGGACATGGAATGGGACATGGGCTCTCCCTGGTATCGGCCCACCCGCATTTGCTTGGCGATCAGCGGTGCGGACTTTGGCTGGCGTAGTGGCTCAGGGAAATGGCCGGCCTATTACGAAGACAGTTTGCCAGCGTTGATCGATATCGGTCCTGGTTCACCGACAGGTGTGGTGAGCGGTCAGGGAGCGAAGTTCCCGCCGTCTTATCAAGACGCGATCTTCGCGCTCGATTGGACCTTTGGCACGATCTACTCCGTGCATCTCACGCCGCAAGGTGCTGGCTATACAGCCACTGCCAAGGAGTTCGTTTCGGGAGCCCCCTTGCCGGTGACCGACGCGGTGATCGGTGCGGACGGTGCCTTCTATTTTGTCACGGGCGGGCGCGGGACGCAGTCTGCCCTGTATCGGGTGAACTACGTGGGTGAAGCATCAACGCGCGACTTGACTAGCGCTGGCCCGGATCTAGGACCTCCTGACGCGGCCAAGGCACGGGCCTTGCGGCATTCGTTGGAAGAATTCCATCAGCAGCCAGACCCGCAGGCGATTCGTCTCGCGTGGCCCTATCTGAGCAGCCCCGATCGCTTCTTGCGCCATGC
>JBLFXY010000167.1:0-8954 GCA_047611645.1 Glaciecola sp.
TCTCCCCCCGATAGCGTTCAACTATAGGGGGTGCAATCCGCCTTGTTCCGAAATGGATGGACGATTCCTGGCACAACCCTCTATGCCCGACACACTCCTGGCCGCCCACGAGTACTCCGGTTTAATAGCCGAGGGGCCACCCCCCGCGAGAGGAGTGGCCCCAAAGTCATCCGTAAGAGGGCTGTGCCCCCTCCCGAAATCACTCAGCGGTGAAGTGGTAGCTCACGTTGATGGTGGTCTCGACCTCAGCGCTGCCGCTTTGGCCTTGAGCGCTGCCGCTGCCGTCCATGAGGGCGCTGATTTGCATGTCCATGGTGTAGTCGCGGAAGTGACCGGTGCTGGCGTCCCAGAGGATTTGGCCGGAGCCGGTGCCTTCTAAGGTGACGCTCATGCTGATTTCCATCTCTTGGCCACCGGAAGCTTCGTCGATGATGTCGGCGAGGGTATCGGTGAGGTCGATGGTCTTATCCATGGTGGGGACCAGGGAAATCACCTGCAGGGTGACGCCGTCGATTTCTTTGGTGCCATTGTAGGTGCACTCGATCGAGCCCAGTTCTTCCATGAAGTCCATGAAGTCGGAGGGTGCGAAGGGGGCATCGTTGTTGGCGGCTTCTTCGTCGATCTTAGCCATGGCCTTGTCGATGTTGATGCCGGGTACCAGAATGCCGAGCAGGTCCTTGCCTTCGACGGTCCAGGAGGAGTCCACTTCGACGGGACCAGCGGGCAGGAAGATGGTGAGGTCGGTGTCGATAGACATCATTTCCATGCCCTCTTCGAGCTCCTCGCCCTCCTCGTCGGTCATGCTGTACTCACCGGACTCTGCGTCCATCTTGAATACGATGGTCTTGCCTTCGACTTCGTCGTTGTTCTCGCTGCCGGACTCGCCACTGCCGGTTTGGTACTCAGCGGTCATGCTGGAGAAGGTGCGCTTGAGCTCGGTGGCCTGGGAGCCCTTCATGGCGACGTACTCGTCCGTGAAGCTCAGGGAGGCCGAGACCTCACCCGAAGCGTCGTCGAGGTCGATACCCATGATGCCCGGGTCCATTTCGTTGCCGTTCATAGTGAGGACTAGGTCGTCCAAGGCGAAGTCGACGGAAACGGAAAAGTTCTTGGTGAGCGTGGTGGACTCCGCCGGGCTGAAGGTCAGATCGGTAGCAGGAGTCAGTGCGGCGATGCCAACAAGGCCGGCTACGCCGGCGAGTATGAGGGGGAGTTTCATGGGTCTAGGGAACCTAAAATTCGGGGGTCTGAGGGGCTGAATTGGCCCCGTTGGGGATGAGATATGCCTTTCTACGGGCGTGCCCACCATATCTTTGCTGGAAAAGTGGTGACAGTGGGTGTACTTGGACCAGTTTTTTCCAAAAACGCACTCTGGATGGCTTTGGGGAGGGCCAGGGGGGGCCAAGGAAAGACTACTTTCGTAGCTGCACCGGCGCTGCTTTAGATTTTTTTGTTAGCTATTCCACCCAAAAACTCGATTGGGCGCACAAGCGGGCTTGCGAATTAGCCCGCACCGTCCGACCAGAAATGCGGTTTGCCCAGCCTTGAGGGGCTTCGGCCTATTTGTGAAGAGCAATAGTAAGGATGGCTGTTTTATTTCCGCCTGCTAGTCTTATGGGCCCTCACCCCGATTTCCCGATACAGGGGCCTCTTTCAGGCACCCACCACAACTTATGGCGAGCTACACCGCAGAACTGGACCAGGTCAACACCATCATCATCGTCGTCGTCACCGAAGATGATGGAAGCGATCATGATTACCAGTTCGACTACGACCCCCGTTCCGGACGCTGGGAGTTCGCCGAGCGCGATCTACTCGAGCGCGATTTCGGCGACGAGTGGGTCGATGAAATGGAAGAAGAGATTCAAGGCTTGATCGACAAAGCTGTGGCAGAGGCGAAGAGCTAGGAAACCAGCATGGCAAAAGTTATTGGCCTGGGCGGGGTCTTCTTCCGCTCCAAGAATCCCGCAGAGCTGCGCGCCTGGTATGGCGAGCACTTGGGCATGCCCATAACCGATTACGGTGTTAGCTTTTTGCCTGCGGCCGTGCCGAAGGGCGGATATCACGTTTGGTCCCCCTTCGAAAAGGACAGCGAGTATCTTGGCGGCCCGGATCAGAGTTACATGATCAACTTGATGGTCGACGACCTCGCCGGTTGCTTACAGGCCGTAAAAAAGGCCGGAGCGAAAGGCGTTCGTGGCCCCGATGTATCCGAATATGGCGCCTTTGGTTGGTTTGAAGATCCCGAAGGCAATCGCATCGAATTGTGGCAACCCGCAACGGGCTTACCCGAAGACGTGAAATGAATAGACGTGTTTTTATCATCGTGCTGGATTCCCTGGGCGTGGGAGCGCTCCCTGATGCGCATCTAGCTGGGGAGGAAAACTGCCACACGCTCAATCACATCATCACGTTGGCAGGTGGGTTGAATGTGCCGCGTTTGCAGGCCTGGGGCCTGGGCAACATGGACACGGTGGAGGGCTTGCAGCCCGCCTCCCAACCCCTCGCAGCATTTGGTCGCTTGGCCGAGGTCTCCCCCGGTAAGGACACGCCCACGGGCCACTGGGAATTGATGGGCTGCCCGCTCGACTTTGCTTTTCCGGTCTACGAAGGGGGCTTTCCGGCCGATTTCCTCGCGGAGTTTGTGAAGCGCGCAGATCTGCCAGGCTACCTGTGCAACCGCTCTTATTCGGGAACTGAAGTCATCGCCGATTTCGGCCCGGAGCATTTAGCGACCGGCAAACCCATCGTCTACACCAGCGCCGACAGCGTTTTCCAAATCGCCGCCCACGAAGAGTCGTTCGGTCTGCAACGCCTCTATAAAGTCTGCGAAATCGCCCGTGAAATGCTCATGGACCTCAACGTGGGGCGCGTAATCGCACGCCCTTTCATCGGTGAGCCCGGCAACTTCACACGCACCTACAACCGTCACGATTACGGCATTGAACCGCCCCATGAATTGGTGCTCGATCGCCTGGTAGCCGCTGGCATCGAAACCGTTGGGGTGGGCAAGATCAGTGACATATTCTGCGGCCGCGGAATCTCTCGCTCCATCCTTAGCGAGGGTAACAAGGACGGCATGGAGCACACCTTGCAGCTCGCCCGCGATCTCGACAGCGGCTTGGTCTTCGTCAACCTGGTCGACTTTGACTCGATCTACGGACACCGCCGGGACGCCATCGGTTACCGCAAAGCTCTCGAAGAATTCGACACCCAATTCGCCGAACTCGAAACACTACTGCGCCCCGATGACCTGGTCTTCCTAACCGCCGACCACGGCAACGACCCCGCCTTCACTCAGACGTCCGACCACACCCGCGAGTATGTGCCGGTCTTGGTCGGCGGCCCAGCCCTCAAGAACCCCATCAACCTGGGCATCCGCGATTCCTTCGCGGATTTAGGAGCCACCGTAGAAGAAGCGCTAGGCCTCGACCCGCCCCTTCCCGGGAAGTCGTTCCTGGACCGAATTTTGTAGTCCGGACGGAAGGTACCACACATTCTCCCTCCACCAACGCAAGCCCCCGCAGCGTTGCTGCGGGGGCTTGCAGGTGGAAGGATAATATGCGGCACCTTCCATCCTCCGCCGGTGCGCGTGGAGGGTGCGTCTTCAAACCGGAGATTAGCCGCTGCTGTCCGATGCCGAAATCGAGCGAGGAAGGAATGTGCTGCATACTATCCTTCCTCCGGCAGGCGCGGCCTTGCTTGGCGCAGCCAGCAAGTCCGGGCCTGCGCCGGTGGAGGGAGAGTGTGCGGTACGGTCCTTCCGGGGAGTTTCTCCGAATCGTCCGGGAGTGGCATCGGTCGCCGCATGGCTCCTCGATCACTCGCCAACAGCCAGCGCGCCACCGTCCGTAGGAGTGATCCAGACGGAAGGTACCACACATTCTCCCTCCACCAACGCAAGCCCCCGCAGCGTTGCTGCGGGGGCTTGCAGGTGGAAGGATAATATGCGGCACCCTCCATCCTCCGCCGGTGCGCGTGGGGGGGGTGCGTCTTCTTGCTGGAGATTGGGCGGTGTTGTTCGATGTCGATAGAGAGCGGTCGCAGGGTGATCTGGCTGGAGCAGGGCATGACCCGTGCCACCGGGCGACGGTGGCGTGGGTTCATTGCTCGGAACATTCCCGGGGGGCGCCGCACGCCTTTTCCTTTGCTCCCCTATGCTCTTAGCATGCCCAACGCGCTTCCCTTGCTTGTCCTCGTCCCGCTCCTGTTGGCCGCATGCGCGGTCCCAGGCACCCGTCCCCCGCGACCTCTCTTCCAGTTTGGCCTGCTCGCTGACGTGCAGTTTGCCGACAAGGACACGGCAGGCTCCCGCACCTATCGCCAGGCCTTGCCTTTGCTCAGGGCGTGCGCTGCCGATCTAGCCCAACGCGACCTGGCCTTCATCGCTCAGCTCGGCGACATTATCGACGATCGCCAAACCGCTGCCCTCTCGAAAGCCGACTTGGAGCGCGTACTCGCACCCTTGGAAGCCACCGGGCACCCGCTCCTGCACGTCATCGGTAACCACTGCCTCTCCGTGCCACGCCCCGACCTGGAAGCTCGCCTTGGGCTGGACACGTCCTGGTATTCCCAGGTCCAAACCGGTTGGCGCTTTGTCGTGCTCGACAGCATGGCCTTCTCCATTCACAGCGACCAACGTCTAGAGGCGGAGGCCTGGCTCGAAGGCCAAAAATCCAAAGACACACCCAACGCTAGGGCCTGGAACGGAGGTTTCGGCCCCCAGCAGTTGCAGTGGCTAGCCCAACAGTTGCAGGCCGCCGAAGACGCCGGCCAACACGTCGTCATCTTCGCTCACCACCCCATCGAGCCCGCTTCCTCGACACCGTCTCACCTGGCCTGGGACCATGCCGAAGCGCACGCTCTGATCACCGCGTCGCCCGCAACGGTCGCTTACTTCAATGGGCACGACCACGCGGGTGGCTACGCTCAATCCAACGGCGTCCACTTCTGGACCCTGCCAGCGCTTCTGGAATCCACCGCAGCTCCCAACGCTTACGCCATTGTCGAGGTCTGGCCCGACCATCTGTTGGTTCAGGGGCGCGGTGAAGTGCAAACCCGCAAGCTTCGACGTTGATCGACATGCAATCCCGCACTTTCCCAGTACGAGCCATGAGACTCAATCTTCGTATCCTTCGATACCTCGCCGCACTCCTGTTCTGTGCCCCCCTCGGCCTGGCTCAAGTCCAGGCGCTCGACCTTCCGGCGAAGATCGCCGTTCCAGAAGGTGTTGACCTAGCACAGAGCTTCACCCTGAGAATGCTCGTGCGGTGCGAAGGAGTACCACCGAGTGACCTTCCCTCCCTGGCCGCGAACAAGGCCTGGGAATCTGGTGCGGTGCGCGACTACACGACGAATAACAGCTTCGGTATGGGGCGCGAATCCGGGAGCCAAGCGGGTTTCGCAATTAGCGTTCTGCCGGACGGTGCGTGGACGTGGAATGCGGGTGATGGAAGTTCGCGGATCGATCACCGTCCGGAGGCCGCGGACCAGGGCATCGTGGATGGTCGGTGGCACGAGATCGGATTCGCGGTTGATCGTAGCATGGGGGTTGTACACCTCTACCACGATGGGCGCAGGGTCGCCCTGCATGATCTTCAGGGGGTGGGCAGCCTGAAATCAGCGATGGACTTCGTTCAGGTTGAAAACGTGAAAGGTTTTGAAGTGGCCGACGTCCGGATCGAACCCGGTGTCATCCGATGGGAAGCTGTCGCCGAGTCGTTCACGACGCGATTGGGTGAGGAGCGCCGTCCCGCTTCCGTCGTAGAGTGGGATGGCCGTCCCCTTAAAGTTCTCGCGTGGAACATCTGGCACGGCGGGCGACGCAAGGGAACCGATGAAGGGTTGAAGCGTGTCGTAGAGGTGATCGAGAGCTCCGGGGCGGACATCGTGCTGATGCAAGAGACCTACGGCAGCGGCCCCATAATCAGTGGCCGCTTAGGGTTCGATTACTACCTGCGCTCTAGCAACCTGTCGGTCCTAAGCCGCTATCCGATTCGGGATGTGCATCGCTTATACCAGGGTTTTCGCTTTGGCGGGGTGACCGTCGAGCTGAGCCCCGACGTGTTCGTGCAAGCCTATTCCTTGTGGATTCATTACCTACCAGACGTGGGTAAAGCACTGGAAGAAGGCGCAACGCCAGAAGACCTTGTATTGGGGGACGCTAAAACGCGAGGGTCTGAAATCGACGCGCTTCTCCACGATCTCCAACTTCATGTCGATGCATCGCCTGCCGTTCCAGTGCTCATTGGAGGTGACTTCAATAGTGGCTCGCACCTAGATTGGACCCAACAAACGGCACATTTGGACAATCACTACGGACACATCGTGCCGTGGCCGGTGAGTCGTTCGATGCAGCGGGCGAGGTACGTTGATACTTTCCGATCGATCCATCCGGATCCCGTCACCGCCCCCGGGCACACATGGTCTCCCGAGTTTGTGAACAGTCATCCCGACAGAATCGACTATGTCTATGCCAGCGAGGGAGATTGGAAAGTTGTCGATTCCCGTGTGCTCGCGCAGCACAAACGCGGGTGGCCTAGTGACCACGCTGCAGTTTTGTCCACGCTCGAACTCGTCGATCCAGCGCCGGCTCTCAAAGTCATGAGTTACAACATCCACTATGGCGATGGCATGGATGAGAAGTACGACCTTGAGCGCATTGCGGCGATCATTTCAGCGGAGTCGCCCGACCTGGTCGGTCTGCAGGAGATAGGCAACAAGCAGATGGCGGACGAGCTTGCGCGCCTGACTGGAATGTCTGCAGTTTTCGGGCCAGCGAAGGGAAGTGACGCTTCCTATGGAGACGCGATACTCAGCACGCATCCGTTCAAATGGGTGGGCAACGTCGAACTTCCCACTGCTAGCTCGAGCCACTACCAAGCCATGGCCGCCGATGTGGATCTGTCCGCGCTCTACGGCCCAGGCGCCGTGGTTCGATTCATCAACACGCACTTCGATTGGATGGACAGTATCGGATCGCAGCAGTCGCGACGTGCCTCGGTCGATGTCATCGAGCGCAATCTTTGCGGCGAGCTTCCGAGCCTTGCGATCTTGACTGGCGACCTCAATACTATTCCGGGCAGTCCACCGCTTTTGGACCTCCGTTCAGCGGGATGGCACTTGCCCCAGCTTGGCCGGCCCATGGCAACCCACGGTGCTCCCAATTCATCCAAGCAGATCGACTACGTCTTGGTTCGCCCTCGAAAAAACTGGCGGGTTCTGGACGTACGTGTCCTGGACGAACCTGTTGCGTCGGATCACTATCCTGTCGTGCTCACTGCGCGGCCGGTGAGATAAAACAGGTTGGTACAAATCATGAAACTTAAAAACCAACTTCTTGGCCTCGCCCTCCTGCTGATTGCACCCAGTTGTCAGTTGGGAGAGTCAGGGATTGAGGCTACTGGCGCAGACTCGTTACGAGTCCTTAGCTACAACACGTACTACGTGTTTTCCAAAGGCACGCAGGTAGATGAGGCGACGGCTTGGATTGCGCAACAGGCTCCGGATGTGATGGCTCTGCAGGAGTTAACCAACATTACAGAGGAACGCCTTTCGGAGTTGGCGGCGGGCTGGGGCCACGAGAATTCCGCGCTACTCAAAACCAGGGGTTTCTCGGTCGGGCTCACTTCTGAATTCCCCATTGAGGTCATAGATAAACTGCTGGATGGTCTTCATCACGGAAGCCTGCATGCGCGCATCGGCGAAATCCATTTCTTTGTGGTTCACCTGTCACCCTTCCAATGGGGAACCAGAACAGCCGAAGCTAAGCTCCTGCTAGCCAAGATCCAGCCCTTGCTGGAACAAGGCCAAGAGGTCCTAGTCCTCGGCGACTTCAATGCGCTGTCCCCGGCCGACCGCCTTATCATGGAAGCTCAACCGAATGAGTTGCAAAGAGCGCGAGCCAGCGATGCCAAGCACGACCATGTCCTAAACCTCAAGGATGGCAATTTCGACTATTCTGTCATGCAGATGTTTTTCGATGCTGGACTGGAAGACGTAGCCCTTGCGCATCTAGAGGAATCTGGCGCGCCCCGCTGGACGATTCCAACTGGAATTTGGTCCGAAGCCAAAGTCGACGCTCCCGAAAGAGGCGCCAGAATTGACTTCGTATTGGCCGACCCCAAGCTGAGGAGCGCAGCGGTCTCCGCCCAAATCATTCGGAAGGGCGTCGTCAATCAAACCTCGGACCACTACCCTGTGTTGGTGAATTTCAATCTCAGCCGTTGAAGGCCAGTGAGGCCTCTGGGGAGCACTGCAGTGGATTCCGCGACCCCTTTTGGAGGTCGAGTCAGGCACTCCCCTCAAAACTAGACACTCCGGAATGGGGCAAATAGGTGCATCCGCCATGGACGAGGGCACGAAATCCTTTTGGGTCAAGGGCCCTGCACAAATGACATCCACCGACCTTTTCCTAATACACGTCGCCTGCACTTGGGCTTTGGTGGGGCTGATTTGGATCGTTCAGTGGGTTCAGTACCCTGGCTTTCGCTTGGTGGGTGAGGCTCAATGGAAGGACTTTCACGAGTCACACTGCGCACGAATTGCATGGGTCGTAGCACCGCTGATGTTCGGAGAGGTACTAACGGGTATTGCGCTTCTTGTCTGGCCCCTGTCGGGCGTGTCACGGGAATTCCTCAGCGTAGGCCTGGGCCTTATACTTATAATTTGGGTGAGCACGGCGGCCCTTTCGGTTCCGCTGCATCAGCAACTCAAACACCACAACCCGAAAGCCCAGCAAAGGCTCGTCCTCACTAATTGGGTTCGAACTATCGCCTGGACTATCCGCGGACTCGGGGCGCTCTACCTCCTGCGCGAATGGGTCGCCTGATCACACCCGATCGCCAACCTGCAACCCCATCCAATGACACAAGCCAAACGCATTCTCTTGACCGGCGCAACCGGTTACGTCGGTGGCCGACTTCGGCCACGGTTGGCCAAGCAAGGGTGTCTGT
>JBLFXY010000168.1:0-8796 GCA_047611645.1 Glaciecola sp.
CCGCCCTTGCCCTAATGACCTTGGCTCCCGCCGAGGCAGCAAGCCCGAAGAAAGCGGACTTAGGCATCACCATCGGTAGCCACGGAGAGTTGGGTGTGCGCATCGGAACTCCTGGTTTCCCCAGGGCTCAAGAGAGGCACCGCTCGCACCGCTCGCGCCGCATCACGCCGGCTCGAGGTTACTGGGAGACCATCACGGAACAGGTCTGGGTCCAAGGTCGCGTGCGCCAGGAATGGGTTTCCGCCTCCTACGACACAGTCTACGACTCCTGCGGCAACCGCCACCAGGTGCTCGTGCGACAGGGATACTACCGCACCGTGCGCGAACCCGGGTGCTACGAAACTCGCTCACGCCGCGTTTGGGTGCCTGCTCGCCGGGGCATCACACGGGGTCGTCGAGGCCTCCGCTAGGCTGCGGCTTTCTCAACCACCGCCCCCTCACCCCCCCGACAATGCCGCCACGATGTGAATCAACGTCGTGGCGGCTACTTTTGTAGCCAGATCCTCGGTGCAGACCTCATCGACGAAGATGCGCATGTGCTGCCGCAGGCAGCCGGTCTCATCCACCATTCGAAAGCGAATGCCAGGGAACTGCTGCTCCAGGGAATTAAGGACCTGAGCCAGCGTGCTGCCCGAGCCTTCGACCTCCACTTGACCCTCCGAATACGAATGCAGCGGAGAAGGCAGGCGAACCTTCACTAGCGCACGCCCGCAACTTCAACGGAATACACATGCGGCAGGTTACGCATAACGAGTCGCCAACTCTTGCCGCCGTTGATCGAACCCCAAATTTCCCCTTGCGAGGTACCGAGGTAGATGCCTAGCGGATCGTGGGCGTCGTGGGCCATGCACTGACGTTTCACCGTCCAATAGGCATGCTCGGCCGGGAACCCTCGATCCTGACGCTTCCAGGACTCGCCCCCGTCGGCCGTGTTGTAGACGCTAGGCTGGCCTCCGGGACTCGTGCGCGGCCAAACATTGCTTCCATCCATGGGGAAGACCCAGGCACAGTCCGGATCAAACGGACTCACGACCATGGGGAAACCGATGTCCCCCACGTTCTTGGGCATGTTTTTTCCGACACGTGTCCACTCACCTTCCTCGCGGTCCATGCGATAGATACCGCAGTGGTTCTGCTGCCAAAGCCGATCCGGGTTGGTCCCCGCCAGCACCATGCAGTGCGGATCGTGCCCATACTCCGGATCCTTGCTCGGCAAGAAGTCCGCAACGCAGCCTTTGTTCAATGGCTGCCAACTACGGCCTTGGTTTGTCGACTCAAAGACTCCCCCGCCAGACATGCCGATGTACATGTGATCGCTGTCGCGCGAATCTACACAGATGGAGTGCAGCTTGGGACCGTCGGGTGTGCCGTCCTTGTCTCCGCCCGTCCACTCGTCCAGCATGGGGTTGGAGTTCAAACCCGCCACGGGCTTCCATGTGCGACCCCCATCGCGGGACTTGAAAAGGCCCTGGGGAGACGTGCCCGCGTACCAGACATTGGCGTCCGCATCGTTGCCGGGCGTGAGCCAGAAGGTGTGATTGACCGTGCGTTGGGACAAACCATCGGAAGCCTTGTCGAAGGCCGGGGGCGTCTTGGCCTCCTTGAAGGTTTTGCCCCCATCGATCGATCGAAATAGGGTGGGTCCCAAATGTCCCGTGCGAGCTGCGATCAACGTGACATTGGCGTCGCGGGGATCCTGAACCACGTGGTGCACGGTTTGCCCCAGGTTCCAAACCTTGTCGATCTGCCAGGACTTGCGCTCCTTGTCACTCTTGATGCGGAAGGCTCCCTTGCGGGTACCAATCAAGAGGCGAACGGCACCGCGTTTCGCACGCGGGACACGCAATTTGTGCTTAGGAGCTGAACTCATGGCCCGATCCTATCCCCTGGATGGGGTTCCCGCCACATTGGGACTGGCTCTGAGGTAGCCCCAAATCCATGCGCGCCCCGACCTTTGCGGCCCCATCGTTCCCCATCTGGGACAGCCCCGCCTGAAAGGCTGCAGCCAAATGGACATCCACCCGATCCTTGAGCGGAGCCATCCCTCCAAGCCATGCACCCTTCCCAGCCGCCCACCCAGAGCCAATGGCTCAATAAAAACCTGCTAGCACTGTCTCGAGTGCAACCGGTGCTATGTGATCGCCTGCATTGGCCGGTCGAAGGCGACCACCTTGTTATGGATGAGGAGCAGCACTGGACCTTGCTTTATCGTGGGGCCAAATTCCCAGCTGTATTGAGCGCAGCGGAGATCGAAAAGGCTTGCAAGGGTTTGGATCCCACGACAACGGCCACCATTTTTCTTTTTGGTGTGGGCTTGGGCGAATTGCTGGAGGCGGTTTTGGAACGCGCCCCCAAGGCCCATGTCATCGCCTGGGAACGGGATCCTTGGATGCTGCGCCAGGCTTTAGCCTTGCGAGATTGGGGCAGCGCTTTGAAAACGGATCGCCTGCGCTTTGCCTTGAACGCGGACTTGGTTCCCTTGATTCAAAATGGAATGCAGGGGCCCCGCATATTTCATCCCCTGCTCGCTCGTATCTACACCAACGAATTCGAATTGCTGAAGAGTGGGTGCTCCGAGCCACGGGCTTTAATTTGTTGCGGCACGCTCTTCGTAGACTCCTTGACCCAGAGCCTTCGCGCGCAGGGCTTTTCGATTCTGTCCTTCGACGTGGAACGCATTTCTCACGAAGAAGCGGAGGTGGTTTTTAATGCCTGGAAACCTGATTTAGTTGCCGGCATCAACGGCATCGATGGATTGCCGGAGTTCTGTGAAGAACGCGGCGTGCACAGCATTTGCTGGGAAATTGATCCGGCCCTCAACGGCCCGTGCGCCCTGCGTATCCCCACCCCCCATGCTCACATTTTCACTTACAGGCAAGCAAACGTCCCCGCCTTCGAAGTGGCCGGCTATGCGAGTGTCACCTACTTGCCGTTGGCTGCCGATCCAGCCAAGCGCAAACCACAAACGCTGAGCGCCTCCCAAGCGGATCGATACGCGGCTCCCGTCACTTTCGTGGGAGCCAGCCTCATGGAGAACATCGATCGGTTCCAGCGAGACTTCATCGCAAGTCTCCAGGAATGGCAAGGAACCCCGGAACCGCAAGCGCTCGACGCCATGCGGCGGGTCATCGAAATGCAGCGAGCAGATTTCTCACGGTACAACATCCCCATGTACCTTGACTTGCTTTGCCCCGGCTTCAGAGCGCACAACACATCCCAAGGCAAAACGGATCCCGCCCTGTATCTTGCGGAGATCTCGGCAGCCGAGAAGCGTCTCAATACCATGGCTGCGCTTGCGCCCCATGCGCCCGAAGTGTGGGGAGACCCAGGCTGGCGCCAAATCGAAACCCACGGCGTGCGCTACCGAGGAGCGGCGCTGCATGAAACCGAGCTGCCACTGATCTACAGCGGCTCCACCATCAACGTGGATGTGGGGCGTCTATATCAGGACGACATCGTCACCATGCGCATCTTCGATATCCTGGCATGTGGTGGTTTCGTTCTCGCGGAGCACTCCTCCGCCCTGGCAGAACTGTTCGAAGTCGGGGTCGAGGTTGCGAGTTACCGCACCCTGACGGAATTGAAAGAGAAGGTCGCCTACTTCCTGACCCGTCCGGACGAAGCCAAGGCTATTGCGGAGCGTGGACGCCAAGCGGTCCTCACACGCCACACCATCGATCAACGCGTTCGGGGCATGTTGGAGACGGTGCTCAAAGCCGGTTCCGCGCAGGCCGCTTAGGTGCCGCGTATTCCCATCGGAGACCCAATGCGGGCACCCGCGGACACTGAACACACCTGCGGGCAGGAGCGCGAACCCACTCTTTCCGCCATAGGTTAGGCTGAAGCATGGGCCCACCCTCTCCGAGCTATCCATGAATTCATCCGCCTTCAGGCCGCTTTTTTATCTCCTCATCCTGGCCTTCCTGTGCAATGGATCCGCCGTGGGGCAAACCCCGAGCAGCGACCGCTTTCCCGAGCTGCAGCCCAAGTCCGCTGGCAAATCTCGATGGAAGCCAATCCCCCAGGAACCGACTGCCCAGGAACCGACTGCCCAGAAACTCACTCCTCAGAAACTCACTCCTCAGAAACCAGGTGAAGCGGACGAGGAGCCACAATCCACCACCCAGCCGTTGGCCCCGTCCAACATCACCTGGGACCCGAAACCTGTTGCAGAGCTCACCTGGCAGGCGGGTCCGCGCACGGAGTTTGTGATTCACGCCACTCTACCCGTGCCGCAAACCTTCGAGTTGGCGCCCAACGGTTTCAGCACCATTGGGATTCGTCCCAAGGGATTGGATTCGGCTCCGACTCCTGCCCAGGTACACGTGGTGGCTCGCAATGCCCAAGGCCAGATTCAAGTGATCGAGATCCTGGCGCCCATGCGTATGCCAATCGAAGTTCACGCGGGCAGCCTGCACCGGTTCGAGGTGTTGATGGGTTCCTTTCCCCTCCCGCAACCCAGGATCGAGCCCGCATCGGTTTCCACTCTTTTCCAGTCAGGAACGTCGCCCTACCTGACCACCATTGATGTTTTTGGTAACAGCTACCGCTTCGATCTGAACTTGGACCTGGAAGCCAAAGGGGTCGTGGATCGCAGCTTGTTGAAATCGGGACATGCCAGCCGCCAGTGGAAACTGGCTGGTGCTTTGATGCCGGTCGCGACCACCGAGCGAGGCGCTCCCCTGCCGCACATGATGGCGGTCCACGCTTACCTCACCACCTGGCATACCTCCAAATTGGTGTCCTTGGACCTGCGTATCCACAACGGGCTCACGGCGGCCTCCGGCAAGTCGACGCCATTCAACAAACCGCTGGGTACGGTCTATTGGAAGTCCATCGACTTGCACTTGCCGCCCGGGTGGAAACCCCACTTGGCGGTGCACGATCCTTTCCTTGGTAAGCAAGTGGCAGACGGTGACGGGTGGACACGCTTGCCTTTGGTGCGTGCCCTGCCCGATGGGAAACTTCACATGATGGGGCCGCAGGCCCAGCTCTTGCGCCGGTTGACGCTACGAGGTCCGGGCAGTGAGACGATCTCTCGGGCCGGCGTCTTCGTTGAAGGGTTGGCTTTCTGCAGTCCCGGTCGTGATCTGTGGTCCTGGTTCACTCTTCCCGCATACTTCTCGCAGGACGCTTTGCTGCCGACCTTCGAAGGGCTGGCTACCCAAGGACTTGCGGGATACCCCGCAATGGAGGGCCGCTTGGTCAAGGAACGCAATCATCTGTTGCACCTTCTGAGATCTGGCAACAGCGATGGCAACCTGGTGCAGGCCGAAGTCATGGGTTGGAGTCATCCCAGGGGAGATCCCCAGCAAGGCATGGTCAGTGGCGTGGACATTGCATTCCTGGAAGGCCACCGAACAGCTTGGGCGGCCTCGCACGCGGGCTACGAGCGGTTGCAACTCCTGCATCGAATGAATGCGGCACGCCAACCCGATGCCCAGTGGAATGAGGATGGAACCCCTGCGGGTGTGCACGCCTGGCGTGACAAAAAGGGCGTGGTGCCCTTCGATTTTCGCACCAATGGCTACATGGTGCCCCCCGAGTTTCAGTACGTATGCCGTGGAGGTCCTGCGCCGAGCGCGCACGTACGCGAGGTGCACAAACTCCAATTGCGCCCGCCCTACGACCAGGGCAATGCCCACGAACCTGCTGGCAAGATCCCGCGCAACAAGGATGCAATGTTTGCCTGGATGCCCCACGACGGGCAACACATGATCCGGCACACCAAAAACATCAAGGCCCTGGTTTGGCTGTCCAATGATTCTTTAGCGCGCGATGACCTCATGCATTGCGCCAGCCTCTTTCGTTTGATGTTCCACGCGGGACCCCATGTGCGTGAATCCTGGTCGGCGGGGGTTACGCTTAAGGCCGTGCTGGGCTGGGCCAAAACCTCCCCTCACCACGGCATCCCCATCGACCGGGATCAAGCTTGGGGGCTCGACATCATGGGCGCGGCCTACCGCATCGCTTCCCCGGCCTGGCGGCAGGATGCCTTGCCTTGGTTCCAGAAAGTCGTGGAGTTATTCGACGTGGCTTCCATGCCGAGTGGCCTCATCCAAAGGGTCAATCAAAGCGACTTGCTCGAAGGGCGCTTCGATTGCTGCCAGTCGTTTCAGGTCATGTTCCTTTTACACGCCATGCGCTGCATCAACGAAAGCGTCCTGCGAGGCGTGGACGAAGAGAGCTTTGATGTGCTGGCCAAGCTGCACAATAAATCCCTGGAGTACATGTTCTTTGGTCCCGTCTACACGCATTTCAAGGGAGAGCGTTGGGGAGGTCCCGTCAGTCAAGCAGGGCCCTTCAACCGTTTTGCTGTAGCGCCAAAAGGGCTCATTGCCACGGTGCCTTACAGCAATGTGAAAAAGTGGGGTTCGGATTACCTGCCGCCTGGCGGGCACGAACCCTACGTGGACACCACCTATCTGCTGCCTCCACTCGAGTACGGATTCCTACTCACCTATGAACAAGGGCAAGAGCCCCTGCAGAACCGATATCTAAAACGCAGCCTGGCGACCGGTAGCGTGCCTGGATCCTGGGCAAAGATGAAACAGGAATACCTGGTATCCCTGCGCTACCCACACACCGACAACAGCAACAATACGGGCAGCTTCATCGCCCTACTACAAAGCCTGGGAGCTTTTTAGGCGCCCAGGCTTTGCGGAACTTTTCAAAGGCTGCGGAGTTAGCCTTTCAGCGATGCGACCATCAATTCGGTCAGCAACTTTTGGAACTTCACCGGATCCTTAGGTGAGCCGCCTTCGCGCATCATCGCGCCATCGAATAGCAGTTCGGAGAACTCTTTGATGCGCGGGGAATTGGCGTCCACCGCGTGCAGTTTCTTGAGGCCCTGGACCAGGACATGGTCCGGGTTGAGTTCCATAATGCGCTTGGGTTCGGGCACGTCCTGGCCCGCGTGGCGCATCATGCGCGCCTGGTGAGCGCTCATGGAACCGGGGGCTTCCACCAAGACGGCGGGGCTTTCGGCCAATCGGCTAGAGAAACGCACCTCGGTCACGCCTTCGGAAAGGCCTTCCTGAATGGTCTTCAGCAGATCGCCTGCGGCCTCCTGCTTCTCCTCCAATTCCTTTTTATCCTCTTCGCTGTCCAGGTCCAAGCTTCCCTGGTCCAAGCGCTGGATGGGCGTGCCATCGAACTCGGTCAAGCGCTCAAGGACCCACTCGTCCACGGGATCGGTGAGGAACAGGACATCCCAACCCTTGGCGCGCATGCCTTCCAGGTGCGCGGAGCCTTCCACTGTGGCGCGGTCCTGACCGGTGAGCACGTAGATCGCTGCCTGCCCCTCGGGCATGGCAGCCTTGTACTCCGCCAGGGTGGTGAACTCGTAATCCCCTCCACCCTCGAAGAGGCAAAGTTCAGCGATTTGTTTCTGCTTGTCGGGTGCGTAGTAGAGGCCTTCCTTGATGACCCAACCGAAGTGCTTCCAGAAGCCCATGTACTTGTCGCGCTCGTTCTCGAGCATCTTGCCCATGGTGTCCACGATCTTGCGGACCAGGCCCTTTTGGATCTGTTCCACGCGACGGTTGCTCTGCAACGTCTCGCGGCTCACGTTGAGCGGCAGGTCGGCGGTTTCCACCACGCCTTGCACAAAGCGCAACCAAACGGGCAGAAGATCTTCGCACTCTTTCTGCACTAGAACGCGACGCACATAGAGGCTGACCTTGCTCTTGGGTGCAGCTCCATCGCCGAAATTCATGGGCTTTTGCGACGGCAGGAACAACAGCGCGGTGAACTCCAAAGTTCCTTCAGCGCTGTAGTGAATCGTCTCCAAGGGCGGAGCGTAGTCGTGGGATTGGTGGCGGTAAAACTCCGCGTACTCCTCTTCCGTGACTTCGGACTTGTTACGACCCCAAAGCGGCTTCATGGAGTTGAGCGTTTCCATGGTGCTGACCATTTCGGTCTCACCCTCGATTTCCTTGCCCTCTTCGTCCAGCTTGGGCTCGGAGCGCTCCACCTCCATTTGCACGGGGTACTCGACGAAGTCGGAGTAGCGGCTCACGATATCGCGCAGAACCCACTCTTGGGTGTAGTCGCTCTGACCTTCTTCGGGCTCCTCAAGGTGCAAGGTGATCATCGTGCCGCGGGACAGACCCTCGACTTCTTCAATCGTGTACTCGCCCTTGCCGTCGCTCTGCCAGCGCAATCCTGGCTCATCGCCAGCCTTGCGCGTCTCCACGGTGACCTGGTTAGCGACCATGAAAGCCGAGTAGAAGCCAACCCCGAAGCGACCGATCAGATCGGGGCCTTCAGAGTTTTCTTTCAGCGCATCTAAGAACTTGCGCGTGCCGGAGCTCGCGACCTTGCCCAAGTTGCCCGTCAGGTCATCGTAGTTCATGCCGATGCCATTGTCGGTGATGGTTAGCGTGCGCTCCTCAGTGTTCACTTCCAACGCCACCCCCAAGATTTCCCCTTCGGGCAGCCAGTCGGACTTGGTCAGTGCCTCAAAGCGCAACTTATCGAGCGCGTCGCTCGCGTTGCTGATCAGCTCCCGAAGGAATATGTCCCGGTCCTTGTATAGGGAGTGGATCACAAGGGAGAGGACTTCCTGTACCTCGGCCTGGAATGCGTGGGATTCTACTTTTTGAGTCATGGTATTCCCCAAGGGGGTGGGGTCTAGGCCGCGCACAGTACGTGTGACGGCGCTGGAGATCTTCGGAACTGCGCGGGTATATTGCGGCCTTTGTGCCCGCTTGCAAGGGGTCAAGGCCGCATTTCCTGGTTGGGCCGGCGCATAGTGCCCATTCGCCGAATGCGCCCCCCTGTCTCCAGGGTTCA